>JBPCYB010000085.1:0-84246 GCA_051007995.1 Woeseiaceae bacterium | reverse complement strand
GTTCATGCGCCACGCGTAGAAAAATATGAGCGCCACGAAAATGTAGATTGAGCCTTGCTGCGCGAACCAGAACCCGAGTTGAAAGCCGCCGATGCGAATCTGATTCATCTGTTCGACAAGGAGAATGCCAAATCCATAGGAGCAGACAAACCAGATCAGAAGACAGATTGCGACGAGTCGCAGATTGGCCCGCCAATAGGCCATGCGGTTTTTAGCGTGCATCGGATCCCCGTAAGGACTGAGAATTGCAGGCGGCCAATCTAACAAAAACGCGTATAGGACGCGCACAAAAAAGCGGCTCCTTGCGGAGCCGCTTCTTAACCATCGCTAGCACGTGGTTCCTGGCCCCCTGAATCCCCCGCCAAGCCGTACCCTGAAGGTGTCTTGCAATCTGTTCGTAGACATTTGTTGCTGAAAGGCTACGAAAGCTAGCGGAAAAGGTCGCAGAAAAACGACTAGTTGTCAATTCTTTAGACCATTTTCAGCAAGATTTGCCATATTTGGGCTATTTTTGTTGCATGGGAACAACAAAAAACAAGGTCGCCGCTCGAAGCTGCACAGGCAGCGCGAGGTTTTGCAATGTGACTACAATAGGAAAATGCGACTTTTACTGCTCTTGGTTATTGCCGGCGCTGCTCACGCGAATGAAACCGCTCTGCACAATATAACCGGGTATACATCGACGACAACAGGCATTCGCGACTTCAGTGTGCTGCTCGTCTCTGAGGACGGCAGGGTGATCGCCACGGGTGATAAGACCCTGCTCAGTCAATATCCGGACGCAAATCGAATTGATGGCAATGCTCGCACTGTGCTGCCCGGTCTCACGGACGCCCATGCGCACATGTTCGACCTCGGCATCTTGACGTTAAACGTCGACCTCGCTGGCACGCAGGACATCGACGATGCAATAAGCCGAATTGCTGCGTTCTCGATCGACCATCCGCACGCAGATTGGATCCAGGGACGTGGTTGGAATCAGGTGTTATGGCCCGAAAAGAAATTTCCGACTGCCGCGGACATCGATGCCGTCATCAAGGATCGGCCGGTTTGGCTACGACGTGTCGACGGACACGCCGGTTGGGCCAATAGTGTCGCATTAGCGATTGCTGGCATAGACGACGAGACAGCCGACCCGCCCGGCGGCAAGATTGATCGCGACGACAACGGACACGCGACCGGCATTCTCATTGACAAGGCGCAGAATCTGATGAAAGCGCACCTGCCAGAAGCAGACAAGGACGACTACAGAGCGGCCTATGCGGCAGCGATCGCCACACTGCAGGCACTCGGCATAACCGGTGTCCACGACGCAGGTATCAATATTGATCAGGCAGAGGTCTACATGTCCATGGCGGATGACAACGACCTCAAGTTGCGCATCTACGCAATGCTCACGGATGCCGGTGCCAATCTAGACGCGATGGGCAAACCCCTGATTGCTTACGGCAACGATCATCTCGACGTCCGCGCTGTGAAACTGTATGCCGATGGCGCGCTCGGCAGCCGCGGAGCGGCGATGCTCGAACCGTATTCGGACGACGATGAAAACCGCGGTCTGCCGTTCTTCACTAGCGACGAGATGTTTGCGTTTGTTGCCAAGGCCAACAGCATGAGTTTTCAGGTCGGCATTCACGCCATCGGCGACAGCGGCAACCGGATCGCACTTGACGCATTCGCCAAGGCGCAGGGCAACCAACCATCATCTTTGCGAAACCGCGTTGAGCACGCGCAGATCATTGCCCTGGACGACATTCCGCGTTTTGCCGAGCTCGGTGTCATCGCCGCGATGCAACCGACACATGCCACGAGCGATATGAACATGGCTGAGGATCGCATTGGCCCTGAACGCATACTCGGCGGTTACGCGTGGCGTCGCTTGCTGAACTCCGGCGCGATCATTGCCAGCGGATCCGATTTTCCGGTCGAACTCCCCAACCCTTTTCACGGCCTGTATGCCGCCGTAACCCGCCAGGACAGAGATGGTCTGCCGGCCGGTGGCTGGTACGCGGGTGAAGCGCTGACGCGCGCAGAGGCTCTGCATTCCTTTACATTGGCAGCTGCATACGCTGCGCATCAGGAAGACCGATTTGGCAGCCTCGAACCGGGCAAATGGGCGGACTTCATTATTATCGACCGAGACTACTTCACTATCCCGAATGACCAAATCGATGACATTGAAGTCCTGGAAACCTGGGTCGGTGGCAAACTTGTGTACAAACGGCACTAAAGGACGAATCGAATGATCGTTGAGCAAATCTGGACTGGCAACGCGTATCGAAACTTCAATTACCTCGTCGCCTGCGCGGAGACTGGCGACGCTCTCGCTATCGACCCGCTCGATTATGAGAAATGCCTGAACCTGGCGCGTGAGCGCGGCTGGACGATTACGCAAATTCTCAATACGCACGAGCATGGCGATCACACGGGGGGCAACAAGGCGGTTGTCGCTGCGACCGGCGCGAAAATCATCGCGCATAAAAACGCGAGCGGCCGAATACCGAATATCGATCGCGGCGTCGGCGCCGGTGATGTAATCAAAGTCGGCACGACCGTTGAATTGGAATGTCTCGACACTCCCGGACACACGATGAGTCACATTTGTGCGCTATCCAGGACCAAGCCACCGGCACTGTTCAGCGGCGACACATTGTTTAACGCGGGCGCCGGCAATTGCCACAACGGGGGTCACCCGAGCGAGCTCTACGACACGTTTCGCGATCAGCTTGAGCAATTGAGTGACGATACGCTGCTGTACCCGGGCCACGACTATTTGGTAAACAATCTCGAATTTACGCTCGACCGGGAATCCGATAATGCGGCTGCGCAAGAGCTGCTGGAATCATGCAAGAACCAGGACCCGAACGATGCTCTGGTGACAACGCTCGCTCAGGAACGCCAAATCAATACATTCTTTCGACTCGACAGCACTTCCGTGAAAGCAAGGCTGCACGAGCAATTTCCGGAAATGGGCGAACATCCTGATGAGCGAAGTGTTTTTCTGAAGTTGCGCGAGCTACGCAACAGTTGGTGAGCGGGATGCTTCCCAAAGCCAGTGCAACGCGTCGTAGAATTCAGTCTGGCGACTTAGCTGTTCGCTCCAGCGCGCACCCTCGCCATCAAAATAGGCGTTAAGCAGGTATTCGGCCCGCTCGGGCGGCAACTGGTGGTGTGCAACAACTGTCGCAATATCGAAAAACGGATCGTTGTCACAAGCGTATTCCCAATCGAGAAAACGGATCTCAGGCATGTAAATGATGTTCGCGACAACCAGGTCATTGTGACAACAGCACAGATTTTGCGGCAGCGGCATCGCCTCAATCCTGGCAAGACAATCGCGAACCTCTACCGAATCACAGCCGCGCGCTCGGATACGATGCGCATAGTTGCGGGCAGCGCCGATTGCATCGAATGTTCGACCAGTTAATGGCAATGCGTGTAGCTGCTTCATCGCTGCTGCCAGCTTTTCCAGATTCTCGTCCGCCTGCAGACATTTGGTCGTCCAGACCTTACCGTCGACGAATTCAGTCATGAGGACCGTGTCACTGACGTAGATGACGTTATTCGCAAGACCCTGGTTTACTGCTCGAGTCTGAATCTGCGCTTCCGTCGGCCGTGCATTAAATGGCACTGATCGTGGATCATCATCAATCTTGAGAACCGCTTTACGATCGCCCGAGTCGACGAGCCAGCTGGTATTCGTCAGGCCGCCACTCAGATCAGTGTAGGCGGCGTCTTCCCACCCCGTAATCCCTGCCAGAACCTCTGCAACACTGGCGTTCACGCCTGCACCTCGCGCCAGGAACGCGACCAACTAATCAGCCCAATCGGTATCAACAGGAGGTACAACACGTATAGCACGGAAGTGAATTGCAGGCCCTTGGCCCAGAAGACGAATACCATCGTCGCGTCAATCACAAACCAATACCACCAGTTTTCCAGAACCTTTCGAGCTACAAGATACGTCGCCCAGACGGCGCCCCAACTCGTCAGCGAATCGATGTAAGGAAAAGCAGCATCGGTACGTGTATGAAGAAAATAGCCTGAAGCCCCACTCAAGAGCAGAACGCTGCCAATGGCCAGCACATGCGTCTGCAACGACCAGACGACGACCGGCATGTTGCTGTCGCCACGGCGACCACTAGTCCACTTACGCCAACCATAAATTGCCATCAGGAAATAGAACAGATTTAGAATCGACTCCATGTACAAACGGACGTCGAAAAACAGATAGGCAAAAATGGCCGTGCTGATACCAGCGCACAACCAGCACCAGATGTTTTCCCGGATCGCCAAGATCAGGTAGAGCACAGCCAGCACCACGGCAACTATTTCCAGCAGAGAAAAGGCCTGCGCCTGAACCACCAGAACCCCAAGCAGGTCCTGCACCTAGAATGCCATCTTGAAGTTGACGCCTAGCTGCCGCGGATCGCCGAAACGCGTATACAAGGTCGGTGGAAAATCTGGCGGTTCATTGCCGAAATAGAATCCGCGAACAACATAGTCTTTGTCGAACAAATTCTGCGCCCACAACTGCACCGACCAGTCATCTGTCTCATAACCTATTCGGGCATGCGCCAATTCATAGGCGACCGATCGTTCGCTATGACTCACGTCGAAGAAAAACCTGTCACGCGCCGACAAGTCCAGACGTACGAAGAAGCCAGACGCATGTGTATAGCGACCACCGATAGCGAATGTCGACTCCGGTGCATGCGCTTGCTCTCGTCCGCTTAAGTCAACCTGTGGCGTCACGAATGTTTCAAACATCGCATCGAGTAATCCCAGCGTGGCGTAGAGCTCCCAGCTGTCGTTGGGCAGCCAGCGAATGTCCGCCTCAATGCCGCGCGTTTCTCCTTTTGCTGCATTGTCGGTGAAGAAAACAAACGATGCGGGGTCATTCGGATTGATTTGAAAGGATGTTCTGACTTGCTGGTCGTCACGACGCGCAAGAAATACAGATGCATTCACACGCATGCGGTTCTCTAGCAATGACGATTTTACGCCGACCTCAAGATTCCACATTTTCTCATCAGAGAACTCTCGCCGATCGTCGGGCACCAGGCCGAGATTGAAGCCGCCAGCCTTGTAGCCATGCGACAACGTAACGAAGAAATTTGTGGCTTCTGAATGGTCGTGACTCAACGACAGCTCACCACCAACCATCGATTCAGACGGGCCAGCAGTCAAATCATCGGAATCCGAGTAATCCGTTGAGCGTCGTTCCATTCGCAACCCCATGCTGAGCGTGGTCGACTCACTCAGGTCGACGTCGTATGCGCCAAATGCTGCCAGATTGGTCGCCTCGTACTTGCTTGCGAATGTTTCATTCAGACTATCCGCGAAGTCGTAGAATGGATCGTAGTAGTCGCCCCAGTTGAAGGTACTGAGTTCGTCAACCAGCCGCATCCCATACACGCCCAAGAGCCAATCGGATGCAACCAGCCGAAACTCCTGGCTAACCGTCTCGCGCTTACGGTCGCTGATTGAGATGTAGTCGTAAGTAACAGGGTCCCAGCTCTCAGTGTTGCCCCAATCTGCGTCGTAGCTGAATTCGATGTCGGAATCAGCTACTGCGGTGATTGATGTAAACATGACATCATTCCAGCCGGCATATGCTGCTTTGAGCGACGTGCCTACACTCTGCTGAGCATCCTTGCCTGGCTTATCCGAGAGAACGTCATAGCTATTGTCGAGCGCAAATGCGTCGTAGCCGTTATCGACGTCCGCATACATCATTGCCAGATCGAGTTGCCAGTCGTCCGTAGCCAACCAGCGCAATCGCGTTCGTAAGGTCGTTTCATCACGACCGTTAGTGTCGTCACGCCCAAGATGGTCATTGCTACGAAATCCATTGCTGCGGTATTGATGCAGACTCGTGCGCATCATCAACGAGTCGTTGCTATTTAATGCGCCACCGAATGCGAGCCCGGCCGAATAGGCATCGTCCTCGCCAGCCATCAGATCAATATTCCCCGACCACTCAGCACTCGGCAATGTACTTTGCATGTAAATAAGGCCGGCCAGGGCATTGGCGCCATAGCGTGTACCTTGCGGGCCACGCAAGACTTCAACCTTTTGCATATCGAAGAGCGTGGCGATCGTACCGATTCCGCTAAAGTCGATATCGTCGATCAAAAATCCAACCGATGGATTGGGCGCGCCCTGATACTGTTCCAGCTCACCTGCCCCACGAATCTGAAAATAGCGAGCACGATGTCCATCACCCGACCAACTCAGGTTGGGAACGGCGTTCACCAGCTCCTCGAAATGCTGTACGGCCCGTTCCTTGACCTGCTGCGCGTCAAAGATAGTAACGCTGGCTGGAACGTCGCTCGCAACGCGACCACGAAAATCAGCGGATACGATGATTTCATCGATCGATTCTGATGCGAATAAACTCGTCGTTGAGAAAAGTGTTACGGCTGCAAAAAGCCGCAATGGGAAATGTATTGGCATTGTTTTCTTCCTACGCCGGCATTATCCGGATCAGGTTATAAGGGTTCCCCTAGTGGATCTCAGGCCCGCAGGCCACCCCTGACGTGTCAAATTATAGCAGTCTTGCGATCAGGCTGGATGTATCCCAGCGCTCGCCCCCCATTTCCTGCACTTCGGCATAAAATCGGTCAACGAGCTCGGTCATTTCGAGCGTTGTGCCGTTTCTTTGCGCTTCGTTCAAAGCGATCTTGAGATCCTTGCGCATCCAGTCGACCGCGAAACCGAAATCGAATTCTTCGTCGACCATCGTTTGCCAGCGGTTTTCCATTTGCCAGGATTGCGCCGCACCCTTTGATATCGCATTGATCAATAGTTCCGCATCCAGACCTGCATGCTTTGCAAAACTCAGGCCTTCGGCCAGTCCCTGAACAACGCCCGCGATGCAGATCTGATTAACCATCTTGGCGAGCTGCCCACTGCCCGCCGGGCCGATATGAGTTATCGCTTTTGCGTAAGCATTCATGACCGGTTCGGCTTGAACAAACGTCGCTTCGTCTCCGCCGACCATGATGGTCAGTTGCCCATTTTCAGCGCCAGCTTGTCCGCCGGATAGTGGCGCGTCCAGAAAGCCAATGCCGCGACCGCTCGCAGCTGCATGGATTTCTCTTGCTATGTTGGCTGAAGCCGTAGTGTGATCGACGATAATCGCACCATCTGACATTCCCGAGAGAGCTCCGTTCTTGTCCAACACGACTTCTCGAACGTCGTCATCATTGCCAACACAGACAAATACAATTTCTGCGGAATTGGCTGCTGCTGCCGGTGTATCTGTCGACTCGCCCTGATACTCAGCGCGCCAAGCATCTGCTTTGGTTGCAGTCCGGTTGTAAACGACGACATCGTGATTGTCTTTGGCTAGATACCCGGCCATCGGGTAACCCATGACACCAAGGCCAATGAAAGCAACACGCATTCTCAGGCAGCGTCCTTCTTAGAGAGTTTCTTACGCGGATCGAGACCGATCGAGCGCGCAATAATCTCGCGCATGATCTCCGAACTGCCGGCGTAGATTCGCGACACACGCGCGGCCGTGTACATGCGACTAATTGGATACTCTTCCATGTAGCCATTGCCGCCATGAAGCTGCACGCACTGATCAGTCACCCGATCTTCAAGTTCCGTTGCATAGAGCTTCGCCTTGGCCGCGTCGTCGGCCGTTAAATTACCCTCGTTGTGCACCATGACGCAGCGATCAATAAATGCCTGCGCAACATCCATCTCCGTTCGCATGTCAGCAAATTTGAAGCGATTAACCTGGTAGTCCGCGACTTTCTTGCCAAATACCTGACGCTCTGATGCGTAGTCAATCGTCACAGCAAACGCCGCTTCCGCATTGGCCAATGAACCGACAGCGCTTAGGAGGCGTTCTTCGGCGAGGAAGTGCATCAAATGATAGAAACCGCGATTCCACTCCCCTAGCAAGTTTTCCTTTGGCACTTTGACGTTGTTAAAGAAAAGTTCAGCCGTGTCCTGGCTGTGCATTCCCATTTTCTTTAGGTTCTTGCCGCGCTCAAAACCGGGCATGCCACGTTCAACAACGAGCAAGCTCAGACCGTGGCTACTATTCGGATCTGTCTTCGCAGCAACGATGACAAGATCGGCAAGAATTCCATTCGAAATAAACGTCTTCGACCCGTTGAGCAAGTAATGGTCACCCTTGTCCTCGGCCTTGGTACGAATTCCGGAAACATCACTACCTGCACCGGGTTCCGTCATCGCGATTGCCAGGACGTTTTCTCCGGAGACGCACTTGGGCAACCATCGCGCCTTCTGCTCTTCTGTACCGAGGCTTCCGATGTAGGGTCCGACAAGTCGACTGTGCAAGAAAATGAAGAAACCCACATCACCGTATTTCGCGTTTTCCTCGAGCAAGATCTGCTCATACCGAAAATCCGTAACACCAGCACCGCCGTATTTCTCATCGGCCCACATGCACAACATTCCCTGCTCACCTGTTTTCAGGAATGCCTCACGATCGACAATTTCCTGTTCGGCCCAGCGTTCCGCGTGCGGTCCAATTTCCTTTTGTAGAAAACTTCGCGCTGCATCGCGAAACATTTCGTGTTCTTCATCAAATATGTTTCTATCCATGTTTTATTTGCCTTTAAATTCGGGTACGCGTTTGTCGAAGAATGCGGCGACACCCTCGCGATTATCCTCACAGCCTACCAAGTCACCTTGCAATACCGCCTCAAGTTCGAAAGAGCTGTCCCAGTCATTGTCTGCTGCAAAGCGCATCGCCTTTTTGGTCGCGGCCATAGATAGCGGTGCCCGTTTCTCCAGCACTTGCGCCCAGGCTAGTGCGGCGTCTTGCAATTCATCTGCCGGAACGGCTTTGTTGGCAAGACCCAAATCGACACATCGATTGGCTGAGATACGTTCCGATTCGACGCTGAGCTGAAATGCCCGTCGATACCCGAGCTGTCTGACCAATAGCCAGTTCATGCCGCCGTCTGGAACCAAAGAAATGGTCGTAAACGGGGACAATAGGAATGCATTGTCAGCCATGATCATCAGGTCACACTGCAATGCCATAGACAAACCGATTCCTGCCGCCGAGCCCGGCACTGCGGCAATTACAGGCTTCGGCATACTCGCGATAATTTCCTGCACGGGCCGGTACTCTTGCAGCAGGATTTCAGTTACCGCACGGTCAATGCTGTCGTTAAGGTCGGCGCCAGCGGAAAAACAGCGTCCCTCACCAGTGAGAATGACAACGCGCACAGAGTCTTCGCTTGCGGCACGTTCGAGTGCTGAATGCAGGTCGGCGCGCAGCTCGGTATTGAACGAATTCATGCTTTCGGGGCGGCTAAGTGCGATAACTGCCGTACCACCCTTTTGCTCAAAGTTCACTATATCGCTCATCGACTATGTCCTACATATTGCGTCGGTATTCACCACCGACCTGATACAGCGCTGCTGAAATTTGGCCAAGTGAACTCGACTTCACAGTTTCCATCAGCGCAGCAAACAAATTGCCCCGCTCGCGTGCAACTGTTTGCAAGCCTGCCAGTGCGTCGACACTCTCGTCAGCATGGGTCGCCTGAAAATCGCGCACATGTCTGATCTGATTATTCTTTTCATCATTCGACGAACGAATCAGCTCAAGGTCATGCACCTCGTCTTCCTGCCCTTCTTTTGGTAAGAATGTATTAACGCCGATCAACGGCAACGAACCATCGTGTTTCTTGCTTTCGTAGTACAGACTTTCTTCCTGAATCTTGCCGCGCTGATACATCGTATCCATGGCACCAAGTACCCCGCCGCGCTCCGAAATACGTTCGAATTCCTTGTAGACCGCCTCTTCTACCAGGCCAGTCAATTCGTCCACAACAAAAGAACCTTGCCACGGGTTTTCGCAAAAATTGAGGCCCAACTCGCGCGAGATAATCATCTGGATCGCGACCGCACGGCGTACCGACTGTTCAGTGGGTGTTGTCACTGCTTCGTCAAACGCGTTTGTGTGCAAGCTATTACAGTTGTCGAACAGGGCGTAAAGGGCCTGCAGGGTCGTGCGAATATCGTTGAAGCTGATTTCCTGCGCGTGCAGACTGCGGCCCGACGTCTGCACGTGGTACTTGAGCATTTGCGAGCGTGCACCCGCCCCATATCGCTCGCGCATGGCGCGTGCCCAGATTCGCCTTGCGACGCGACCGATGACTGTGTACTCGGGATCCATGCCATTGGAAAAAAAGAAACTCAAGTTTGGCGCAAAATCGTCAATGCTCATGCCGCGCGCGAGGTAGTACTCAACTATCGTGAAGCCGTTCGCCAACGTAAACGCGAGCTGACTGATCGGGTTCGCGCCCGCCTCTGCAATGTGATATCCGCTAATTGAAATACTGTAGTAATTTCGCACGCTGTTTTCGATAAAGAACTGCTGCATGTCGCCCATCATCTTCATCGCAAATTCGGTCGAAAAAATGCACGTGTTTTGCGCCTGGTCTTCTTTGAGAATATCCGCCTGGACCGTGCCGCGAACCGACGCGAGTGTTCGATTGCGGATTTCAGCATAGGTTTCGGCATCGACGACTTTGTCGCCCGATACTCCTAACAGCGCCAGTCCAAGCCCGTCATTGCCCGGCGGCAACTCGCCTTCGTATGAGGGTCGCGCACGATCGGCAAAGTAAGCGTCGATTTTTTTCTCAGTTGCATCCCAATCTCCGTTCTCGCGCAGATGTTTCTCGACCTGCTGATCGATCGCGGTATTCATGAAAAACGCAAGAATCATCGGTGCCGGTCCATTGATCGTCATCGATACAGAGGTTGTCGGTGCGCACAAATCGAATCCGGAATACAGCTTCTTCATATCGTCGACGGTGGCGATCGATACGCCGGAATTACCAACTTTGCCGAAAATATCAGGCCGCTCATGCGGATCCTCGCCGTACAAAGTGACCGAATCGAACGCTGTCGACAGCCGCGCAGCATCCTGTCCCTGTGAGAGATAGTGAAAGCGTCGATTGGTCCGTTCGGGCGTACCCTCACCCGCGAACATGCGCGTTGGATCCTCGCCCAAACGGCGGTAGGGATACACACCGCCTGTATAGGGGTATCCGCCCGGCAGATTCTCTTTCTGCAGGAATTTGAGTAAGTCACCCCAGTCATTAAATTCGGGCGCGGCGATCTTCGGGATTTTTTGGTGGCTCAGACTTCCGCGATAGTTGTTGCCCGTAATCTCTCGCCCTCGCACCGTGTAGCTGAATTTCTCGCTCTGAATTCCAGCCTTGCGCTCTGGCCAGCCTTGCAGCAATTCAATCGATTCAGCCGACAGCTCGCCGAGCGCTTCCTGATATCGTTGGCGCAATACCAGCAACGACTGATCGCCGTCAGAGGTCAGTGCAGATGCTGAATACCTTTCAAGTTTGGCCGGCAGTTGTTGGTCTGGCAGTAGCCGCAGGACCTCGTACAAGTGCTGTAGTTGGCTGGCTGCGGCAGCTTGATTATCGACAGCATTGTTAATGCTCCGACCTTGCTCGGCGATTTCGGCGAGATAGCGAATTCGCGGCCCCGGAATCATTGCGGTCGACCGCGGCTCCCGAACTGAAGTATCCAGGTCAGGGGTCCACGAGTCCTTATCGAGTCCGACTTTTTCTGCGACCCGTTCGCATAGCTGCGCAAACATCCAGCTGACGCCAGGGTCATTGAATTGACTCGCTATGGTTGGATAAACAGGAATGTCGTCATCGGCTGTATCAAACGACACATGATTGCGTTTCCATTGCTTGCGAATATCGCGCAATGCATCTTCAGCACCCCGCTTGTCGAATTTATTAAGGATGATCAGGTCGGCGAAATCCAACATGTCGATTTTTTCGAGCTGACTTGCAGCGCCGTATTCACTGGTCATCACGTACACGGAAAAGTCGACCAGATCGATGATCTCACTATCGCTTTGACCAATGCCTGCGGTCTCTACGACGATCAGGTCGAAACCGAGCGACTTGAAATAGTTAATGTGGTCGCCCAGCATTTCGCTGGTTGCGAGATGCTGCCTCCGGGTCGCGATCGAGCGCATGAAAACCTGCTCGGAACGCAAAGAATTCATTCGAATCCGGTCCCCAAGTAATGCACCGCCAGTCCGACGTCTGGTCGGATCGACTGCAAGAACGGCAATCTTCTTATCGGGAAAATTGCTTAGAAAACGGTTTAGAATTTCGTCGGTAACACTGCTCTTACCAGCGCCGCCTGTTCCGGTGATACCGATGACGGGTACCTGGCCGGCTTTCATCTGCCATTCCTTGCGCAATGCAACAAGTTGTGCGTCGTCAATTCGTCCTTCTTCAATGGCAGAAATCATGCTGGCAATGTCGATTGCCGATTCAGTATTCGCCGGATCCAGTGTCGGCGGAACCTGGCGATCGCTCAGCGTGCGCCGCATGAGATCGCGAATCATGTCTTCCAAACCGAGGTTCATGCCGTCATGCGGGTGGTAAATCCGCTCGACGCCGTACTCCATCAAACTCGCGATTTCTTCAGGCGTAATCGTGCCGCCACCGCCACCGAATACTTTGATATGCGGCGCTCCAAGTTCACGGAGTCGATCAACCATGTAGCGGAAGAACTCCATGTGGCCGCCCTGATAGGAGCTGACCGCAATGCCATCGGCGTCTTCCTGAATGGCAGCACGCACAATGTCGTCGACACTGCGGTTGTGCCCAAGATGCACGACCTCGGCGCCCTGCGCCTGAATCAGTCGCCGCATGATGTTGATCGCCGCGTCGTGGCCGTCGAACAAGGAGGCCGCGGTTATGAATCGTAACGGTGCCTTACGGCTCGAAGTGCCGGGCAGATCGCTGGCTGCGGTACTCATCGACAGTAATTCTCCGGAAGAAAAACAGCACGAATCTCCGCTAACCTGGCAGAAATTCTTTAGAAATCAATGCGTTTTGCTATTGAAAAAATTTTAATCTAGATTAAAATAATTCAGATTGAGACAAATCACAAGTGCAAGGTCCACGAAACCATGGCTCGCAACCCGGATGAAACCAAATTTCAACTGCAGCACGACCGAGTGCTCAGAGCCGCTGCTTATTGCTTCAATCAAAAGGGCTACAGCGGCACGTCATTAAAGGACGTCGCCGATATCCTCGGCCTGACCGACGCGGCACTCTATTACTATGTCCGCAACAAGGAAGAACTTGTCTACCAATGCTATGTGCGGGCCGCGGATATTGGCCGTGAGGCGATGGATCGCGCCATCAATGAAGGTGCAAGCGGTTTCGATCAGGTACAACTCTACATTCGTTACCACATCGAATTCATGCTGGGTGAGCGCGGACCACTGGCAATCATGAGCGAAATTCCGTCGCTCAAGCCTGCGCATCGCGAAGAAATTCTAGAGGTATCGAGAACACACAGCGCGCGGTTCGAGTCGCTTCTAAATGCTGGTATCGAAGATGGCAGTATCGTCGCGAATGACGTGCGTATGACTGGCAACTCGATCATGGGCTCGATCAACTGGATTCCAAAATGGTTTCACGGCGACGAACAAGCGGCTGAGCGCGTGTTGCGAGAGTTTCCCGAGATTCTCAGCCGTGGACTACAGCCCGATTAGCTCGAGTTACCTGATGCTCGCTTCGAACATTTCGATTTCGCGGCGAACTTCTTCCTCTAAATACTTGATCTTGTCGCGCTCCAGATCACTCGCCGACGGGTCGGTCGCAACATATTCTACGAGGTAGTCGATGCGTTGCCGAAGGCGCGTCACTGTTGCCTTACGCATACTCAGCTCTTGGCTGAAACTCATGCCTTCGAATCGCTCGTCTGAGATCGATCCGTCGCCGCGACGCGCCGTTAAACTTTGCAGGCCTTGATTGACCAGCTGTGTGATCAGCGCAGCGTCTCCCATTTGAGTTCGCAGTTCAGCAAATATGACGTCGGAACGGGCACGTTGCTCATCATCCAAGAGACTCATCAGAGCGTCCCGCACGCGGACGTAATCTTGCACGCCGCGTTCCGCTGCGAGGCGATACCAAGCCGACGCTATAACCGGATCCTCGTCCACGCCGCGACCCGAATAATGCATATAACCGACCATGTATTGCGCGAACTTGTCGCCGAGCGGAGAAAGATCTTGCCGATAGATCAGCATCGCGCGCTTGTAGTCGCCGATCTCAAACAACTTGTCGGCTTTCTGCTGCGTCTCGATCAGAACTTCTGCTGGCGCGTAGCCAGGGAATGACTCGCCTGCCTGCGCTACAGCTACGCAGGCTACGAGCCCAGTGAGGCCCAGCAGGCGTAGAAAATTCCATCTAATCGCAGTCATCGCGACGCCCTTTTTAGCACAAAACTGCATGCCATGGATCACCTGATTCAGTGGTTTTTTTAGACTGTGCCCCGCCGAAAACAGTTCAAATTTTTGCCGCCTAACGCGGCTAACCCTCGAAATTTGGGTCGCGTTTTTCGAGGTTCGCCATGACAGCTTCGGCCTGATCGGCGCTGCCGAGAAGCGCCAATTGTAACTCCGCCTCAAGCTGCAACGCTTTCGAAACATCCATTGTGGCCGATTCGTCAAAAAGTCGCTTGATGGCACGAACCGCAGCCGGCGATCGACCTGCAATCAGTCCAGCTGTTTCGATCGCGGCGGCGAACGGGTCAGCATGCAGCGCCGTGACCAGTCCGAGATCCAATGCTTCTTCGCCGGAGACGATTCGCCCGGTCCATGCCAACTCCTTGATCTTGTCGAGCGGCATGATGCGGGGCAAGGTCGTACTGATTGCCATATCCGGAATAATCCCCCATTTGATCTCCATCACCGACATTCGGCAATCTGAGCTTGCGAAGCGCAGATCGGCGCCGAGGGCGATTTGCAAGCCAGCACCAAAAACAGTGCCGTGTAATGCGCTAATTACTGGTACCGGAACCTCGCGCCAGATAGTCGCAGCACGTTGAAAAAAATTCGCAGGTGACGTTTCACCGGGTGCCATCATCTCAGGACCAAGTGTCCCATCGCCTTGTTGAAAAATACTAAGATCCACGCCTGCGCAAAAACTCTTTCCGGCACCGCGCAGAACTATTGCCCTGACCGACCGGTTTGTCGCAAGTTGTTCTCCAGCCGCCGCCAGCGCAGCGAACATTTTCAGGTCGACGGCATTGTGCTTGTCCGGACGATTCAAAGTGACGGCGGCGACATGCCCATCGATCGATATTTTAACGCGCTCAGACATCGGCGGAAGTCTCTAAGTAGTCTTCAGCGTGCACTTACCATTGCGCAAGACGATGCAGTCGCGCTCTTTGGCAGAGCACTGGAATGAAACTACGTTGCCGTCCTGCCACATATCAGTGACGATCGTGTCACCAGGCATTACCGGTAATGAAAAGCGTGCATCGAAACCTTCAATCAGCGTGTGGTCGTAGTCACATATGGTCTTGAGAATTGCCCGACAAGCGATGCCGTAGGTACACAGACCGTGCAATATTGGAATTTCGAATCCAGCCGCGGTCGCAGCGTCCGGATCCGCGTGCAATGGATTTCGGTCTCCATTCAAACGAAACAACAGTGCCTGATCAGCGCGGGTCGGCGTCTCACAACTTAAATCCGGCTCGCGGCGCGGCGGCCGGTGCGGTGGTGGCCCAGAGCCCGAAGGTCCATCGAAGCCACCGTCGCCTCGCGCCATGACGGTCGCGCCAAGCGTGAATAAGACTGTGTCATCCTTGGCCAGTCGACCTTCTACCTCGAACAAGAACATCGCGCCGCGCCTGGCGCCGCGGTCGAATACATCGACAACACGTTTGTCGAGGCGCAAATCCGCAGCAGGCGGCAATGGGCGGTAAAGTTGCAGGCGCTGTTCAACGTGCAGCACCTGGCTGTAGTCCCAACCCAGATCAGGCGGGAACATGTCAGGTACCAGCGCGCTGGCCAGCGTAGGCACGGTTCTTAGCGCCTGACCCTGTTCATAGACGTAGTCCAATTCCTTGCGATCAACCGCGTCTCGACCGAAGCCGACGCTTTGTGCATAAAGCATCGCCTCGACATCGCCATAGATTCGTTCGATGTCGGTGTGCTTCGTTGTCATTAGTTTGTCGTAGTTCAGGGCCATCGATTACTCAAGTCTCGTATCGTCCGGCTTCGGACATGCAGGTGGATAATAAGTGAATTCGACGCGGCAGGCGTCATTTAGGCGTTTTGAGACCGGTCATGATACAGCAGCTGATCTGCATATCGACTACATGCGGAAGATGCCGTGCGGCGTTTCCTCATCACGTGGCCGATTCAATGCGGCCGACAGCGCTTGCGAAAGAACATCCCGCGTATCGACAGGGTCGATCACACCGTCATCCCATAAGCGGGCGCTCGCGTAATATGGGTTTCCCTGCGATTCATACTGCTCACGAATCTCATTTTCGAATGCCGTCTGTGCCTCATCCGGCCACTCATCACCACGAGCTTCCAACCCGTCGCGCTTGACGGTAGACAGCACAAGAGCCGCTTGCTCGCCGCCCATGACGGAAATCCGCGCATTCGGCCACATCCACATCATTCGCGGGTTGTAGGCTCGACCACACATAGCGTAATTACCGGCACCAAAAGACCCGCCGATAACGACTGTGAATTTGGGTACCGTCGCCGTAGCGACCGCGTTCACCATCTTCGCGCCATCTTTGGCAATCCCAGCATGCTCGACGCGCTTACCAACCATGAAGCCAGTGATGTTTTGCAAGAAGAGCAGCGGAATACCACGGCGATTGCACAGCTGAACAAAATGCGCGCCCTTCTGTGCCGACTCCATGAACAGGATTCCATTATTAGCGACTATACCGACCGGGCATCCATCAATATGCGCATAGCCGCAAACCAGAGTGGAGCCGTAGAGTTTCTTAAATTCCTGAAATTCCGACGCATCGACAATCCGTGCTATGACTTCGCGGACGTCGTAGGGAAAGCGGTACTCGCGCGACACAATGCCGTAGATATCCTCGGCCGGGTACACAGGATCAGTCGGCTCGCGGAGTTTGACAGAAGCACGCTTCTCAAGATTAAAATTGGCGACAATCTCCCTGGCAATTTCGAGCGCGTGTCCATCGTTGTCAGCCAGGTGATCGGTGACGCCGGAAATACGCGAATGCACGCTGCCACCGCCCAACGTCTCCGCATCGACGACCTCGCCGGTCGCAGCCTTAACCAATGGCGGACCACCGAGGAAAATCGTGCCTTGATTGCGCACAATGATCGCTTCGTCGCACATGGCTGGCACGTAGGCTCCGCCAGCTGTGCATGAGCCCAAGACAGCGGCGATCTGTGGAATGCCTTTCGCCGACATGCGAGCCTGATTATAAAAAATCCGACCGCAGTGATCGCGATCAGGAAACACCTCGTCCTGCCGCGGCAGGAACGCCCCGCCCGAGTCGACCAAATAGATACATGGCAAGTGATTCTGTTCCGCAATCTCCTGCGCACGCAGGTGCTTCTTTACAGTTAGCGGATAATAGGTGCCGCCTTTGACCGTGGCGTCATTTGCGATGATCATGCATTCCGTATTTTGTATACGT
This sequence comes from Woeseiaceae bacterium, assembly GCA_051007995.1. Lineage (GTDB taxonomy): Bacteria > Pseudomonadota > Gammaproteobacteria > Steroidobacterales > Woeseiaceae > UBA1847. The sequence continues at coordinate 66,756 of JBPCYB010000085.1, read as the reverse complement.
CCAATGCCGGCGATGATTCCTGCCGCAGGCACATGATCTTCGTACACTTCGTGCGCTGCGAGTTGCGCGATTTCCAGAAACGGTGAATCGTCATCTATCAGGTTGTCGATTCTGTCGCGCGGCAGCAATTTGCCACGCGATAAATGGCGTTCGCGCGATCGCGCAGAGCCACCTGTCCGCACATTTTCACTCAGTTCGCGTAATGCCTGTGCCAGGGATTCGTTGGCAAGCCTGTTATTCGCGAAATCTTCCGAATCGCGATCAATTTTGCTTTCAATTAGTGGCATTAAACAATTCGCGTCCTATCAGCATGCGTCGAATCTCGCTGGTTCCTGCGCCGATCTCATATAGCTTGGCATCGCGCAGCAATCGTCCAGCCGGAAATTCGTTGATATATCCGTTTCCGCCCAACGCCTGAATCGCCTCGCTTGCCATCCAGGTCGCCTTCTCGGCCGCTACAAGAATACAGCCTGCCGCATCGAATCGGGTAGTTTGCTGGCGATCGCAGGCTCGCGCGACCGCGTACACATAGGAACGACAACTGTTCATCGTCGTATACATGTCCGCGATTTTTCCCTGCATGAGCTGAAATTCACCGATCGGTTGGCCAAATTGCTTGCGATCGTGAACATACGGCATGACCAGGTCCATGCAGGCACGCATGATGCCAAGTGGCCCGCCTGCGAGTACGACACGCTCGTAGTCCAGTCCGCTCATCAGTATCGCGGCACCCTTGCCTTCCGTCCCAAGAAGATTAGCAGCCGGAACACGACAGTCCTGCAACACGACCTCACTGGTATCTGACCCGCGCATACCGAATTTGTCGAGCTTTTGAGCAGTGGACAATCCAGGCGTGCCACGCGCGACAATGAAAGCGCTCAAGCGACGGTCTGCAACATCCGTTAGCGCATAGACCACGACGACATCAGCCTTCGGAGCATTCGTTATCCACATTTTCGCGCCGTTCAAAATGTATTCGTCGCCGTCGCGTTCGGCCGAGCTGCGCATGCCCATGATGTCTGAACCTGCGCCTGCCTCACTCATCGCGAGCGCGCCCAGGTGTTCACCGCTGACGAGTTTTGGCAGATATTTCTGCTTTTGTTCGTCGCTGCCCCAACGTCGAATCTGATTGACGCATAGATTCGAGTGAGCCCCGTAGGAAAGACCGACCGATGCCGACGCGCGACTAATCTCCTCCATCGCGACAACATGCGCGAGGTAACCCAGGCTGGCACCGCCGTATTCTTCTTGAACCGTGATTCCCAACAAACCCAGCTCACCAAGTTGTGGCCAGAGGTCGCGTGGAAACTCGTTCTGAGCGTCAATGTCGGCAGCGCGCGGTGCAATCTTATCGGCCGCGAATGCTGCGACGCTGTCGCGCAACAGGTTGATCTCATCACCCAATCCAAAATCAAAATCGAACATGATTGATCCAGTATTTGTTGAAACCTTATTTTGAGCGTCCGCACCGATCGGCTGAATACCCAATCGATGGTAGCTTGTGCTATGGCTTCAGGTCCTTGATAGGTCTTTGATAAACAAGGAGAAAAGTTCGTGCTGTGAGGTAATGCCTAGCTTTGCGAACAGATTGCGCTTGTGAACCACTACAGTACCCGGCGCAATGCGCAATTCGCGTGCGACGGACTTGGCCGAGTGTCCGCGCAACAGCAGTTGTGTGATCTGACGTTCGCGCTTCGTCAGGACCGATTCACCAAAATTGTCAAAACATCGCCGTAACCGACGATGCAGACTCAGGTTGCGGTTGAGCTCACGCTTATTGCGACGATTACCGTCCGAACGTTGCCAGATGTTTTGCATCGCCGCGTACACAACTTGCTCGATCAATCGAAGGCGATCGACTTCGGACTTGCTGAAGCGTTTCTGGCGACGCCCGACGACGAACACCAAGGTACTTCCGTCCGCAACCCGCAACAGAAAATCCATCTCATCACGTAAGTGTGTTCGTTCGTAATATTGACGGTAGTACTCGCTCGATCTGAATCGGTCCGGAGCAGCATCGCGAAACCGGCAGACCGCGGTCCGCTTGGTCCGCATCGCCAAATGAAACAAGGGATCAAGCAAATACGGTCCGGCGAGATAGCGATCGAGATAGTGTTGCGCCGCAGCCTGCTCCATCGAATGATGCAACACGTCAGGGGGCGCATCCTGATGAAAAGCAATCAGGCAGGTCCCGCCGTTACTAACGGCGACATCCAATACCTTTACCAGCGCACGGCAGGTGGATGCGGAGTCATCGCATTGCAATAGCCCGGCAACGGCTGCATGCCATTCAGGCTTATCGAATCGGGACTTCATCGCAAGGGCTATAGGCTCGTTTTTCAGTCCACTTTGGGTTGATACAGTCCTGCAACAGATCCGCCTGGATCCTCAACCACACAAAAACTACCTCCGGCCAGGCCGCGCGGTTCGACAACGACTTTGCCACCGTTCGCTTTACACTGCGCAACGCTCGCGGCGACGTCCGCTACGATGATGTAAATCAACCAGCCAGACGGCAAGTCGGCATTGCTACCGCGGGCATGGCACACCCCGGAGATACCATCACCAGTTGCCGGCATTTTCATAACGTAGTCGCTGTAGCCGCCCATGTCGACTTCGTCGGTGTCCCAGCCAACAACAGCCTGATAGAAATCACGTACGGATGCAGCGTCGTCAACTGTCATGTCGATCCAGCCGATTCTGCCTATGTCTGCGGACTCACTCATTTGCTTACCCCGGATTCTATATTCGGCTTAGAAAGACGTCAGGAATGACGCTGCGTTGCCGCCAATCGGACCCTCACCAGCCCGTGCGCTCGCGAGGTACTCTGCGCCTTGCGGATAATCGTCCGGCTCCGGATTACACACCCTGAGCACGCGATTGCGATGATACAACTTGAGTTGCGACTTAAATGGGATCACTTTGGTCGGATCGTCGCCAGCAATTTCCTGATGCAACTCCGGTAGTCGATACCATGGCACATTCATGTCGTAATGATGTGCATTGTGATAACCAAAATTCAGTGTCAGGTAATTCAGAATCGGAAAGCGCATCGAAATCGGCACGCTATACGTATGTTCCTGCTCCCAATCACTATCGCCCTTGTGCGGCGGCTGTACGTATTCGAATAACGTCGCATTGTAGGAATAGTCATGTTGCAACGCATCCATGAACCGCAACACGTGCATCATCATCAGGTAAGCGACCACGTACAACATCGCAACTTTGGGAAAAAGCAACAGAAGCGTGACAAATAAGCTACCGCGAATCGCGATGACCGTAATATTTCTGATTCGTTGGTCGCGGCGTTCAGGAATAATAAAAGACGTGAATACCATGATGAAATGCATGATCAGGTCATGCGCCGGGATGTAGAACCACTCCAGCAGCTGAGTGATTTTTAGAACCGTTGTGTGTTTTTCGAAATACTCTTCGTATTCAAACCACACTACATCATCGTTATCGACATGATGACGAAAATGTTTGTAGCGCATGTCTTCGTAGGTGCCATACGCCGCGCCACACAACCAGCTCATTACGCGGCCCAGTCGGGCATTGTCCACGCCGCGCTTGAAAACCAGTTGGTGGCCACATTCGTGAATCATATAGGCGGCGATAATCATGCCGTGCGCAAGCAATAGAGTGGCCAAAATATTGACCGCCCAGTTCGAATGCAACAGGCCGGCAAAACCCAGTAAATAGGCCGACAACGAGTACAGCAGCGCCAGACTGTTGTAGCGAAGACCCAGCGGTTCTTTGAGTTTTGCGATTGCCATCGTTTTCGATCACGGAAACAAGTTTTCTTTGTACACTTCGGGTGGCCGTATTGCTAGCATGGGCAGACCGTCGCAGCCGCCTCAGGGATCACGCATGAAGCTCGTCACCGCCATCGTTAAACCGTTCCGCCTCGACGACGTTCGCAACGCTTTGAGCGAAGTCGGAATTCAGGGAATGACCGTAAGCGAAGTCAAGGGTTTCGGCCGTCAACGCGGACATACTGAGCTCTACCGGGGCGCTGAATATGTGGTCGATTTCCTGCCGAAAGCGAAAATCGAAGTAGCCGTCTCCGACGATCTGCTGGAGCGAACCGTTGAGACGATTATCGAGAGCGCCAAGACGGGCAAAGTCGGCGACGGCAAGATTTTCGTCACCAGTATTGAGCAGGTATGGCGTATTCGCACCGGCGAGACGGGCGACAGTGCGTTATAGCGAATTCCAGACGAAACCGTCGTTACTGCGGTAGTACACCGCGATCGCGCGACCATAGACAGACTCCTGATCAATCAGGCCGAACATGCGGCCATCCAGGCTATTGCCGCGATGATCACCCACAGCGAGCAGTTTTCCTGCCGGAATCAGTTGCTCGATATTCGGACCACCACCGTGATCCAGATTCAGGCTAACGATACGATCACCGATTAGTTCGATGTTATCTTCACCCGGAAGTGCCAATGGTCTGCCATTGACGACCAGACGACCATTGCTAATCGCAACAGTGTCACCTCCGACCGCAACGATGCGTTTGATCAGGCGTTTGCCGTCCCGCGGCGAATCGAAAATAACAACCTCGCCGGCAGCAACGTCCTCACCCCGCGTCAGGTGAATCTGCGTGAATGGAACGCGTAGTCCGAATGCCCGCTTGTCGACAACCACCCGATCGCCAGCCTTTAGCGTCGGCTCCATCGAGCCAGACGGCACATGATAGTGATCTGCGAGTGTCGATCTTGCTGCCAACACGGTAACGATCAGAATCGTGATGCTGGCGATTTCGCGAGCAATTCTTCGAGCTCGCGCTGGTTTTTGCAGGGCCTGTATGCGCATTGTGTTCATCTATGTGTTGGACCGCAGCAAGGCACCGAAGTGCCACGAAATCTACGCGATTACGAATTGGTACGCCGCTCGAAACACCATCCACCAAAGCACCAGCGCACCGGCCATATACAGCGTAAATCGCAACCTGACGATGTTGACCGTACATTGAACCAGGCTGTGCATGGCGCGAAAGCCAAAAAATATCCAGCCGCCAGCGACGTAGTAGCCATCGACATTTCCAGTGATAACCAGGTACAGGCAAATCATGTAAAAAAGTACCGGTATCTCGAACAGGTTGCGAAAATTGTAGGCCGCCCAATTGACCTGCTCATCGATCAGAGCGGCACCTTTGTCTGGCGTCGTCAATTTTTGTGGGTGGATGCGATTTTTAACTATGAAACTAATCCGCCGTATGTACATATACACCCAGACCACGAACGTCAGCGCCATGACGGCGAAGAAAGGTCCAAATAATCCCTGTCCATCCATTACTTAAGCTCCTGCTGTCGGGATCGATGTTGCGATTGCCGCATGCCAATTCTCTCGCTTCTCAGCGTAACTCATCGCAGCGTATGCCGGGCTGGTTGATGGCAGCGTCAATGTCGTCGGTTTAGCGTGGTTGAGGTCCGGCTCCACAAAGCGCGAAAATAACTGCGCCGCTTTTTGGCCGTTAAAACAAATTAGCCCGATGTCAGAATGCTGCGTCAGGAAGTCGTCAAAATCGTTTGCCTTCGCGGTCGCCATTTCGATATCAGCATCCATGCTTCCTGGCCGTACCGAAGTAGCCAGTACATCCCACAATGCAATTCGCGAGCCCATTAGTGTCTCGCAGCGATCTACGTAATCGCCAGTAGCGGCAACGAGATCGGCCATGATTCGCCAAAATGCGTTTTGTGGATGCGCGTAGTACTGGTCGGCAGCGATTGAACGCCGACCGGGCAAACTACCGAGGACCAGGACGCGAGCATCGGCCCGAGCAACCGGCGGAAATCCGGTCGAATGATCCCGCCCGGCTGATAATTCTTCGCTAGTAGCCAAGCTCCGGATCCACGACATTCAAGAGCGCCTCACCAGCCGCGAATCGTCTTAAATTTTCGCGCAACACGATCATGTGGCGAATGCGATTGCCACCATTGCCCGCGACATGCGGCGTGATAATGACGTTGTGCATTTGCCAAAGAGGATGGTCGGCCGGCAGCGGCTCCGGCTCTGAGACGTCTAATGCAGCACCGGCAATTTGGCCGCTCCGTAAGGCTGCGACGAGATCGTCGGTTACCACACTTTTGCCTCGGCCTACGTTAATGAAATGTGCGCCTGTCTTGGCAACTCGAAAAAATTCGGCGTCGAAGATCCCCGTGGTTTCAGCAGTTAGCGGCAGCGCATTAACGATGAAATCTGCTTCCGCTGCAAGATCCAGCAATTCGTCAGACAAACCTACATAGTCAACGAAGTCGGGTCCTTCTCTCGAACTGCGGCGCGTGCCGACCACTCGCATATCCAGCGCCGCTGCCCGACGCGCTACCTCGGTGCCGATTCCACCAAGACCGACCACCAGCATTGTCTTACCGCCGACGGACTGCATGCTTTGGGTAACATTTCCTTGCCGCTTCAGCCATGCCCCGGTTTCCATTGCATTTATAAATTGCGGCAGACTACGTGCCAACGCCAGAGTCATCGCGGTGACGTGCTCTGCAATTACCGGTGATGACATTTTCTGCATGTTACTCAGGATCACCTGGCCATTCATGATGCGAGTCGTCGCCATACAGCGCTCGACGCCAGCGCTCGTCACCTGAACCCAGGTTGCACGTGCTGCTGCGTTCACAAGATCATTTGAGCAGCGGCCGATGATCGCGTCCACATCAGCTGCTGCAGCCATAGCGTCAGCCTCGGATCTTGCCGGAATAAACTCGATGCCAGGCGCAATCCCTTGCAGCTCTTCATCAATATCGAACGCGCCATAGACGAGAATTTTCTTCGGCGCCTTCCAGCCAGGTACGTCGCGCATCGCGACTGGCCCAGCTTCTATCCCCGTTTGTTCAATGAGGTTTTCTAAATCGGATTGTGCGTTTGCCGCTGCGGCAAAAACAATTGCGACAGCAACGGTCGCGAGGAGCTTTCCCATTTTATTCATCGATCGATTCCTATATCTGGTGCTATTGGCCAATTTGTTGGTCGCAAGTGTCGACTTAAGCTCAGTATAACGACAGAAATGGCCAGGAGAGAAAAATGAAAGCAATGGCGTGGACGCTCATGCTGCTAATGCAGCTACAGACGCCTGTATTCGCGGACCACAAAGCGGAGCGGCAAGCCTGTGCGGCGGTCAAGAAGAAGATTCGTGTGATCGAGGCGAGAATGCGCGATGGCTATACGGCTGCGCAAGGCATTCGCTATGAGGCTCGGCTACGCGAGCTCAAGGATAAGCGTTACAAACTTTGTCGTTAGGATTGAATCGCTACGCCGGGAAGAAATCGATCGGCTTGGTCGTCGTGATTGATTCGACGTCCTTCGCTTCAAAGCGGAACAACTTGATGCGCGCAACGAGTTTTTGCTCCAGCTCTGGATCACCCAATTCACTGGATACAACTTCGCAGAAAGTAACCGCACCGTTCGGGGCGATAGTCAGACGCAACACGATCTTGCCTTCAAGGGATGGGTCGACACGCAATGCACGATTGTAGAGAGAGAAGATCGCTCCCTTGTTCTTGTCGAATACGAGTTCGATTTCTTCGCGCGAGCGCGATGCCTTGCCGCTAGTTCCGGTGCGACGCGCGCCGCCCGCCGATTCACCGAGGCCCGCTACCGGACTCGTAATTTGTGTAGTGTTGCGGCCCGCGATACCGGAACCACCTGTATTCCGACTCAGACTTGCGGTGTTAATACCGCCGGACGCTGTGCCGACCTTGGACGTAATCATGGAACGCTCATTACGTGAAGCCTCACCGACTGAAGACGTCAAATCGCGATCGTCAACCGTATCCACCAGGTCCCTATCGACCAGGTCGGCCAGATCTTCGGCAAATGGCATGAAGGCCGCTTGCGCTTGTTCGCGGGCAACTTCGGTCAAATCAGGTTCTGGCTCGGGTTCCGGAATGGGTTCCGGCTCCGGCTCTGGCTCGGTTTCCACAACTTGTTCGGGTTCCGGCTCCGGCTCGTCAGGCTCCGGCTCAGGCTCTTCCTCCACAACTGGCGGTGGCGGTGGCGGTAATGGCCTATCTTCAAGAAGTAACTGAGCAATACGCGGTGGAATTTCAATAATCTCGTCGGGATCCGGCTTGGTCGTCGGGATAAACGGCCAAACCGCGCCCAGAATAAGCACGCCCAGGAATATTGACCCGAGCAGGCGCTGGAATTTGCGCTCCTGGCTGGAGTGCTTGGTCCAAGGCAGTGTGTACTCTCTGTAAAACGGTAAATCCACGTGTTACTCCCTGAATATCGTCCGGCGCGCCTTAACGTGCAGCCTGCAGACCATCGAGCTTTTCCGAGCTCTTCTGCAAGACAGCCAGCGATATCTGCCCATAGTCCGATTGTGTGCAAGTTGCCATGACCTTTTTCAGCAACTTATACGGAATTTCTTTGTCACCCATGATCGTCACTTCACGTCCGGCGATATCGTCCTGAGCCTCGCGACGCAGTACGCGATCATTCTGCGACTTTAGTGCCTGGCGTAATGCCGGAATGTCATTGCCTTTCAATTTCATGACATCAGCTATCTTCGCGATCGGTGTTCCTTGAACAAGAATGTCTTCTTCACCAATGAGTATTACTACCGTTTCCTTGGCCTTCTCTTCGGCTATTGATTCCGGCAATTGCAGGTCCTTGGTATTCGGCAACGTTTCAACGTCGGACGAATTGACGAGCAGGAAGAACACCAGAATCGTGAAGATATCCATCAGCGATACGAGATTTAGTCCCACGGTGCGCTTGTTGCGCCCATGGTGCTTGTCCATACGTTTTGCTCTTGCGGACTTAACCATTACTCAGGCGCCTCCAGCCGAAACCGGTGCGTCACCGATCGAGATATCAGGAAATAAATCCGTGCGCAGGATTGCATCGTCTTCGACAGACACACCGACACGGACCTTATCCATGACCTGTACCAGCGTGTCGTATTCGATATCGGATTCGAGCAAGATGGACGCATCCGTCTTGCTTGGATAGCGCTTCTTCAATTCTGCCAACTTCGTTTCAAGTGCCGTGTAGTTGTAGCCTTCCTCAGAGTTTGGATAAACTCCAAGCAAACCTTGATTGCGGTCGCCTATTTCTATCTTGTCTTTACGAACAATGACTTCCAGTTGAAAAGTCTGCTCCTGCGGATCCACGGGCTCGGTTGAGGAGCCTGGCAAATTCAACTCGAGAATTGCCAAACGCGAGAACACCGCTGTAATCAGCAGGAACGGAACCAGAATAACCATCAGGTTCATAAAAGCCGTGATGTTGAGTTCGGCCGTCTCTTCGTTGTGACGACGACCGCCCTTGCGGCGACGAATCATACTTACGCTCCGCTAGTCTTGAGCTGACGTTCCGTCACTGCGTTCAGGAACTTGACGCTGGCCATCTCGAGGCTGTCTACAAGCTGGTTGGTTTTGGTTTGCAACAGCGCGTGAATAAGCAGCAATGGAATAGCGGCCATCAAACCAAACGCGGTCGTGTTCATTGCGACCGAAATGGATGCAGACAGAAGATCCGCTTTGTCGGCCGGATTCGCATTCGATACTGCTGTGAACGCACGAATCAAACCAATAATGGTTCCGAGCAGTCCGAGCAGAGTCGCGATGTTAGCGAGCGTTGCGAGGTAGTGCGTGCGCTTTTCAAGTCGCGGCAGCACTTCCATCATGCTCTCTTCCATTGCTTTCTCGATGTCGTCACGGCGGCGCGCAGACTTAACGCGATACAAACCGTAAGTCAGGATCGATGCGATCGCTGCTTTCGACTTGCCCGTTACCTGAGCAGCCTCCTGGAAGTTTCCGGCCTTGAGAAACGGCACGATCTTCTTCCACAGAGCGCGATTGCTCGCACCCGACAATGTTAGATACGTCCAACGTTCGATCGCGATTGCGACACCGAACGCGAACACGAACAGGATTGGGTACATGAAAGCACCACCGTCCTGAAAAAAGCGCACTATTGTGCCCATGGTCTTGCTCCTCTAGTTTTCAATGCGCGCCTGTCGGCGCTCCTACTCTTGCTCTTCATCTCCGTACAGATCGCCGTAATAATCGACCCGTCGCAAAAACTCTTCGCGGTCAACCGGCGCCAACACTTCGTCTAACAATGTATTGACCGGTCTTCCCATCAGGTCACCCGGATCCGATTTTTGCCACGGTACGATGTACAACACCGTCGGTAATTCCGAGTTACCTGTAATCTCTGTGCGGCCCAAATCAATTCGATCCATCACTGCGCCGCCGCTTTCCTGCCTGCTTACATCTGCAGCCAGTGATACTGCCGGCTGCAAATCTTCCAATTCTTCCTCAGGCTCGCCCTGCACTGCGGCTGAGGTATCGACCGCTGGTTCCAGGACTTCTGCCGACGTATCGACAGCTGGTTCAAGCCCGTCCAAGTCATCAGCCTCCTGAGCAGAGGTGGCAAACGCCGCCAACAACATGGCCAGCATGAATCGGGGGCCGAATACCTTATGTGCGATAGGTCTCATGTCCGTCATTCCGCCACGTTTGCCGTGCGCTGAGTCGCCGATACACGCCGTCTCAGATCAGCAATCCACTTCTCGACTTGTTTGTCCTCACCGACAAGGGATTGATATTGCTCAAAATGCTGCAAAGCAGTATCCAGGCGCTGCAAATAGAGTTCATTTAGAACGCCCAGGTTGTAGTGTGCCAAGGCATAATCGGGTGACGCTGTGACGGCCTTCAAATAAGCAGCTTCTGCCTCAATAAATTTGCCGTTTTTGCGAAATAGCAGGCCCTGCTGGTTCAACGCAGCCGGATGGGACGCATTCAGGGCCAACGCCGCATCAATGGCCGCCTGAGCCGCAGCATCATTACCATTGTTGATATGAATGATCGCCAGATTGACGTGAGCGCCCGGATAGCTCGGGTAACGTAGCAAGAACTCCTTAAACCGCAGCTCTGCATCGAGGAAGTCGCCACTCGCCATCACCGAGGTCGCCTGCTCGAACATTGTCTGCGCCTGAGCCGGGACTTCCGGGCGCAGTTCTGCCGGCGTGTCACCTGAAATTACCTGGCCTGGCACACTCGACGACGATTTCGGCGCTGTACCGCCACAGCCAGCCAACACCAGCATTGCTGCCAGCGGCGCCAAGCGTATCGCCGTCAACTTTTTAATACAGCCCTGTAACAACATCTTCGCTGCGCTCCACTTTCGCGTATCGAGCAGGCATCAGGCTAGCCAACCTCGAGAAACTTTTCCGGACCCACTCGTCATAAACGCCATCTCGCGTACGATCGGTATTCGCCTTGTATAGATCTATTGCCTTCTCTTCGAATGGGTACACCTGCTCTTCGAGTAGTAGTTCATATTGTTCCAGCGCCGCAGCATCCAGGTCCCGCGGCCGTTCAGAGTCCATAAGGTCAGCACCGAAACTTTCGTAAACTTCGGCCAGGCGATAGGTTGCTGCTGTGGTTACCTCAGCAACACCGTAGTCCGCCGATTCGGTATAAACTTCTATTACCTCTTCCATCAGCGAACGTTTGAGCTTCATGCTTTCCGCCAACGGCTGCGTCAACTTGACAACCTCAAAGCGGCGTCGAACGGGTTCGGCCAACTCAAGCGATGCCAACGCGGCCAGATAGCGTGTACGGTCTGAACGTTGCGAACCGGCCAGTGCATCGACCCGAACCAGGTCTTCAAGACGGGCGATTTTTTCCTGCTCGCTGCCGTACTGTTCGGCGATTTGCAGCAACCGATAACGCGCCTCAATCGATTCCGACAGAGGATTAGGGTAGCGCTCGATAATGTTTCCGAGAACGCGTTGCTCGCTACTCACAGTACCGCTTTGTTCGTAGAGTTCGGCAGCCTTCCACAGTGCTTCACGACGCACATCGTCCGTGCTTGCCTCAGCGACTGCGATTCGCTCAAATTCGGTCGCAGCCTCGGCTGAACGACCCGAACTCAGGTAGGTAACTGCGAGTTTTTGCGAAATATCGTCATTAAACTCACTATCCGGATAGCGGTTGCGGAATGTCTCCAGCACGCCGGACGCACGATCCCAGGCTTCGAGATTGATTAACGCAGCCGCTGCATCATATTCAGCAGTTGCACGTATATCCGAGTCAGGTACTACTTGCCCAAGGCGTGTGAAATGAGTCACGGCTTCCTCAAGGAAGCCCATGTCGCGTGAGAATTCGCCCTGTTTATAAATCGACGAAGCAATCCGGTCTTTGATCTCCTGATCAGCCTCGGCATCGTCAACGGGAGTGAACGTGCGCAACTTGTAATATGCCTGTTCGGACTCGGCGTAATTCGCCAGGTCGAATTGTGAATGTGCAATGACCGTCCATGCAGTCCTCGCCAATGCCGGCTCGACCGGCGGCTGCTTCGCGACAACTGCCTGGCCAACCGCGATCGCCAGGTCGAATTCATCCTGCGCGAACAGGTCTTCGGCAACCGTCGTCAGAACGGCACCGGATTCCGGATGCTCGGGGTAGGTATCAGCAAACTTAAGGCCGCTGTCCAGGTATCGACTGTGCCACTCCGCCTTCTGTGCGCTAACAAGCGATTTTTCATGTTCGCGGTACGCAAGAATGGCTGCATAACCTGCTTCTGCAGAGCGCTCGTGAACCGGATACTCGTAGGACGTGCGCTCGTACTCGTCGGTCGCGTCCTTGAAGGACTTGCTCTCGAAAAGTATTTCCGCAAGTAGAAAGTTGGTGTTAGCGCTGTCGGCCTCACCGGGGAAGTAGGCAAGATATTTACGATACCAGCGCGCTGCTTCCTGGTAGTCGGAAATCTTGCCGTTCTTTTGAGCTTCAGCGTGTGAGAACTGAGCGAGGTCATTAAGATTCGCTTTCAGGTGCGCTGCAACAGCGGTATTTTCCTCGCGCGGATTTCGGACCCAAAACTGACCGTCCATGCCGTAGCGCTCAACGAATCCCTTCTTGCCTTCCAGTACCAGCGACGGGAAACCGCCACGCTTGTATGCCTCGATGACTTCGACTTGTAGCAATGGTGACTTGGGGTGAAACGGGTCTTGGTCGACGAACGCTTCGTAGGTTTCCGCTGCATCAACAAAGCGTTCTTTCTCGAGGTACAGATCGCCGAGATTCCGATAGATGACGTAGCTGTATTCCGGATGGCCGCGCTGGTCCAGATAGTTGTCAATACTAGAGGCGCCGTCCATATAGGAGAAGCCAATGCTCAGGACGCGAAAGGTATCTTCGACAAGCTCCTGATTCGCACGACTAAGTTGTTCAAGTTGATTCTCGCCGTCCAGCAATTCGATGTTGCTGATCTTTCGATCCAGCAATTCGAAGAACGGGTCGAGACTTTCCTCGTGCCAGGCAAGTTTGAATTGCGACCAGCCAAGTTTGTACAGCGACTGCTCGTAAAACCTCGAGGTGTCGCCAAAATTGATGACGTCGGCGTAGGCCATTTCTGCATCGTTGTACTTCTTGCGCATAAACAGCATTTCGCCACGCCGGAACTGCACCTCATCGATCAGTGGCGTATCCGGAAACTTGCTAACCAATTCATCAAGAATGACGAGAGCTTCGTCGTTGCGGCCACCGATCTCATACGCGCGCCCCAATTGATACAAGACTGTGTCATTGCGGCGGTAATCCGGATAGGCCTCTAATAGTTGCTGATACAGGTCAACGGCATTGTTGTAGCCGGAATGACTGACTGTATCGATATTCTGCACAAGCTGATCCGCCTCTGTGGCGTCGAGCTCCAAATCACCGAGTCGGCGCATCGCTTCGGCGCGCAATTCCGGATCGTTGGAAACCAGATCGAGAAATTCGCGGTAACTGTTGCGTGCAAGATCCGTGCTATTCAGAATAATTTTTCCAGAGCGAATCTCAACGTCTTTTTTCTCGAGACTTGCAATGGTGTCGCGTTTTTTGACTTCGCCAAATGCCTGCGGCCCCGCCACGACGGTTGCGATCGTCAATGAAATCAGGAATGCAGTACGCTTGTTCATCGCGCTGCTTCTCCGGTTGACGCAGCGAGATCATAAATCGCCGCCAACGCGAAACGTGCTTGTACGGTGTAAATGTCGAGACGTTGTTTTTGCGCTTGCAACTCGCCGACAGCGATCGACTGCAGGAACGCGCGTTGGTCCGCCATCGCGTCGCCAACTCGCAGCTTCATGCCATCGATGCGCGGACTCAATCCGTACACACGATCACTGAATTCAGCGAATCGTAACGGCTCGTTCTGCATCGTATCGTCGATCTGGCGACGCGCCCTTTGCGTTTCTACAAGTGCTTCGCCGGTCAGCCGCAGATCGCGACGAATACGCCACAAGCGATTGCTGAAGTCACCTTCCAGCTGCCATTGCAAAACGCCCTTCAACAAATCGATTTTGTCATTGACCTCATCGGCTTCAGGAATATTTGCCGATAGCGCCGGTGTGTTTTCGAGACCGGTGATCTCGCCCCACATTTCGAATTCCTGTTTACTAGCGAGCGCCAACCAGTCGTTGTTCTGCTCAATATTGTTCAGTAAGGAATCGAAATCGAGCTTACGGTCGACCATGCCTTCAAGATCCGCGCGACTGAGTGCATCTTCGACGCGTGGCAATCTCTCGTTATACGCCTGCAACCGAGTTTCGAGCATGTTGCCGTAGACATCGACGCTTTGTTGCCAGGTATCCAGATTTCCGTGCAGATAACTAAGATCACGGTAGTTTTTAAGCCCTTCCTGGAATTCATCGGTCGCAAGCAAGTAGTACAGGTAGCGCGCTTCAGGTCCTTCCGGCAATTCTTCGACGCGCCAGTACCATCCCGTGCTATCCAATGGGCCGTCAGACAAAAACTGTTCAAAAATGTCACCGGATTCGATGAATCCGATGGTACGGTCGATACGATTAGTTTCTTCGTAAAAGGCCTCGATCGCGTTTAGGTAATGATCGGCTGCCTGACTGATCGAATCGAGCTTGGCCAACGCGTATGGAATCGCCAACATTGATTCCTGTACGGCTGAATCAAGCAGGTCGCGGCCTCTGAGCTCCATCCATGGCACCAGCGCGCGCTGATAATTTTCCATTTCGGCGTCTGCCCAGCCGACACCAAGCAGCGCTTTGTTCGAGAACGGCCCTTCTAGTCTGACGCGCTGTAACGGCGCCTTCGCCGACGATGCCTGACCGTCCTGTAGTAACGAGTAACCCAGCGCCAGATTCGCTTTGTCTCGTAATGAGGTCAGTTCTTCATTGTATGGGTCGATGTTGCCAAGCTCATCAAGAATTCCGGATGCGCTTTCGACATCGCCATTGCGCACTAGCGCAACGCCAAGATTGAATTTCGCATAACTCGCCCATTCAGTCCTGCCTTTCCAGCGTGCAAGTTGAGCGACGGCCTCACCATAGCGGCCATTATCGATCAGGATTTGCGCATGCAACATGTTCGCCTCACGGCGCAAGTTGTCAGGCAGCGAATCGCTGAGTTGTTTCAGTGCGGCTTCAGACTTATCCAGGTAGCCGCGTTGCTTCCAAATCTTGGCGAGAAAAAACCACGTGCGATCCCGAATTTCCGGACGTACGTTGTCTGCCAGCAGACGTTCAAAGATCTCGGCTGCCTCAAGGTGATGGCCATAGGAAAGGTACATGCCGCCAAGCAACAAATCGGCTTGTTCCAAATGGTCGCTTAACTGTTGCTGATGCTGCGCTGACAACAGGCGCACAATCGCCGGAAAGTAATCTTCCTGATAGAAGTAGAAAAGGACCTCACCGTATTGGGGGTCCTCAATCGTGATCGGCTCCGCGTCACCCTTGGCCGCGAATATCGGCGAGACCGGGGTTAGCAGAAACAAACACAGAGCGACAATTATGGAGCGAGATTGTCGCAACGATCACTCCCATTCCTTAATGACGAACTCTGGCTGCTGTTTCTTCACTCGGTCAGTGATTTCCAGCTCCAGATACTTCGCACCAATTCCTTTGCTGAACGTCATTGTTGCGCCGCGCCGGTAGTCCCGCGTGTGCGGTCCCTTGCCCGTGAATACGGCGATCAATTCGTGATCGCCTGTTTTGAGGTTCGCCATGTGCACACGATGCACACCACCGCGAATCAACGCGCCAACTTCTCGCTCTGTATAGAGGTAGTTGGAAACTTCCTTGCCGTCGATCTTCAGATTGATGGAATCGAGCTCAAAATATTCACCGACATCCATCGAGATAAAAAACGCTACCTGCGAATTGGCGGGAAACAGCAGCTCTTCCTCGAGCAAGAACAAGTCGCGATTCAGGTCCAGAACTTCCTTCTTTAGTTCCTGAACGTCCTGATCCAGGCTGCGGAAAGTTTCCGGAGAACTCTCGCCGCCAGCGGACCCCGCTTCCTGCGCTGTACTTGCGCTGAAAACCAGCATCAGGCTTATGCCCAAACTGATCAGTATTCGTTTTGTCACGTCTTCTTCTCCTGCGGACCCATTAAACAGACGCTACTCGCGCAACAATGAGCGAATTTCGTCGAGGTACTTGTCTTCGTAACCGGGTTTGTATCCTTGGTGTACGTGGCGCACGTTGCCCTCACGATCGATAATGACCGTGACTGGCATCGCATCGACTTCATACAATTTGCTGACTTCTTTACGATCGTCGAACAACACCGGGAAATTAACGCCGAGCTCAGAAATCATGTTCATAGCTTTGCGCGAGTCATCGTCAATGTTGACGCCAAGCAAGCTGAAGCCTACGCGTTCGTAGCGGGTATACAGCTCGTCAAGCAGTGGCATTTCCTGACGGCAAGGGCCGCACCAGGTCGCCCAAAAGTTGACCATGACGACGTCGCCGCGGTACTCGGACAGGCGCAAGTTTTCGCCGGTCGAGCTCTTCAAAGCGAAATCAGGCGCTGGCTGACCGGTCAGTCCCGATGAGGCGAGACTTGTGGCTGCGAAAACGCTGAATACAAGACCTACTAAACTATTCTTGATCTTCATTTTTTCCTTCCTTGTCGTATTACCCGGATTCCATCCGTTCGAGGATTACTGCCCGCCCAGGGCAGTCGATCCTGGTTACAATTCATAGACCATGCATGGTGACAGCCTAGGCCCCTTCTGGGCCGTGATGATCGTCACAAATGGCCCGTCTTGTCTAAACATAAGACCCGGCTCTTTTCAGCCAAGCACGCCGCGTAATCTTCACGGATTACGTTAAATCGATATTTTTTCCAGAATTTTTGGGGTGTCGCGAGCACCCGGCCCTGGCCGTCAAAAGTCACCGCTTGGTAGCCTTCGACAGATAACCAATGATAGGCCTACCAGCCTGAATTTAAAGTGAATATTCGTCTGTATTCGGCGACAGATCGATGGTTTTTTCGCAACGGTTTTAGGGTTGCATCAAGCCATCAGAAAAGAAGATCTGACCTTCATCATCAATTACGATGCTTTCGTAATCCGGCAACGTAGCGATCAATCTGAGGCCTTGATCGACCCCCATTACAAACACCGATGTTGATAAGGCGTCTGTCATGACCGCATCCGGGCCGAAGACGGTGGCACTGTGCACGCCACCGGCAGGGTCACCCGTGCTCGGACTGATGATGTGGTGATAACGCACCCCATCCTCTTCGAAAAAACGCTCGTAATCACCCGATGTGGAGATGGCTTCGTCCGCGAGCGGCACTGTCATCGCAACCTCGCCGTCCACGCGCGGATCTCGGATTCCAACCATCCAGGGCTGCCCACGCCGGTCACCGAGTAGCCGCGAATCGCCGCCCGCCGTGACGACAGCATGCTGCACGCCGGCTCGTCGCAACAGTGCAACACCGCACTCGACCACATGACCTTTGGCGATTCCACCCAGGTTAATTCGAACACCGTCCGCCTCGAAGAACACTGTCCCATCGGAATCATCCAGAACGACCAATCGATAATCGATCAGTACTTTGCTCGTTGCAACGGTCGCCGCATCCGGGCGCTCATGCTTGCGAAAATCATAGTGCTGGCCCACGCTTTCATAAGTGATATCAAACGCACCACCGGTCAACTCTGAAATATCAAGCGAGCGCTCAATCAGCCCAAACAGCTCGTCTCCGGCGACAATGGGCTCATCTGCGGCGCGTCGATTGATGTCAGAAATCCGGCTGTCTTCGATGTAGGTACTCATGAGCAAATCGATGCGCCCGGCTTCGGCGAAAACCTGTTCGACCAGTTGCTGACCGGTTTCCCGGTCGTCATGCCACAATCTGACGCTCACTTCAGTGCCCATCATGGGCCGAGCATCGGCGAACCACTCCGCTCTCGCCGGCATTGAAATAGTGACAATCGCCCCAATTACTAGAGTTACCCCTGTGCGAGCGTTATGCTTCCACATTCGAACCTTCGACAAGGAGTGTGACAGTGACTTCATTCGTGATTTTCCTCGCGATCATAGCCGCAGTTATCTTTTGGGCAATCGGTATTTACAACCGCCTGGTTAATGAACGCAATCGCGTCAAGAACGCATTTGCCCAGATCGACGTGCAACTCACACGCCGTTACGATCTGATCCCTAACCTGGTCGAGATGGTCAAGGGTTATATGAAGCATGAGCGGGAAACGCTTGAAGCCGTTATCCAAGCTCGCAACTCCGCCTCATCCAGCCTCGATGCTGCCAAAGCTGATCCCGCCAATGCGAAAGCCATGATGGAACTTGGCGCGTCAGAAGGAGCATTGACCAGCGCTCTGGGCCGTTTGTTCGCTCTTTCAGAATCTTATCCTGATCTCAAAGCGAATCAAAATATGATGCAGCTGCAGGAAGAGCTTGCCAGCACAGAGAACAAAGTCGCATTCTCACGTCAGGCATTCAACGATGCGGTTCTCATGTATAACAATTCGGCCCAGAACTTCCCGAATAATGTTATCGCCCGTTTCTTCAGCTTCGATCTTGCGAGCTTTCTTGAGATCGACGTGCCAGAGAAACGCGAGGCACCTGAGGTTTCATTCACCTAGTCATTCAGCTCTGCAATCCTTAGCAGAAAGACGGTGAATTTTTTTGATCAACAGGATCGAGCCCGCCGATCGACTAAGCGGCTCATTCTCCTGTACCTGCTATCGGCGGCCTCGATCGTGGCCGGCATTTCGCTGGTCGTAGCCGGTGCGCTGTATAACAGCGATATTCATGGCCCGTTCTCGTTCTCCACGTTCTTTGGCCAGCAAGCCCCAATCCTGATCGGAACCGCGATTGCAGCCAGTCTGTTTATTGCCGGTGCGACACTGGTTAAGACCGCGCAACTATCCTCGGGCGGTGGCCGGGTGGCGCAGGAGCTGGGTGGCACGCTGGTTTCGCCTGAGACCAGTGATCCGCTGCGCAGTCGTCTCCGCAATGTCGTCGAAGAAATGGCAATCGCGTCCGGCGTTCCTGTGCCAGAGATATACGTGCTGGAACATGAGACCGGGATCAATGCGTTTGCCGCTGGTTACGCGCCAGGGGATGCGGCGGTAGCGGTCACGCGTGGCGCTCTGGAAATGTTGGAACGCGACGAGTTACAGGGCGTGATCGGGCACGAATTCAGCCATATCCTCAATGGCGATATGCGCATCAATATCCGCTTGATGGGAATACTGTTCGGCATCATGTCTATTGGACTGATGGGCAGGACGGTCTTCCGCCATATTCGGGTTGCCAGTCTGGGCTCCAAACGCGGCAATGGCGCACCGGTTGTCATGATCATTGGCCTAGGTTTGATCATTCTCGGTGCCGTCGGCGTGTTCTTCGCTCGCGTCATCAAATCCGGCGTATCGCGGCAACGCGAATACCTCGCCGATGCCAGTGCCGTGCAATTCACGCGACAAAGTGAAGGACTGGCGAATGCGCTGAAGAAAATCGGCGGATACGACGCAGGATCGCATATTCAAGCCGCAGATCCTGAGGAAGTCAGCCACATGCTTTTCGGCACCGGGTCAAAACTCCGTGGCATGTTTGCGACCCATCCGCCCCTCACCGAACGAATTCAGGCGCTGGACCCGAACTTCAGGGACAGCGACTACCCGTCAGTGAATTTACGTGAGCGCGAAATGCAACTGGCCGAGGCCGGTGGCGATCAAAGGAACATGGGCTTGGCTGGTGCCACCAGTGCAATGGCGGGCAGCGTTTCTCCACGATCCATCGGCGAATCGGTAGGCCAACCTACGGATCAACATGTCGCGTTCGCTGCGCGAGTACGGCGATCCGTGCCTGATACTTTGTACGACGCTGCGCACTCGTCTGAGCTTTCCTATTTGTTGGTCGTTGCGCTGATTCTCGACAGAACGGGCGCCGTGCTCGATCGGCAGTTTTCACTGGTCAACGAAAGACTCGGCGAACAACGCACGCGATTGATTCGCAATTTCTACGATGAACTGCGATCCGCGGGGCCCGAGTACCGTCTGCCATTGCTTGAAATCGCATTCCCGGCTTTGCGGCAACGTCCAGCACCGCAATTGAATTACCTCATTGACCTGACCGGACGACTGATCGAAGTCGACGGCGAGATCGATTTGCACGAATTTTGTTTCTACAGAGTCTTGGCCAACAACCTAAGACAGGTAATCAATCCATCGAATAACCCGAAGCAAAAACGCGCTGGCCGCAAACCCGTGCGTGACGCCGCCGTCGAGCTGTTGCGAATCGCTGCGCATTATGGCCATGACGATGACGTCGAGGGAGAAGCGGCATTCCGTGCGGGACTTGCCAAGTTTGGCAATTGGGGATCAGCTTACCCGTTTGCCGGAGACCAAGCCCCCTCCACCGCAAGCCTGGACAAGAGCCTCGACCAGCTCGCGGCGCTGAATGGCGACGGTCGGGAGATGTTGCTCGATGCCATTACGGCGGTAGTTTTGCACGACGAACAACTGACGGTCGCAGAAGCCGAGCTGGTTCGTGCGATCTGCGCCAGCCTCGGGATTCCGTTGCCTCCACAAATTGGCGTATCATTGAACTCCGACTCGATTTCCGGTTCTGACTAAGTATGCATAAGCTTCTACGTAATTCTTTTCTGTTATTCCTGGCGCTGATCTTGGCGCTTCCAGCGTCGGCTGCGACTCGCGAGGAAAAACGCGTCGCGGATGCCGCAGATGTCCTGGATCAACTACTACGTATTCCAGAAAAGACGATACCTCCCTCCCTGTTATCGCGGGCCTACGCGGTCGCCGTTGTCCCGGACGTCATTAAGGCCGGCTTCGTGTTTGGCGCTCGGCGTGGCAAAGGCATCATTGTTGTACGTCAAGACGACGATTCCTGGAGTAACCCGGCCTTCATTTCGCTTACCGGCGGAAGTGTGGGTTGGCAGGCAGGCGTTGAATCAACCGACGTGATTCTCGTTTTCAAGACGCGCAAAGGTGTTGCGAACATCGAGAATGGCAAACTGACGTTGGGCGCAGACGCATCTATCGCTGCCGGACCCGTCGGACGTCACGCAGGAATTGCCACTGACATCCAGTTCGAGGCCGAAGTCATGTCCTATTCACGAAGCAGAGGATTGTTTGCTGGCGTGGCATTGGAAGGCTCAGGCGTAACGATGGACCGAAAAGCGAACACGAAGTTCTATGGCTCGTCTTCGATGTCGCCGGAAAGAATTTTCGCCAGCTCTCCGAATGTTGCTCCGGACATCGCAAATACGTTTGTACAGGTATTGACGGCTCAAACACGGCGATTGCCGACCTCTCCGGGCATGCAGTCAAGTTCGTCGGTGCCTATGACGGTTGACGAAGAAACGTCGGAAGTTCGAACGTTTGGAATGCCGGACCCGGAAGACTAGTTGCTGTTTTCGTCCTGACGGCGTCGTAGTTCATCGCGCACCGCATCGAGATCCGTTGCCTCGCTGTTTTCTATAACAGGTGCATTGCCGCCATCTGATGCAGGTAATGAATCAGTTTCTTCGCGCACCGGCTCATCGAATATGACGGGCGGCGTTTCCTCAAACGTCGACTCTGTGGTGCGTTGCTGTGCCTGATCATGCGACTGAATCACAGCGCCGGGTACATTCGCTTCAAGTTCGGTCTGACCAGTATTTGCCTCAGTCGGCGGTACTTCACCGAATTGCGCCAGATACTCGGCTTCCTTACGAAGCTGCTCTTGTTCTGCCGCACGTCGGCGCGCTTCAGACGCGGCGCGCTGAGTGCGTCGCAGCGCATCTCGCTTTGATTCTGATTGTTGCTCAAGTCGCTCCCGCCTAGCGCGCTCTTCGCGCGCCTCAATAAGCGAAACAGCCTGCCTTGCATTGACACATTCCGTGTCATACCGCGTTTCGGCGCGATTTTGCGAACAACGCACTACGGCCGCTTCGAGAAACTGCGGACTATCGAGAAATTCCTGCACGGTTCGCGCAGGCTGCTCCTGGCTACAGCCCGAAAAGAACAAGGCGCCGCCAAGCAGCGTCAGTGTAATAGTCTTGCTCATTGCAGACATCGACTCAAGAATGGTTTAAGCGGTATAAATTTCACGCACTACTAGTGCCGAATAATAACACTGCTATTTGCCCGGTAAATGGCCCGAGTTCGCAGTTTTCGCCGCCCGGGAGGCCCAATTCGGGCTATAGTGACGTCGAAAATCCAATGGGAACGCCGCCTACGTGTCAGATTCCAACCAGTTTTCGCTCCTGCGACAGCGCCGCTTCGCGCCGTTCTTCGCGACCCAGTTCCTCGGTGCTCTCAACGACAACGTCTTTCGTAATGGCCTCGTAATTTTGATCACTTTTCAGGGCGTTCTCGTCGCTGGAATGGACCACACACAACTTGCCAACGTCGCTGGCGCACTTTTTATCCTGCCGTTCTTTTTGTTCTCGGCAACCGCAGGTCAATTGGCCGACAAGTACGAAAAATCTTTCCTGATGCGGCGCATCAAATTGCTCGAGATCGCGCTAATGATGATCGCCGCATACGCATTCCTGAGTCAAAGCTATTCGATACTGCTACTCGTTCTGTTCCTGATGGGTTGCCAGTCGACGTTGTTTGGCCCGGTCAAATATGCGTACCTACCGCAGCATCTCAACAATGATGAACTCGTGGGCGGCAATGCGCTTGTTGAGGCCGGCACCTACGTCGCAATTATTCTCGGGCTGATCATCGGCGGCCTAACTGTCGCAATCGACCCATCGAGTCAAAGCATACTTGCCACCTGCTTGCTCGGTTTCGCATTGCTCGGCTATTTGATGAGCCGCAAAATTCCGACCACGCGTGCAGTAGACCCAACGCTTAAGATCAGTCTCAATGCGTGGGCAGCGACATGGCGCATCGTCGGCTTCGCACGTGAAGAACGCAGTGTCTTCCTTTCCATCCTCGGAATTTCCTGGTTTTGGTTTTTTGGTTCAGCAATGACTCTGCAATTGCCGGCCTACACGCTCGACATACTGCAGGGCAATGAGGCCATCACGACGTCATTGCTGGTCGCATTTGCCGTCGGTGTCGGCATTGGATCGCTGCTTTGCGAGCGAATGTCGGGGCACCGAATCGAGCTTGGACTGGTGCCGTTTGGCTCGATTGGCCTCAGCCTGTTTGCTATCGATTTGTACTTCGCGCAGCCGTTCGCACAAACGTCGGCCGTGACATCAGTCGCTGAATTCCTGTCGCGGGCTGGCAGTTGGCGCGTACTTATTGATCTCGCGTTGCTCGGTGCATTTGGCGGTTTTTATAGCGTTCCGCTTTACGCACTGATCCAGAAGCGTTCCAGGCGACAACATCTGTCTCGAATTATCGCGGCCAACAACATTATCAATTCTATTTTTATGGTTGCAGCTTCGCTGATTTCGATTGCAATTCTGCAGATCGGATTTTCTATCCCCGAATTGTTTCTTGTACTAGCCACACTCAATGTTGTTGTAGCTGTTTATATCTTCTCGTTACTACCCGAATTCCTCATGCGATTTCTTGCGTGGATCTTGGTTAATATTTTCTATCGCGTACGGGCAACGGGTTTGCACAATGTACCTCGCAAAGGTCCTGCCGTCGTAGTTTGCAATCACGTAAGTTTCGTTGACCCTATATTGCTTAGCGGCTGCATTCGACGACCGATGCGGTTTGTCATGTACTACAAGATTTTCGACATTCCGTTGCTGCGCTTTTTCTTTCGTAATATGAAAGCAATTCCGATTGCAGGCGCCCGTGAAGATTTGGAGATTATGAACGCCGCGTTCGACAAGGTGGATGAAGAACTTGCCGCCGGCAACATCGTCTGTATTTTTCCGGAAGGCGCGATAACTCGTGACGGCGAGGTGCAGCGATTTCGGCCAGGTATTGAGAAAATCATCGCACGGCGCGCCGTGCCCGTAATTCCAGTCTCGCTCGGGAGGCTTTGGGGCAGTTGGTTTAGTCGGCGCAAGAACGGCGCATTGCGAAAAATCCCGGGCCGTCTGTTTGCGCGCGTTCCGGTTACCGTCGGGGAACCTGTGCGTGCCTCTGAAGTAACTGCAGCTGGTTTGGAATTACTGGTACGAGCACAGCGCGGTGACGATCGCTAGTTTCGGCTAGTCGATGCCAAAGCGTCGGCGCCATTCACGCAACAATTCGCCTTTGTTGCCGAATAAGGCAGGTCCGCGACTATCATCGAAATTGAGCTCCGCGAGTTGCACATGGCCCTCGCCTGCAACCGGCAAGTAAACTCGTGTTCCCATCGCCGCTGATTGATTCTTAGAGGCGTCGCCAAAGACCATTCGCGCTGCGCCGATCGAACGAGGCGCGAAAACTGCATCCAGCCATCGCAATCCCGATGTTGCTGAGCTTGCACGATGCAGCCAGCGTGAGGTCCGAAATATTACGCGCGCACCGCTCGGCGCAAAACTCACTTCTTCGACTCTGCCGGCAATTTGCACAGACTGTTCGCCCAGTCTTCCCTCGGCGAGAATAAATTGCTGCGCAAGATTATTCTGATCGACCATGACCAGGAACCTCGACTGCGGTGAAGCTTCCAACCAACGAATCGCCGCATTGCCTTGCCACACGGTCGATAGATTCCATTCGTTTGCGTTGTCTCGACTGACGACCCGCAATGTGCCGCTTTCGCTACCGACAAATAATTGATCATTGCCGCCGAATGCCAGGCTCTGATGCGGTTCGCCCAGCTCGAATTGCGCGAGCAGGGACCCGTCTTGCGCGTCCATCACATGTACGCGATTGCTGCTTAGAACTCCTAGCATTGACGCATCAGGAGAAAAAACGATGCGCTCAACAGTATTGCCGTCGATCTCTGCAAAGAATGCGCGTGGCAATCCAGTCGCCGTATTCCAAACACGAATAGAATTGTCGCCCGCGGCGCTTGCTACACTGGCGCCATCGGCACTTACAGTTAGGATTCGGACGGTTTCGCTGTGCCCCAGGAAACTGAGATCTTCACCTTCAGCAACAACCGCCTCACGACCGCCGGTCGCTGACAGCATGTGCACATCGCCGTGCCGGTCACCGATGATAATTGTCGCTGCGTCAGGTGTTGTCACTGCAACAGCGTCTCCAGCAGGCGGCCATATATGATCAAAATCTCCGCTTACCAGATTATCGGTCGATGTTGCTGTTGGTGCTCGCCAGAACCGAACTGTTCCATCTGACCCTCCTGTCACAACGGTTCGTTCGTCCGCACTGAAGCCAAGCAAACTGGACGCACTCGGGTTGTCACCCGAACCTAACGCGGTGCCTAACAGTTGTCCGTCGCTGGTCGAATACACTTGAAATCCGTGGTCAGGTCGACCAAACAACACATGCGTACCCGATGGCGAAAACGCGAGCTGCCAATTGCCATCGTTAAACTCTTCGTAAATCACTTCGGCAATCTGATCGACACGCCACAGTGCGGCTCCATCTTCACCAAATACGGCGCCCAAAACCTGCCCGCCTGTCGCCAATTCGATCTGGCTGGGCTGCGCCGGCAGATCAATCTGAGTTATCAGCTCGCCATTGTGCAAATCCCAAATCCGAACAGCACGGTCATAGTCAGCGATAGCGATTCTATCGCCGGTCGCGTCAAGCGACGCAAGTGCCGGTGTTCCGGCAACGTCCAGAGTTGCAGACACCGAGGCACTATTCAAAGACCAAAGTTCGAAACTTGTGTTCTGATCACTGCGTCGCTGTACCAACAGATGAGTTCCGTCCTCAGTCAATGTTGAAGTACTGCTCGCTGCGCCGACTGGCAAGGTGGCAATACGATCCCCGGTCGCCGTGTCCCAGATATTGACCGTGTCCTGAGTTGCCGTAACCAGCTGTCTGGCCCCCGCACTGAGGCCGACCAACTGTTCCAGTTCGTTGACCGCGATAGCGCGCACCGGTTTGGCAAATGCCAGGTCCCAGATTCGAGCGCTATCACTTTGCGTCGCGCGAGCAACCGCGAATCGGCCATCCCCGCTAAACCAGATATTTTCCGTATCGCGTTCGACCGGATCAGATATGTTCAGACCGCGTTGAAAGTCCTCGACCAATCCTTGTGAGTTCAGCTGCAGGTTCCAACCGACTAGCTGTCCAGCGACGCCAAGTTCTTCATCCCGAACGCTAAGGCTCCAGGTTCCCTCGATCGGCTCACCGATGAGATCCTGCAATTGCGCAGAACCTATTCGAATATCATCGATCGACGACGCACGTTCGACACCAGGATCGATCTCAACGGTCCGACCGGATGGTGCTATGACTTTGATACGCAGGTCATTGACGCGTGCGTGACTCAAATTGATAGTCAATCCAGCCCTGCGAACCACTTCGTCGCGATCGACAATCACGCGACGCACGAGCGGCGATACTTCAAGTGCGGTTATCGTCCACTCATCGCGTTGCTGCAGTTCCTGATCACCCAGCGACCATTGAGATACCTGTGCCTGTCTGGTTTCCGTCAGCAACATACTGCCGGGGTTGAATACCACCGAACCGCGATCGGCAGCCGGCAAACTGGCAATCAACAACGGGTAGTCGGTCGAAACAAGCGAAGCGCCGCGGTTACGTCGCTGTGGTGTCGACAGCGTCAATGCCTCGATCGTGGCGAGTAAAGCCTCGTCGCGTCGCTCATAGCGCATCGCGGCGCGCGTCTGACGATCCCAGAATGCAGCCTCAATTTCTAACGGTAGCCGGCCGGCATCGTTTAGTTTGGCCGCCATACTTGATAGCGTGTTTATCTCGACGATATCGGACGCGGCGTCGGCTCTGGTTTGCAGGAAATTTCGATACAGGTTCTCAGCTGCGTCTACATGGCCGGGAAACGTTCGAAAACTTTCATAGGCCTGTTCAGCCGCTGCCAGCTCGGCTGTGTCGGATGTCAGCGTAGCGACATACGACACGGGCAATAATTGGGTGTACCAAAACGGCACAGCAATAGCTGCCAGAACAGCGATCGCAGCCAACGCTGGCGCGCGCCAATGATTCGGCAGATTTTCATTGGCCCATCGTGCTGTAAAAACTGATTCGTACAAACGATTACGAACTTTGAGCCGGCCTTCTTCGTCGATGATGATGAGACCAACTGCGATCAACCGACGCTGCACCGCAGAACCGAGGTCCGTAGCAACTGTGACGTTTTTTCGAATGCGCCCGTAGAGATTGAGTAGCGCTTCACGGCGCTTAACATCGTTGACTATCTCACGATGGATATGACTCATATGCGGTTCGTTATGCAGTGCTGCGCGGCCTGCAAGCTGATGTAACGCGATACGATCAACGTTGCCCGCTATATCCTCAGTAACCTGTTCGCGCGACATCGACCGAGCGAGTTTTTGCGATAGGTATGGCTGGCCCGCCGTCCAGTAGAATATTCGGTCAAGTGTGGCCGCTGCATCAGCAGGCGGCATATTCAACTCGGTAACAAACAGATCCAGATCTTCGCGCGAGAAATCACTGAGCGTTACCGCTTGCGTAACATTGAACGGCGACAATTCAGGTTCTTCGAGCAGACTCAGTGGATCGCACTCGCCCAATAAGACGAACGTCAGGCGCGAAAACTCTGGATCGGTCGCACGCGCGTTGTGCGCAGCTCGAAAACTCGCAAGCAATTGGTCCGCGAAAGACAACTCACCGATACACTGAATCTCGTCAACGAAAACGACGATTCTCTCCTGCACGTTTTGCAGGATGATTTCTGTGTAAAACTCCAGGAGTCGTTGTCGATTGCTTAGCAAAGACTTATCTTGCCACCAGGTTTGCAGATCAACCCGAATTCGCAATTGTCGTAACAACCGGTACGCGACACTGTAGTACCAACGCCCCGCGTTGCTGCCTGCTTCGCGAACGCCAATTTGCTCAAGGTCCAGAATGGCGACTTTGTAGCCGTTGTTCTCGAGGCGCGCCGCCGTCGCTGCGATCAAACTCGATTTACCGCTTCTGTCCGGCGCAATTACATGCGCGTAACGCCCGGAAATGACAGTTTCATAAAGGACATTGTCGGCAGCGCGTGGCACATAGCCCGCGCGAACAGCATGCAATGGCGTACCGACGCTAAAAAACTCACCCGTCGCGTCGAGTTTAGGCCGCTCCCCGCTCGCTGATTGTTCGTCCGACTCGCTGCTCATTATTGATCCCGCAACCCGATACCGTCATATTCTATGGCATTACTATTCGTTTCTGTATACTGCGCCTCCACTTATCAGAAGGCACGCCCGTGGACTACTGCCACCAACACAATCTCGTCGACCCAAGCACGGCCTCCGTCGAAAGGCACTTTGGCATACGTGTAACACTGCCGCCAGGCGACACGATGCGCAAGGTACTGGGAGACGAATGGGAGAGATTGCATTGGTACCCAAGCGAGTACGAGCGCGACCTGGCGTTCGATAAGATGGCGACGCGGCATGGCTATTATCGCGAAACTGATGCACCGACCCAGGTGTTGGAAAAAATCCTTCGTTAGAAAAACTAGCGTGGCGGCGAGCCGATCGACAGGTAATACGTTCGTTCTCCGCCCTCGGCAAAGCCCGCAGCAATGTAAATAGCGCCGATGTAGGTATCGAATGCAGCGAAAAGACTACCGTTCGCGATCAACGAATCGAAATTCATGTCTGATCGAGTTTGCCAAGCATTGCCGGCCTCGATCGACCCACCAAGATAGATCGGCACCTCAAATAAACCGCCCGTATAGTCACTGACCAGCCGATAATAAATGAGTCGACCTATCGCAGTATGCGGCCCACTGATGCGGCCGTGCTCGAGGCCGGACAATCGAAGGAATCCACCCATCGGCATATATTCCTGAAGCTGATCGTCGGTATCGAATGTTGTCGAATAGCTAAGCCCCAGCTGC
Organism: Woeseiaceae bacterium; assembly: GCA_051007995.1. Lineage (GTDB taxonomy): Bacteria > Pseudomonadota > Gammaproteobacteria > Steroidobacterales > Woeseiaceae > UBA1847. The sequence continues at coordinate 37,652 of JBPCYB010000085.1, read as the reverse complement.
AGCGTGCTCTTGCCACGACTCCAGGCTGACAGCAGGTCTGCGTTAAAGACGTCGTAGTTCTGATCAGCGCCAAGTGATTGATCCGATGCGTCCCACCTGAAGAGCGCCTTGACGCCCTTGCGTGGGAATCGCGGATCGTCAAACGTATCGAATTGTAGCTGCGCGAAAATTCCGCCAGTGTCGAAATTCAGGTCCGGATAAGCCGGATCACCAATTTTGATTCGCGCCTCTCCGTTACCGCTGTACAGCCCCACCCTGATTTCGCCAATGGTCCCTAGTTCGGCGCCGAGATCCACTCCGACTTCGCCTTCGGCAACGCGCAGTTGCCCAACTGATTGCTTATCGATAAAAACGTTTTGATTGTTTTGCCGCCAATCAAGTCGAGGTGCTACAAAATATTTGAGGCCTGAACCGAACGGTTGGTAGAACTCAGACTGCAGGCCCAAATCGGTACCCAATTGCAGGTCGGTACGCCACTCCGCGCCTCTGCTGTTCAATCCAGTCTTGGTCAGGCGGGCGAATACATTGAACGCCGTAGAACCGTCAAAGTCATCCTGTACCGAAATGCCGAAATTGAGAAAATCAGGACCCCAGCTTTTTGCGACGGCCGTGTACTCAACACCGATCTGACCCTCTTCATCGATGATTCGGTAACTCACCTGCTCATAAAGATCCAGGCCATAGAGTCGACTCGCGCCATCAGCTAAATGTTGCGCATCGATGCTGTCACCGGCAAACACGGCCAGACGCGACGCAAGCAGCTCGGACGAAAGCCGACCATCGTGATTGATCCGAACAAAACTGAGGCGCTCGTTGCTGTCGGCCGCACGGGTCCTGCTGGCTATGTAGTCCGCATAAGCCGCGTCTTCAACTGCCAGTTCTGCCAAACGATCTTCGACTTCATCGATGGCTGACAGTCCTATTTCGATCGCCTTCGCCGCGGCCGAAAAATTGCTCGAGGAAAACGTCCCGAGATCCGGGCGAATCAATATATCGCTGCTGCCCAGTGTTTCTATTTGTCGCAACGTTTCCTTGCGTGTCAGTATCGTGAGCATTTGTTCGGTTATGGCCGTCGCCGATTGCAACTCTTCAGGCGCGTATAAAGGGAACTCAACATCCACGGCGATGATTACATCGACATTCATATCACGTATGACATCGATTGGTAGGTTGGCGACCAACCCTCCGTCTACGAGCAATTTGCCATCTAGTCGGACCGGCGCGATGGCTCCCGGCACTGACATACTGGCGCGAATCGATCGTGCAAGATCCCCTTTGCCCATGACATGCGCTTCCCCGCGTTCTATGTCTGAAGCGACCGCCCGAAATGGCGTCGGCAATTCATCGAAGTCGCTGATATGGGCGACATCAGCCGTTAAATTGCGAAGAACCAGGTGCAGGTTTTGACCTTGAATCACACCGCGCGGCAAGACCAGCGCACCGTCGCGAATACCAAGTTCCAGATCGACAGGGAATCTTTCGTCGTCCAGCTTACGTCGCAAACTTAAGTTGCTGCGCGGCGGCGTGTCGGACAGAGCTTTGGTCCAATCCAGCGATAATACGAGTTGCGCAAGCTCGTCAACCGTCATGCCCGACGCATACAAGCCGCCAACGATGGCACCCATGCTCGTTCCGGCGATCGCATCTATCGGAATCTGTAGTCGTTCCAATTCTTTTAATACGCCGATATGCGCTGCGCCGCGGGCGCCACCGCCACCCAGGACCAAACCGACGCGTAGACGATTGTTGTCGTCTACCGATTGGGCAAACGCGGTCGCGAAAGAAAATAGCAAGCATAGCGCCAGCATTGCTGACAGCCTGCGCACAACATTAGGATTCGACATGACTCACTCATGATCTGCGGATTCAATTGACCGAATTATAGTGAGGTGTTGGCCTCAGGGCCGAAAAGAATCGCTATATTCCCTCAGAGCAGCGAGTTCGGCCGCTGCCGTCGCGGCATCCCAGTCGCACTCTTCGGCCGCGATAGCAGCTATCGTTTCATACAGTTCGCGCCCCTGATCCGCGCTGAGGCCGAGCATCATCCTGCGGTGTACGACATCGACCAATGATCGCGCCATCTCTTCGCGTAATGCGAAAACCACCTCTACCGCCAGTACTGTCTCGTTGCTATCGATACAGCGCAGCCACTCCGGCTTTCCATCGGCCATCTCAATGAGCGCCGCCGCGCGCCCCCCGTAGATTCCAAGCAATCGATCAGTGCCTGCGTCTGACAACGACGGCAACGATTGCAACGCTGTACGCGCTTCGTCGAGCCGATATGCACCAGGCAGAAGCGTATCGCGGGTTCGGCAGGCTGGGAGCTTTCGCCCCAGCACACGTGCTAAGCGATCAACGGTTTGTTCCGCCAGGTTTCTGTAAGTGGTCAATTTGCCGCCAATAATAGAAATAAGGCCGTTCGCGATCGTGCGATTCTTATGAATGATGTGGCGTCGCGTAATTGACGACTCCGGACCCTTGTCTCGTTTGGGGAGCGGGCGAACCCCGGCATACGCAAAATTGATATCTGCGGCACTCAGATTTGCTGCCGGGAACACTCGGTTAGTTTCTTCGAGCAAATAACTAATCTCATCCTGGCTTGCCCGAATCTGACCAAGATCACCGTCAAAACGAATGTCGGTTGTACCGATCAGGAATTGATCGTTCCAGGGAATAATAAAAAACGGTCGACCATCACTTGTCGCCTCAACGTAAAAAGCATCACGCGGCGCGCCGGCAAAGTTGCTGACGACGATGTGACTACCTTTTGTTCCGCCAATCAATCGCACTGCTTCATCTCCGGTGGTACGGAGAACCGCATCCACCCATGGCCCGGCCGCATTGATGATCGATTTGGTTGCAAGACGTCGTGTCTGCTGAGTAAGTAGGTCAACGCAATCCAGTGACGAAACAGCTCCGCTCGAAACATTGATGTGTTTGACGGCGTTGTACGTCAGTATTTCCGCGCCGGCCGACCTCGCAGCCAGCAAGTTTTCGAGAACGAGCCGCTCAGCAAACGTAATCTGTGCATCAAAGTAGCGAGCTGCACCAAGCAAACCGTCGCCTGCGACACCGGGTTCTGCCGCCAGCATCGCATCTCGGCTAAGCATGTCGTGACCCGGCACCGTCTTCCCAACGGACAACAGGTCATAGGCAATCATTCCCAATCGAATCAACCACTTACCACGCTTTCCCGAGCGATAAATTGGGATCGTTATACGCAATGGGCGGACCAGATGCGCGGCGATTTTGCGGAGAGTGATGCGCTCACGCAAGGACTCGAATACCAACGGGACTTCGCCGAATTCAAGATAGCGCAGTCCACCGTGTATCAGGCGACTTGAAGCAGCCGACGTGCCGCTGCATAAGTCGTTCTGCTCAACCACAACGACGTTTAATCCGCGCAGCGCCGCGTCGCGGGCGATGCCCGCACCATTTATTCCCGCCCCAATGACGGCGACGTCATAAATTCGCTCTTCCATCAGGCCCGAACTTGCCCGTTGCCGCGGACGACGTACTTGTAACTCGTCAGCTGATCAGCACCTACCGGTCCGCGCGCATGAACGCGCCCCGTTGCGATACCGATTTCCGCACCCATTCCAAACTCACCGCCGTCCGCAAACTGCGTTGAGGCGTTGTGCAGCAGAATCGCACTATCAACTTCGCGAAGGAATTGCGCCGCAGCTGCTTCGTCATCTGTGACTATGCATTCGGTGTGGCCGGAACCGAAATCGCCAATATGCTGTATGGCGGCATCGATACCATCGACCACACGAATTGAAATAATTGCATCAAGATATTCGGTCGACCAGTCGGCTGTTGTGGCAGGACGTATATCTGTAAGCATCGATTGAACGAATTCATCGCCTCGAATTTCACAACCTGCCTCCTGTAATGCACGTGCGACGTCCGGCAGGACCGATTCCGCGATGTCACGATCAACGAGCAATGTTTCCGCTGCGCCGCATATGCCGGTACGACGCATTTTCGCGTTAACTGCAATATCACAAGCCATATCTGGCCTTGCCGCAGCATGCAAATAGACATGACAGATGCCATCGAGATGGCCAATGACCGGTACCCGCGCATCTTCCTGAACGCGCTTGACCAGGCCCTTGCCGCCACGCGGCACTACAACGTCGAGCCACTCACCCATCGACGACAACAAGTAACCAACGGCATCCCGATCGCGTGTCGCAACCATTTGCACGGCCCCGACATCCATGCCGGCCGCGCTCAGGCCCGCGCGAATGGAGTCGTAAATCGCATTATTTGAACGGAAGCTTTCAGAACCACCGCGCAGGATCGCAGCACTGCCCGATTTCAAACAAAGCGCCGCCGCGTCAGCAGTCACGTTTGGCCGACTTTCATAGATGATGCCAATAACACCCAAGGGCACCGTGACTCGCTGTATCGACAAACCATTCGGGCGCTGCCATTCGGCTGTTATGCGATCGAGCGGGTCCGGCAATTGCACAATCGCTTCAATGCCTGTGGCCATTGCAGCAACTCGATCCGCATCCAGCATCAGGCGATCGAGCATTGCGGTCGCAATGCCTCGCTGTTTGGCCTCGGTCAGATCGGCAGCATTAGCCGCGAGGATTTTGTCGACATCCTTCTGAATCGCAGCCGCGATCGAGAGCAACGCGTTATTGCGATCCTCGTTTGAATTGCGCGCGATGGCAGCCGACGCCTGCCGCGCGGTCCTCCCCAATGACGCCATCATTTCCGGAATAGAGGTATCTGGTGTGGCTCTAGCTGTCATAGTCAAACAATACCAGTTCGTCACGATGGAGCATGACCGAGCGCCCGCGATAGCCGAGTTGCTCTTCGATCTTCTCGGATTGACAGCCTGCGATTGCCGCTGCCTCATCGCTTGAGTATTCGGCCAGCCCACGACCAATTTCGGCACCGCTGCCATCGATGATCGAAACGATGTCGCCGCGCCGAAAATTACCGGTCACTTCAACGACACCGACAGGCAACAGACTGTTGCCATCCCGCAGCGCCTGGGCAGCGCCGTCATCCAGTCGCAATTCACCACGTAATTCCAGTGCCCCGGCCAACCACTGCTTGCGTGCCGCCGCCGGTGATGCTTCGGCGTGAAACACTGTGCACTGACCGCCGCTCGCTAATGCCGACAACGGCCGATCAACCGCGCCACAGCTGATAACCGTAGTACAGCCAGCGCGCGTCGCAATTCGCGCCGCCTGCACTTTGGTAGCCATGCCACCGCTGCCAATATCGGATCTTGTTTCGCCGGCAGCGCGTGCTATGTCATCCGTGATCTTGTGCACCTCGGGTATGTGTTGCGCGCTCTTGTCCTGTCCGGGATCAGCACTGTATAGGCCATCAACATCGGACAGGAGAATTAGCGCATCTGCCATCACCAATTGGCCGACTCGGGCAGCCAGACGATCGTTGTCGCCATAACGAATCTCCTCCGTTGCAACTGTGTCATTTTCGTTAATGATCGGCACTACCGACCTCTCCAACAAACGCGACAACGTGCCGCGCGCATTGAGAAAACGACGCCGATCCTCGGTATCACCCGGCGTTAACAAGACCTGCGCGGCTGTAATGTCGTGAACACTCAGCGCGTCTTGATAGGCGTGTACGAGCTGCACCTGTCCGGCAGCCGCAGCGGCCTGCAGATCCTCTAATCGAGCACGTCGCTTATTAATACCAAGCACGGTACTGCCAATTGCGATAGAGCCAGACGATACGACCAGAGTTTCATGACCAGCCGCCTGCAACATTGCCACATCATCGGCCAGCCCGGCGAGCCATCGGCGATGCACATGCCCATCGTCACCGATAAGCAGCGAAGAGCCTACCTTGATAACTAGGCGGCGTTGGTTTTCAAAACTGAAACCCGCCATCGGTCAGGCAGAGAGATGATGGTGCGCGTCGAACGACGACAGGGTCACCTCTCCCTTGGATACGGCTACGCTGCCGCTGCGGGCGACTGCAGATAGTTCACCGATCTCACTCGCTGCCGCAACGAAATCATCGATCTCGCCCACTCGGCCAGTCAGCTGAATGGTGCAACTTATCTGCGCTTCATCGAGTATTTGTGCGCCAAATTTTTTGGCCAATAGCAAGGCTTTGGCCAAGCCGCCGGTTGCCAGCTTGAGTTTCACAATGACGAGCTCGCGTTCGAAATGGTCTCCCAGAGTCATGTCATGAATGTTTACGACATCAACCAGCTTCGCGAGCTGAGTGTTCAACTGCGCGATAGCGGTGTCCGACACCGTTGTCACGAGTGTCACACGCGAGACAGTCGGATCGTCAGTCGGCGCGACATTGAGCGAATCGATGTTATAGCCCCTTGACGAGAACATTCCGGTCATGCGCGTCAAAGCGCCAACCTCATTTTGCAGTAGTACAGATATTGCGTGTCGCATTGCGGCTAGGATTCCTGCGCGGCCCGATACATACATTTGAAACTAAATACTCTTGCGCTCGCTGCTAGCAGCGTCGCAGGCCGAGTATTGCAATGCCAAAGAAATTAGTAAACACTCGCCGAAAATCCAGCACTTACGTAGCGAACGGCATCCGCGTGAACGATCAGGCAAAGCAGGCTAACGTTTCAGATCACCCACTCGCGGGAACGCAGATGAGTGGCGCAGATATTGTCGTTCAGGTTCTCGCTGACGAAGGCGTTGATACCATTTTCGGCTATAGCGGCGGCGCAATTCTGCCTACCTACGATGCCGTCTTTCGTTATAACGATTCCCACCGTCGCGATAATGGCGATGCCGCCATGCCATTGATCGTGCCCGCGAATGAGCAAGGCGCTGGTTTCATGGCCGCCGGATACGCGAGAGCGAGCGGCAAGGTTGGCGTGGTCATGGTGACGTCCGGCCCTGGCGCAACCAACACCGTTACGCCGGTACGTGATTGCATGGCGGACTCGGTGCCCATAGTCGTCATCTGCGGTCAGGTTCCCAGAGCTGCGATCGGTACAGACGCATTCCAGGAAGCGCCTGTCTCCGCCATCATGGGTGCAGTCTCGAAACACATTTTTCTCGCCACAGACCCTGAGCAGCTCGAAGACACAATGCGCAGCGCATTCGAGTTGGCGCGCACCGGACGGCCCGGACCGGTGGTTATCGACATTCCGAAAGACGTGCAGAATTGGGAAGGCACGTTCAAAGGCCACGGCGCCCTGCCGTTGCCAGGCTATCGGCGACGCCTGGCGTCCGTCGTCAACAACCGCTTGACTGACACACAGAGCGAACGCTTTTTCGCCATGCTTGCGAAGGCCGAACGCCCACTGATTTACGCTGGCGGCGGGGTCATCAATGGCAACGCGAGCAAACCGATGCGGCGCTTTGCCGCCGAATACGGCATTCCTGTGACGACAACGTTACTCGCACTGGGGGCCAGCGATACCACTCACCCGCTCGCCATGCACATGTTGGGAATGCATGGATTGGCGTCCGCGAATTATGCGGTGGAGGATTGCGATTTCCTGATTGCAGTCGGCGCACGATTTGACGATCGAGTCGCGGGAGACCCGGAACGATTCGCGCCCAAAGCCAAGAACATCGCACACTTCGATGTCGACATTGCCGAAGTAGGCAAGGTCAAACGCGTCAGCTGGCATCACGTTGGCATGTTGGACCGTGATCTGAACGATTTACTGGCGTATGGCAAGCGCATCGAATTCAAGAAAAGTTTTGCAACCTGGCATGACGAAATCGCCGCACTAAAGAACGACTATCGCCTGAACTATGACCGCAATAGCGAGTTGATCCAGCCTTACGCGATCATTGAAGAAATCAATCGTCATACCAAAGGCGAAGCAATCATTTCGACCGGCGTCGGTCAGCATCAGATGTGGGCGGCGCAGTATTTCGATTATCGCGAGCCAAGGCTTTGGTTGACATCAGGCAGCATGGGCACGATGGGCTTCGGATTGCCCGCCGCGATCGGTGCTCAGTTTGCGCGGCCCGAACGAGTTGTCATTGATATCGACGGCGATGCCAGCGTGCGCATGAATATCGGTGAACTCGAAACCGCAACCACCTACAAACTGCCGATCAAGGTGGTCGTGTTGAATAACTATGGTGATGGCATGGTTCGCCAGTGGCAGAAGCTCTATTACGATAGCCGTATGTCCGGCAGTGACAAATCGCTGCACAGCAAGGATTTTGTGAAAGCGGCCGAAGCGGACGGCTTCAAGTTCGCAAGAAAGCTTGAACGCAATGACGACTTGCAAGAGACGATCCGCGAGTTCATGGAATTCGACGGGCCAGCGTTTCTTGAGGTCATTATTGATCCCGATGCCGGCGTCTATCCCATGGTTGGCCCAGGCTTGAGCTACGCCAAGATGATCACGGGAGATCACATCAAATGTCGTGAAGAACCCTCCGACGAAACGCCCGGACCCAGCGAGATGTTCTAACGCTGGGTCTCCACCAGATAGCGGCACGGCCGCCAGTGGCGTATTATGTGAACTAGTGCCAAGACTAAGTGGCCGGAATGCGGGACATTGATCAGAACCATGCTGATTACGCCCACACGAGAAAATTTGAACAAGATTGTCGTCCTCAATCCGAAAGGCGGTTGTGGCAAATCGACGATCGCCACCAATATTGCCTCTTGCTATGCCGCCCGTGGCGGGACGCCAGCAATCATGGATTTTGATCCACAGGGATCAACGCTCGCATGGCTCGAACGACGTGCAGACGACCGTCCGGCGATTCACGGCATAGCGGCCTTCAAGAAATCGATGCAGGCGACCCGCAGTTGGCAACTTCGTGTACCGAACGAGACTGAAGATCTAATCGTAGATTCACCGGCCAGCATTAATCACGACCACCTGCGTGAACTGACTCGCGACGCAACCAGCATACTCGTACCAGTATTGCCGTCTTCGATGGACATTCACGCCGCATCGCGTTGCATCGCCGATTTGTTATTGGTTGCCAAAGTCGATCGGCGCGATCGCAAATTGGCAGTCGTCGCAAACCGGACCAGAAAGAATACAAAGAGTTTTGCGCGACTGATGCGCTTTCTGGATTCGCTCGGAATACCCATCATCGCAGTCTTGCGCGACAGCCAGAATTTCGTCTACGGTGCCGAGAAAGGCATTGGCATTGTTGAGATGCAGCCGTCGCGGGTTCGGCCTGATGTCGAGCAACTAACGAAGATCATGACCTGGCTCGACGCATGGCCCGAACGTCGCCGTATTTCGAAGAGTAAGACGGGTGTCAGGCGCAAGCCATTTTCAAAGGTGTCGTTTCTTCGTAAGACTCAGACCGGCCCAGCTTGAATCGACGCAAACAGATCAACGTCGACATTTCCACCTGACAAGACCACGACCGTCGTGTGGCCTTGCGCATCTAGTTTGCCGGCCAGTACAGCTGCCAGAGCTGCGGCCCCGCCCGGTTCGACGACCAGCTTTAATTCCTTAAACGCGAATCGCATGGCGGCCATAACTTCGTTCTCTGCTACTACTAAACCGTCGGCAACTCTTTCTTGCATGATGTCGAAGGTCAGTTGCCCGGGCGAATCAGTAAGCAACGCATCACATAACGACGGCTTATCAGTTGGCACACTCACCCGCTGGCCTTTTCTTAGCGAGCGCATCGTGTCGTCGTAATACTCAGGCTCTGCAGTGTAAACGCTGGCGCCTGGCAAACGGCTCTGCAACGCGACGGCATTGCCTGATGTCAAACCACCGCCGCCGCAAGGAATGATGACCTGCTCCGCAGGGAGTCCAAGTGCAACGGACTGATCGGCAATCTCCAGCCCGACTGTGCCCTGCCCTGCAATGATGTCCTTATGCTCATACGACGGCACGATTTCAGCACCGCGCTTTGCAGCGATGTCCCGCGCGATGGCCTCTCGATCACCGCTATAGCGATCATAGGTGATGACTTCGCCGCCAAGCCGTTTAGTGTTTTCGATTTTCGCGTGTGGCGCGTCCTCCGGCATGACGATAGCCGTGTGAATGCCAAGCATGGCACCAGCGGCAGCGACGCCTTGTGCATGATTGCCCGACGACCAGGCAACAACGCCACGCTGCGCCTGCTCATTCGAGAGTTGGCTAAGCAAGTTGTAAGCACCACGAATCTTGAATGAGCCGGTACGTTGCAGGCATTCGGCCTTTAGCAAAACGGTTCCGCCAACGATGGCGTCCAGCTCGGCCGACTGCAACAACGGTGTTTTTACAGCGACACCGTCAAGCCGCTGCGCGGCCGCTTCAATATCAACGATGCTGGTCATGCTTCGTCGGCGATGAGCTGATCCACCTTGGCGGCACAAATGAAGTCGTTGTCCGACAGCCCGCCAATAGCATGGGTAGTGTAATTGACGGTGCATCGGCCGTAACTTACGAGCATATCGGGGTGATGACCTTCGACAATCGCTATCCAGGCCACAGCGTTCGCAAATCCTAGCGAGCGACTGTAGGCGGGAAACGAAAAGCTGCGCGAGATCTCGAGACCATCAGCGCTGATACTCCAATCTTCGTGCAGACTCGCCAGGAGTTGCCCAGCCTCAGCAGACGTTAGCGGCTGGACGCCCCCTTCACAGGGTTTGCAGTGTCGCGATGCGAGATCATTGCTCATCCGATGAATATACCGCAAAAAAAGCCGGCCCGAAGGCCGGCAACGGAGAGACTCATGAAGAGTCTTGGGGATGCTCAGAGTTACGGCAGCTGTGCAACTGATTGTGAGTCGTCAATAAACAGTGTCAGGCTGACTCGCCGTTCCAGCGCATAGCTGTCCACCGATGCGTCTTGCGCCGGCGCTTCGCCGTGTGCCGAGATCTGTATCCGCGATGGATGCACACCGGCCGCTACCAGCTGGTCGCGTACAAACTCGACCCTTTGCGCTGACAAATTGAAGTTATAGGTTTCGTCGCCGCGTTCATCGGCAAATCCATCGAGCTGTACTCTGACGTCGCTCATGGATGCGAGCGTTGCCGCCAAGGTCGCTAAACGGTCGCCGGTCGTATCGGCAAGCACGTGTTCATCGGTACGAAACAACAGATCCATGGCGATGCCTGCTTGCAACATATTCACCAACTCGGGTCGTGCGACTTGTTGCATGTGCTCGAGCTCAGCGCTGACCGAATCGTAGCTGGTATTCAGAGAGCGCAGATCGTTCTGCGACGCGTCAAGCGATGTCGTCAGGGAATCGATCGAAGTGTTTTTCTCGTGCATCTTGTCGCCGAGCTTGGCGCCAATTGTCGCACCGACGATTAAGCCGACGGGACCGCCAGCGATCGCGCCAACGAGGGCGCCAGAACCGACACCGATATTCTCTTCTTTGGATGCTTCGGCGGCAAAAACCGTCGGCATTGAGATGAGGGAAATAATTGCTATGAGTGAAATACTTGTACGCATAATGTGTTCCTCCGAGGGATAAATTTCGTCTTCGGAGTTCATTACACGATGCAAACCAGCTCGTGATGCGCCAGCATCATGGAGAGCCAGCGATCAATTGTGACGAATTGTGGCTTGTTACGAGCGCGGGTCTGACAAAGCTACAAAAGTACCGCCGTTTCGATCGCATAGAATGCGCATCAGTTGAGCAAATCGCCGCGAAGTATCTGCGATTTGTCGGCCAGGCTCGAAGAAAAACGGGAAGCCGACCGCGTGAATTCGAACCAGTCGATTGCCAGCCGCATCAATTCGATTGACCGACTCGATCTGGCGCACGACGTTTTCGACCGATCCGCCGCTGAATTCATCGCCAAACACATAAATGCTTATCTTTTTATCGGGCGCCCAAAACGTGCTGATTGCGTAAATAATTCCATCGACAGGGTTACTGTCGCTGAACGGTCGCCAGTTGCGCATCGTATTGACGATAGCTTCGCGACGGCCCGGCGTATCTGGAATCCATTTGCCACGATACTGTTGAAACATGTAGCTGCCATTGTCATTCATGATCTGGATGCCTTTAACCTGCGGATACACATCCAGTGTCTCGGTCAACTTGTCGATCGCACGATTCCAGTTGAATTGTTGCATGCTACCGGAAGTATCAACGATGAATATTACGTACTCGCTGTCGGCCGGAATTCCGGCAACCGCATCGTCCGACGCGCGCCTATAAAACGGTGCGAGCCTGCGCATCTCTTCGGTGAGCCGCTGTTTCGTAATGCGGAGCGCACCCTCGTCGATCGTCGATTCAGATTCCTTGATCGTCGCAGCGTACTGCCCTTTCACCGTATTGAGGTCGCCCTGCAGGCGCGCCAAACGCAATTTGCTGTTCGACGTCTGTATCCTGACATCCTCAAGATCGCGGTTAATCACGGCGGTTTCGCCGCGAATATCAAACAACTCCTGTTGCAGCAGCGCAATTAGCGATTCCAGGTCATCCTGAGTCTTTTCTATGATTACAGGCTCATAAATCTTGCTGAGTACCAACAACAAAATGATCGCACCGAAACCACAGCAAATGCAGTCGAGGAACGATAGGCTGAAAGCTTCTATATTGCGGCGTTTTTTCATCGTCTCTGTTGCACCGACTTATGGCCAGTCACGACTGACGCTGATGAATGACCCGCCGGTGCGATAAGCGAGAATCCAGTACAAAATCGGCGCCTCGTAATCACCTTCGAGCGGGTAAAGAAACACGTTGACCGGAATTCCTGACGGCAACTCACGCACAGCTCGCTGATGCAAATGAAAACGTTCCTGACCGCTGATCGTCGATTGTCTTACTGTCGGCTCATCCATGGTCGGAAGTCCATCGGCCAGCAGAATAATATTGTCCGGTCGCGGCGACAGCTTCGAGACGACCTCGTAGGCCGCTTTCATATTTGTACCATTCTCCGGTGCCGTGCGTCGCAACACCCGAATGGCTTCATCCAGTTGTGTGGCGTCGTCCGCTTTTAGCCAAAGGCCATCGCTACCTTTGATCACCGGCACCGCTTCGTTGTTGTACATATAAATCTGGAACTCGCTACCTGGCTCGAACTGCGCCGTGAGCCAGTCAACGCTGGCAACTACCTGTCGCCACTTGACCGCGCCCAACTTGTCCTCGAGTGCCATATTGCGCCGTCGAATAATGTTGACGATTGTGCTGTCGAGCATGCTTGCCGAGCGATCCACGAGGATCAGCGTACGCTGCCCGCCAAGTTTCAGGCCGGTCAGGTATTGCCGATCGCCATCGCCCTGAAATTCGCGCAGCTTATTCCCATCTGACTGTTGCTCGGCAGCCAGCGCAAGCAATCGCGTGACCTCTTCCTCGAGCGACTTGATGTCAGTTTGTAGTTGTTCCACACGTTCGACTTTCGCCAGCGTTTCGGAATCGTATTGCGCTAACTCGGCACGCAGCTGCTCGAGCAAGGCAATGATTTGTGCGATCTGCCCTTCCGCTGTGACTTTCTCGGTATCGAGCACTTCCATCGTGTTCTTCGCGAGCACGAGATCTTTACGCCCTTCGAGAATTTCGATTTCCAGTTTCTTGGTTTCGGCCATCAGACTGCTGGGGTCGTCTTCGGTCGTTTCTCTTACCTGCGCATTGATGATCATGAAAAACAAAATCACCGCGCCGAATCCGCAACTCATGCAGTCGAGAAACGACATGCTAAAGACTTCAAACCGCCGGCGCTTACGAGCCATGCGATTGCTCCGTTGTGATCAAACGCAACTCAAACCCCGGCGTGCCAACACGAATCAGGTCACCGACCTGCAATACGGCGGACGCATCGATCGCGTGCCCATTGAGAAACGTGCCGTAACGACTGTAGTCCCGCACAACACATTGCCCGTTCTCCTGTTGCAACGAACAGTGCCGCCGCGAAACACCGGGCATATCTCCTTGTAGATCGATCCAGCGCGCGCTGTCATCAGGCTGCGAACCAAGACTCAGCGGACCGCCGTCGATCGCGAAGGCCGTATTCTCAAACAATACATGCGTAGGATGTCCGCCATGCCCAGCTTGCTCGATTCCACCTACGTCAACGGCCGCCTGGTCCCAAGGCAAGGTGCGAATCAAACTCACTCCGGCGTCGCTGCGTTGCATATCGCGGCAACGGGCGATCAGTCCGCGCGCGGTGGCGCCGGGTTCAAGCAGAAAAATTTCTCCACCTACACGTGCGGTCAGCATGTCGGACAAACCTGGCATCCGGGCAACGCGATCTGACAGTTGAATAGCGGGTGTTTCATCAGCTCTGTACAAGGCGCGCAAGGTACTAACGATTCGTTGATAGACAGGCGCTGCCGCCGCCACCAACGCCAATGATTCGATATTCGCGTTATGCACGATACCGCGATACTCGATTTCCATTCCAACCGAACCACTGCTCGCCGCCGATGCAATCCAGCCTGCTAATTGGTCCTGCAATACTTGTTCAGTCTCGGCTGTGTGCAACGGGTCGAAACGCGACTGTTGCACGAATGATTCCGCGATAACTTGAATCCATGCGTCATACAACGCTAGCAGACCACCACCTTCAATTACCTCAGTTCGCTCAGCATGCGGCTGACCTTTCTGTGAAATCCGCGTCAACAGCGCGGAATGCAGGCTAAGGTCGATATGAACCGGCACCGCATCACGATATTGTCGCCGCGTGGCTGCAATGGCTGCATCGACCATCGCAATGACGGGCACCTTCAGTTCCGCAGCAATACCGAGAAACAACGCGAGATTGTTGTTGTTCATGTACCCCGGTATTGCAACAACCAGGCGGTCCCCGCGACCAGCGACAGCAGTCCAGATCTGCTCCAGCTGCCGGCTAACCAAGTCGGCACTGCTCATGTGCTGGAATCGGCGATCATCCAGCGGAGTTGTCTGCAAGTCCGACCAGAAACCGTTCTGGATTCGACGCGGACGAACTCTCGCGTTGGAAAAAGCGGCATCGCCGGTCGTTAAGTTTTCATCTTCAAGTAATGCGAACCCGGGTTCGCGATACAGAATGCGCTCGCTATCGTGAACTGCGATTCCGGCGTCATTCAGATGTGCTGCTATCAGGCTCACGATTCAAATCCGCTAGTCGGCCTTCATATGACGAATCAGTTTGTCATTCGCATAATTTTCGCTGTCAAATACCAGTCGTTCCTGCAACAACTGCAACTGGTGCACGAGAAACATCAGAAAAATACTAATAAGAAGCGCGATAAACGTAGAGTTAAAAGCAACACCCAGACTCTGGGTAACGCCAGCGATGTCACCCTGAACCGCCTTATCGGCTTGCGCGAGCGCTTCACCAATGCCGCGAACCGTACCGATAAATCCGATAGACGGAATAGCCCAGGAAATATAGCGAATCATTGATAATTCCGATTCCAGCCGCTCAGCCTCGTTCTCGCAGATGGTGTGTGTCGTACTGGACACGTCCTGAATGTTGCGCGTTGAGCTGAATCGTCGCAACGCGCTCAAAAGTGCGCGCGGCAACAACAAGTCCTGTCGATCTTCTGGTAGCTGCTCGATCTGCCGCGCAAACTCGCGCGTATCTTCTGGCAGAATTCTCATCCCTTCTGCGACCGGTACCAGGTCGACATCTAGCAAACGTCGTTCGCGAACAGTCAGGACGGCTTTATAGCCCATAATTGCGAGCGCCCAGAGACCGAGGATAAAACATGCCTCCTGCTCAAGATCCTTGATCAAGACCGAGACTCGGCGCTCACGTACGTAGTCCGGATCTGCAGCTGCGGCTGCATTTTGTTCTTCGATGATTTGCGCTGCATTCGGTCGCACCACAGACACATAGAACGCATGCACGATGATAATCGCAATGATTAACGCGAATAATTGGTATACGAATTCAAATGGGATGCTTTTCTTTTTCATAAGTTTCGGTTCTGGCTAGATATCGCTCGGAAAAGGAATTGATTGATCGGCAGGTATGTCTTCGCTTGGACGAAAGTCTTCGTCGTCGACGTCCTGATAAAATTCATCATCAACAATCGGTTCATCAACTACAGGTTCGGTTACTTCTTCGATCACAGGTGATTCTTCAGCTTGTTCGTCTTCTGCTGACCCATCGGCGTCGTCCTCCTGCCCCCAGGCTGGCGACCCAAATACGGTGGCGAGCAGAATCAGTTCGATCATTCGACGCACGTCGATTCCTCCATTTATCCGTCTATGACTTATAGACCGCGAAGCGGCTCGATTGTCGCATGAATCTTCAATCCAGCGTCCGGGCAATTCTGAAACCTACGTCTGAACGCGCGTCGCTGCCGTAGTCCCGATAACTGAGCCGCAATTCTGTTTCGCCGGCGTGCCGCCAGGACGAACCACGAATGACATAGGTCTTGCCAGAGTCGGGACCAAGCGGATCAACTATCGGCGTCTTGAGCCCTGGTGTCGGTACCGTATAGAAGTCGTTGACCCATTCGGCCACATTGCCGCTGCCATCGTAGATGCCGATCGCATTCGGGCGAAATTTGCCAGTCGCCGCAGTGGACGCAAAACCGTCGTCGAAACGCGGGATTATCGTCGGCACGAGATCGATTGCCGAGCGGTCCGCATAATTGCCCGACTCTTTTTTCGGTGGCATGTCTTTGCCCCACGAGAACTTCTCGGCTCCTTGCGTGCCGGCGTAACGAATTGCCCACACCCACTCAGCCTCGGTCGGTAAGCGATAGCCATTGGTCAGCGGCCGGATGTTGACCCACTCGCCGAATTTTTGTTCATACGCCGGCGCGAGACCTTCAATCGCACTCAGCCAATTGCAATACTCTGCTGCATCGGCCCAGGTGACCCGGGCGACCGGGTTCGTATCACCAGCCATGGCCGGGTGAATATCGCTACCAGAATCATGTTCGGCGCGGAACTGCGCAAATTCGCGATTGCTGACCTCGCGAACACCAATCAGGAACGGTCTTGAGATAGTGACCGGCACCAGAACCTCGTTGGCGCGACGGCCTTGCTCGGCGCGTGAAGCACCCATCATGAACGTGCCCGGCTCGACGCGTCGCATAACCTGTTCTGACGAGGTCTTTTGCGTCAACTGAATTTTGGAACGCTCGATATCCTCCAGCGAGCGCAATCTTGCTGTCATCGTTTGCGGATAGCCGGGTCGCGGCGTTATTGCCCTCGACCAACTTTCGTAGCCCGCTTTTTTTACTTCTATGCGATGCGGCGCAGAACTGAGATTGAGCGTCTTCGTACCGTTGCCCTGGGCCCGGCCATCAACATACACGGTGGCATCCGACGGTGACACGTTGACCGTTACCCGTCCCGTTCTTGCAGACAAGTCGACCGTAATCGAATCACTAGCCGCCGCCGTCAAACGAACACGACGACTGGTCGAACCATAGCCTGCTTTGGACAGACCGACGACGTAGTCGATTCCGGGCGACAGCGAGAGGCTAAGCGGCGACTGTCCGCGATAGCGACCGTTTACTGTCACGTTCGCACCTCGCGGTATCGAATTCACTTGCAGTTTTGCGTTTGCCGGCTGCAATTCAATGAGCGGCAGGCTTTGCGCAACGTTCGGCCGCGCAACGACGGTGCCGTCCCAAGCGCTGAAGCCGGGTCGAATAACACTGATTTGATGTGTGCCTTCGAGCAACTCTATAGTCGCCGGCGTTTCGCCAACCTGCTCGTCGCCGGCAAAGATCGCAGCACCGGACGGTTTAGATGTCAGTGTTACATCAGACCACCGTGGCACGAGTTGTACGGCCAGTGTGTCTTCGTGACCAAGCCCGGCGATATTTAGCACATCGGAAAACGGCAAGAAGCGTTCGGCTTGCACGCTAACACTGTGTTCTCCGGGCTGCAGTTCGATCGGCCCGTAAGGGGCTTTGCCGATCTGGCCATTGTCTATCGAGACGACCGCGTCGACTAGTGGTTCAGTGGTAACCGAAAGGCGGCCCGGCAAGCGGCGCATCGACAACTCGATCCGCATGCTCGGCTCGTCGCCGACGGTAAACGCCTGGCTGATATCGTAATAACCCTGTTTACGAACGTTGACCGTGTATTCGCCACTGCGAAGCAGCATCCGGTCACCGAGTGGCAAACGAAACCAGCCACCCGCGATGTCGATATTGTCCGGCTCTACAGGATCGACATCGAACTGAATCGATTTGGCACTGAATAACAGGTAGGAGGCAATCAGGAGAACTGCCAGACCGATACCGACGATCATCTTGAGCGGCCCGTGGCGGGCAACCTCGGTGCGTGCCTGCGTTTTGCTGGCTCGCTGAAATGCGGTTGGTGCGATTGTCTCGTCGGCTGCTGCGATAGCCGGATCGTCACTTTGCGGCGGTTGGGTTACATATGCACTGTCCTCCAGGTGTACCTCCAGAGTCAGCGTCTCGCCCGAGGCAGATAATAGTATGCGACTGCCAAAGTACTCAATTTGATCCGCATCTTGCAGCCGGCGACTGGTTACAAGAGGCTCGCCATTGATCTGAATTGAAGAATCACGACCGACTGGCTGTACAAACGGTGCGCCGTCCAACAGATCGAACAGCACGACAGGCCCGCCGCCAGGGCCTGGCAATCGCAATCCACAGTCGCTACCGGTGCCAACGCGCAACGGCAAACTACTACCGTCAATCCGTCGTTCGCCTTCAACGTCCTTGATAATCAGATGATCGAAACTCAAATCGCTTCCTCACAGCGAATAACGATGGGCGTCGCTTCAAGTTCCGGTCCGATCCTGAACTCAAGGCGCACATCGCGAAAACCCGGACGACTGCCTACTGCAACGTACTTGCCAGGACGAAGACTTAATTCATGCGTGGCGAAGCTGCCAAGTTTACCAACTTTGTAAATCGAGACATCCGTTGCATTGTCCGAAACCAGTTTTACCTGCAGTGGTGTCGCGGCTCGCTTCAGCAAGCGTGACAATTCATCGCGCTGCCCACTCAACCGCGGACCAATGTTCGGCATACGTGTGATATCGACCACCATATTGGTCGCGCGTTGCATCGTTGATGACGAACTCAAGCTATCCGGTGCTGCAATGTAGGCATCCAACTGCTCGTGCAGTGCCACCATCTGCCTCGCCTCCAGCAATCCCAGCTGCGCAAACTCGAGGCTATCGTCGATCTCGAGAATGCTCTCGAATGTCGAGGTCAGGGTTTCCCATTCTTCATTCTCTCGCTGGGCAAGCGCTTGTTGTTCGAGCGACCGGATTCGATTCAAACGTACTTCCTGATCTACCTGCAATAAGCCGTCAGTTGGCTCTGGCGAATCGGGTTTCAGTTCTTTGGCCATGCGAAATGCCGCTCTGGCCGCATCGTAATGACCGTCGTTGATTGCGACCAATCCCTCGGTCATGCGCATGTCGAACTCCATGTCGCGCATCGTAACTTCCACCCTCGCCAGCCCCTCTTGCGCGGGCTGCCACTGAGGATCGATCTCGACCGCACGCTCGAAGCTCTCGCGTGCGGCGATGAGCTCGAGACCCTTCTCGAAGGCGAGACCCTGATCGGTTAACGACAACACCGTATCCAGGTTCTTGGCGCGCAGGTACCCGGATTGCGCTTCGGCATGGCTCGGACTGATCGCTACCGCTAATTCAAACAAACGCACCGCATCCGCTGTATTCGCAGACTCAAGTGCTGCTTGCGCGTCGCCGAAAGTCTTCGAGAATACGGCGTCGACCTCGTCGAGTAACGGATCGACCGCCTCAATCGCCTCAGCGTACAAGTCGCTTGCCGTGGCATAGTCGCGTGCCAAATAGGCTGCATCGGCGGCGTTGTATATTTCCTGCGCTTTTTTGAACCGCAGGCCTCCCCAGCGCTGTACAGCACGACTCTCGAGTGTTGCCATCTTCGACAGCAACTGTCCAAGCACGGCTTCTGTTTCTGCGCGTGCAACGACCCGTTCATCGCGGTCCGGAATCGCAGTGGTGGTTTCGTCGGATTGCGACTCTTGTTCTTCACCGGCCGTTTCCTCAACACCTGCTACAACGTCCTCTGAATCTGTAGAAACAGTCTTCGGTAATACGAATACGACGCCGATTAGCAGCAGAATAAGGGCCGCGAGCCCGATGCCCAAGGTTCGCGGGCTAATTCCTGAATCGTTCGACGCCTGCACCGTATCGACCGGCGCTTGTGTCGACTTTCGTGCGTGCAGCGACGCGCTCGCTTCAATTACTTCAGAACCCGAAGTTGGGCGACCTTCGAAATAACTTGTCGGCGCGGTGCCAGCAGGAAATCCCGCAGCCGCCAGGGCGTCAACGACCGCGGCCGCATCCGGTCGCTCCGCTGCATTCTTCTCCAGCATGGCTGCAACCAGTTGCTGGACCGATGCAGGCACGTTCTCTCCCGATGCCGCTGCGAGCGGCGGCGGGACGTGAGCACGAATATCTTCCGCAGTATTCGACGAAGAGTATGGTGAGTTGCCTGAGACAAGTTCGTATATCAGCCCTCCCAATGCGAATACATCGTCGGATGGTTGACTATTTTCGCCAGCGAGGCTCTCGGGACTGGCCGCTATCAATGAGCCTCCCGATGCATTGGCCGACGCCTGAGCGGCGGCGCCAAAATCACTCAGATAGGGTGCGCCATTTTGATCAAGCAGCACGTTGCTGGCTTTAATGTCGCGATGCACAACACCTTTGTTATGCGCGTAACGTAATGCGTCGGCAATCAACGCTATTGGCGGCAACACATCTGCCAACGGCGCGCCAGACAAGACAGAGATGTCAGCCCCGTCGACAAATTGCAAGCTGTAGAAAGTGAGATCGTCTTCGTCGTGAAATTCAAATACACGCACAATGTGCGCGTGCATTAGACGAATGCTTGTCTGCCACTCTTTGCGCAGTAGCTCCGCTGGTATCCGCTCGCTATGCAGAACCTTCAATGCGACCGACGCGCGTGTCATGCGATCGCTGGCCAGCCAGGTTTGCGTATCCGCGCCTGCACCGAGCTTTCGCAGCAACGTGTAACGGTCCGCGAGCTCCGTCCCTTTTTGCAGGTCTGGCGTCACTCCGATTGCTTATCCCGCAGGTTCGGGAACGCGCTCCGGTGCGCTTTCTTCGACGGGCTCTACGAATCCGGTTTCGGATTCGTAGATCTCTTTGAGTAATCGCCGCCAACTCTCATACTGCGCCGCGGCTGTGCCTGTGAGTCGTCGCGACTGCCCCTCTACAGAGACAACCATGGGTGCCGCTTCGGCACCGAAAGACTCTGATAATTCCGTAATCGACTCGAGATGCATTGAAGCTTCAGAGCGTCGTGAGAATCCTCTCATCATGGATTCAAAGCCCTGTTGAATACCGATGCCCTGCAGGCTGCGATTAATTCTGCGCGTTTGCTTGCCACCGCTGTCAGTGTCGGCAGCCAATGAACCAGCGAGAACGACTGCGCCCATCAACGTCTGCAACGCTGCGGAACGTTTGACCTGCCGGTAATTGACGGACTCTTCGCGCGCTGTCTTGCGCCAGGAGTGGTAGGGAATGGCAATGCCGTAGTAAAAATTGGCGTAGTGTTCGTTGAGTGTATCGACGACAAGTCGATCGCGTTCTCGTATTTGTCTAAGACGATTCACTGACGGATCATTTTCGGCAGGCAATCTAACTACCGAGATTGTGCCCTCCTTATCCGTAGCGAGGTGCTCGCCATACGCATCGGGCGACATGTCAGCAAAAAACTGTAACTCCGATACATTTTGAATCGTAGCAATTTCTTTGGGCGTCATTTGCGCGACGTAGGCTCGCAAGTCATTCGCAATATCATTGAATACTTTTTGATAGGGATCCGTGCGTCGATCACGATTTACTGAATACGAAGAAACACCGGTCTGTGTCGCGTATGGCTTTTGATACCAGAGCGCGCCACTCGCATCTCGAATAGTGACATCGAGCGTGATGTACTCGCCGTCAGACTCCGCAATTCTTGCGCCGACTATGACATCGGTAAACGCGTTAGGCGACGGAATAACGCGTACGGCACCCCAATGCCCCGTGCCTTGCAGCGTTGATTTCAAGTGATAGGCAAGATATCGGGATTCTGCTGAGCGAATTTCCTGAAACACACCGGAATCAATCGGGTTGTTATTCTTTGGCACACCTTCTGCGAATTGAATAATCCCTATGTCGAGTAACATCCCTTCTTCAGGTGGCATCTCGGCAACAATCAGCTCTGTTTCTTCAGCGTCTATGACTTCGTTGACTGCGCAGCTCGGTAAAACGATACAGGCTACGAATAAGAACGCTATCCCTTTAATGCTTCGCAATGTGACTCCCTACAGACCTTTGTACTTGCGGTATTCCTCCCACAAACGCTCGCGCAATGCGGGATCTTCTTCGGCCAACGCTGCCTCGCGCAACTGCCGGGCGATAATGTCATCATCGACCATGACAGCGACATCTTCGGGAGTTCGTTCGGTAATTTCTTCTTTCGTCATGCCGTCGATCGGCGACGTGCGAGCCATACCCGTGTTAGCGACTGAAATATTGCCGGATCCGGCCGATTGCTCGCCCAGAATGATTCCGCCACCACTACCACCGCTACCACCAGCGCCCTCACCAAAACCTTCGGTGTTGCGTCCGACTGAAGCAATCTCCTGTTGTTCTTCCATCAATACTTCATCAAAACCGCCGATCGATTCCTCGAGCTCCTTACCGAGCCGTTCGGCCCGCTCTTCGGCGCTTTCTTCGGGAAACTCGCCAACACTGCCAGCACCGCCCGTACCTGCAACAGCCTCGTCGGCACCTTCTGCGGAACCTGAACCACCGCTGGCGCCACCGGCCGCTTCACTGGACTCTTCGGACTCTGCTGCAGATGCGCCGCCGCCGAGACATTCTCCCGCTTCGCCCATACCACCGACACCGCCTGGCAAAGCGCCCGTGTCGCCACAATCGCTGCTCGAGTTGCTTTCGCTATCAGAATCACTGTCGCTATCGGCGTCACCGTCGCCGGGCGCGCCCGGTGCGCCCGTTGCATCAGGACCATCAGCACCACCGGCACCGCGTTGACTTGGCGGTGGTGGTATACCTTCCGGATCTTCCGACGGGAAACTTCCGACCTCGCCCGCACCGTCCGATCCACCGGAGCTTCCACTCGGACCGTCCTGGCCTCCTGGCATTCCACCACCCGGCATTCCACCGCCTGGCATTCCGCCGCCTGACTGTCCCGAACCAGAATCGCCGGACGATTCACCTGAGTCGCCGGAATCGCCGGAGTCGCCGCCGGGTTGGCCACCCGACTGTCCACCACCGGATTGTCCACCAGGTGGTGTTGGTGGGCTCGGAGGTGACGGCATTCCACCCGATGATGGTGGTGCCGGCATGCCGCCAGATGAGCCTTCCATCTCGGACTTACAGCCGCTGATCACGAGCACAGCCGCTGCAGTTAGCAGAAATGGCTTGGTCCAACGGCTGACTAACGAAAGTACCTGCTTATGCTTCATCTTTCTGCCCTCTCGATTCGAGGCGTAGCGGCGACGCATGGAAACGTCGTAATTACTGAGTTTGAGCTCCAAAAGCGTGTCTGAGTTCCATCCAATACATAACGCGCATATACGGGGACGATAATACGCGCGATGCGGCCGATCAACACCCCTTATTACAGCACAACGGGATTCAGGTGGTCGCCGTTGACATAATCGTATCGCCTTGATTTCTAAGGCTGATATGGCTTTCGGAACAGGACTACCGATAGGTCGTCAGGCTTGCTGGGCTGCTCTGACGCAGTTCCTCCCATGCGCCGTCGGGCGAGCGCGACCACGGCGTCTGCCGCCTTATCCAGCGGTCCCTTGCGGACTCGCTCAATAATTTCCGCAATCAGCACGTTGTCCATCAATCCATCGCTGGCCAACACAACCGTATCTCTCGGTTGCAGTTTAATCTCAGCTCCGATATCGATACGCATATTAGGCGTACCCAGAAAATTAGATACGAGGTGCCGTTCATGGTGATGCAGCGCTTCGCGTTCTTTGAGAAACCCAGCTTCGACTGCTTGCCCGGTCGGCGAATGCACTGGTGTTTGCAATCGAATCAGGCCGCGTTGGCCGACGACCAGCGCCTCCGAATCACCAATCTGATAGGCGCGCGCCGTAAGCCCGTCAATCGTGATTACCGTAAATGTCGTCGCAGCGCCATTGCCAAGATTCAGCACCGCTGCGTTAGCAGCCTCAATGCCATCCAGAATCGCAGTACGCAACATGATCGTTTCTTCGCTGGCTGCTTCAAGCTGTGCGACTAACGTCCGGACCGCTGTTTGCGATGCGAGACTGCCAGCCGGCAGTCCACCTGCCCCGTCGGCGACAACAAACACGGCTGCCTGCGGACCGTACGGAACAACGGCGACAGCATCTTCATTCTCGGTGGTGCGATCTGGTGACGGAGCACTAAAAGCCACCAGCTGACCGCCAGCAACCGACACTTGATGACGGTCCTCTGCGGTAGTTCCGCCCAGAAGAAACGTCTCTGTCTGATACATACTATCCACGTCTCACCGGCTCGCGACACCAGGCGCAGTAATTCCAGAATTCTCTTGCAATGCCCCACTTGCAGGCTTTGCAATTGTCCTTGTTGCCTGGAATTTTCCATGGTTTGCGAACTTTTGTTCTGCACCAGGGGCAGTAGCGCATGAACGGCATTAGCCAGCCCTTGCAACGTGAATTACTGCAACGACTCTTATAGCGTTTGTCCGGATACACGCGTGTCGTCTCTTCGACAAAACCGGGACCGTAGCAGTACGCGCAATAATCCCAGTCGTTCTTTACACCTCGCTCGCAGCGCGGGCAGTTTGACGGCATGGTTGACTCTGAACCGCTCGCCGGATTATCGAAACCACACCACGGACAGGCCTGCATATGCTCGGCAACCGGTCCCTCACAATGGCGACAGTGATGTCGAGTATCCAGAGTGGCGCGAAACTGGCGTTGGAATTCCCGCCATTGCATGCGTCGCCAGGAACTACCGTTGCGCGTGCCGTTACGCGCGCTATTTTTTGATTTCGGCCGTTTCTGTTTGCGCGCATGGCTTTGCATGCGTTCAAACTCTGTCCGCATTTGTGTTGCATCACGGTGACGCTTGGCCGGATCCAGTTGAATTGCTTTTCTCAACATGGCCGCGAGTTCCGGTCGTACGCGAGAATTCAAGCGATCATTGCCTGGCAATGGCCATTCAAATGGCCACTCCGGCAACTTGCCCGAAAACATTCGATACAGGACCAGTCCGAGCGAAAAAACATCGGATTGAAATTTCGGTCGCCCCATTGCCTGTTCCGGCGCGATGTAGTCAATCGTCCCCGACCCTGACGCTTTGAGCGTCCGCAAACTCAGTTTCGCAAATCCGAAATCTGCAAGCTTTAACTGATTGCCCGGGAAGAGAATGAAATTCTCAGGCTTGATGTCGCAATGAATGATCTTGTGTTCGTGCGCGTGTGCGAGGGCAGCGATAGCTTGTCCAGCCAGATCAAGCGCCCGCGCCGTTGACGTCCTGCGTTCGATTCTGTTCGCAAGCGACTCTTCACCAAGCTCCATTGCGATCACGAAATGATCATCGATGTAACTGGCATTTAGAACCGTCAAGATGTTCGGATGACGCAACTTTGTTGCAACCTGAACTTCGTGCAGGAACTCTTCTTCGCCTACTTCGTCTCCCGTTTTCGGAACTTTGAGGGCAACCCGCATTTTCTGAATTGAATCGAATGCACGGTAGACATCCGCTTGTGGGCCGGACGCAATACGGCCCAGAATTTTGTACTTGCCGATTCTCTGCCGTGCTCTAAGCATTGGTGCTGACCCGACTGATTGCCGCCTTCCAACCGTGCAGTAATGTGTCGCGTTGATCACTGCTCATTTTTGGAGAAAACACGGCTTCGCGCTCCCACATTGCCGCAATTGTTGCAGTCGACTCAAAGACTCCAGCGCACAGGCCGGCGAGGTAGGCTGCGCCAAGCGCTGTCGACTCCACATTTACGGGGCGCTCAACCCGAAGACCCAGAATATCTGCAAGAAATTGCAGGAACCAATTATTTTGCACCATGCCACCGTCCACGCGAATAACTGACGGCTTTAGTCCATCGTCTGACATCGCATCCATGAGATCGCGCGTCTGATAAGCGATTGCCTGTAAGGTTGCAGTTACGATTTGATCGCTATTCGTGCCGCGAGTCAGTCCCAGAATCGCACCGCGCGCATACGGGTCCCAGTACGGTGCACCAAGTCCTGTAAAGGCTGGAACAACGTAGACATCGTGGACGACGCCGGTATTGTCCGCAATAGCTTCTGATTCCGCAGCCGTTTTGATCAAACCAAGTTCATCTCGCAGCCACTGCATCGCCGATCCCGCAACAAAAACACTTCCCTCAAGGCCATAGGACACCTTGCCGTTCAATCGCGACGCAACTGTCGTCAATAGTTGATTGTTCGACGGCAATGCCTGCTCAGCGGTGTTCGCCAATACAAAACACCCCGTCCCGTAAGTACTCTTCGTCGTGCCCGGATCGAAACCGGCCTGCCCAATCAGTGCCGCTTGCTGATCGCCTGCAATACCGAGAACCGGAACACTCCCGCCAAGCGCATCGCAATCTGCAAGGCCGTATTCATGGGCGCAATCATGCACATCCGGTAGCAAGCTGGCCGGAATATTGAACAGGGCCAGCAGATCTTCATCCCACTCCTGCGTATGTATGTTGAACAGCATGGTTCGTGATGCATTGCTGGCATCGGTTGCGTGCGCTCGCCCCTTGCTCAGACGCCAAAGAACAAAACTGTCAATCGTGCCGAAAGCGAGATCACCATTCTCAGCACTGGCCCGCGCGCCCGTAACATTATCCAGGATCCACGCGACTTTGCTTGCTGAAAAATACGGATCCAGACGTAACCCAGTTTTCTCGATCACCGTCTGCTCAACACCATCGGCCTTTAAGGCATCGCAAAATTTGGCAGTCCTGCGGTCTTGCCAAACAATCGCGTTATACACACAATCGCCGGTCGCGCGGTCCCAGACCAATGTTGTTTCGCGCTGATTGGTTATGCCAATTGCCGTGATATCGGCGGCCGACGCAGAGATCGATTGCATCGCATTCGTTGTAACTGCCTGCACACCGGTCCAGATTTCCTCCGGATCATGTTCAACCCAGCCTGATTGAGGGTAGTGCTGTGCGAATTCCTGTTGGGCACTGGCAACAACCTGCGCCTCGTGATCATAAATCACAGTTCGGGTACTGCTCGTGCCTTCATCTATGGCGAGCAGGTATTTACCGTTCATGTCCGCTCACTCTTTGTCGTATTCCCAATGCTAAACAGCGGATTGCGTATCTTCATCGTCGCGCCAACTTCGTCGGGATACGGCCAATCTGCTTGCGACGCTGCCACGTTAGCAATTCCATCAAGAATCGTCGTCGGCCAGGGAGCGACCCGCCGGGATGTAAGGTCAACATGCAGATGCATCCATTCCGCTGATGCCGCGAGAAATCCGTCACTTGCATGATACATGCGCTGAAACTGATGAATGCGTTTCTCATCATATGCGAGAAGCTGCGACGTGATGATGTATGGGTCGTCGAGCTTGAGTTCACGCCGGTATAACACGTGCGACTCGACCGCGAATGTAGAGCTCTTTTGCTCGCGGATATGATCTTCATTGAGCCCGAAATCCAACCACAGCGCGTCGACACCGAGATCGAACATCAAAACATAGTAGGCGACGTTCATATGCCCATTGAAATCGATCCATTCCGGCAAGACTTTTCCGGCATGGACCTCGACACCAACAACTTCATCCCCCGTTGACATTACCTAGAATTGAACGCCTACCGCTTTGCACAGAAACTGCATATACGGCGTTCCAGACTTAAAAGCAGTTTCAACTTTGCGCTGAAATTGTGGACTTAGACAGTCATCAACTGCGAGATTCTTGACGGCTATAAAACTCTTGCGCTTAATGTCTTCGATGCACTCCTGATCTTTATCGAAACCACGCGGTGGGCGAGTCAGCTTCTCTCCGCCGAGTTCGAAATTGCGTTTGAATTTCGTATCACCAATGGTGCGTTTCCATTCCGCAGGTTTCGCAGCTATACGCTCACGAATTCCGCGCAGCGGATCCGAATCGGGGCGCCACATACCAACACCGAGAAAAACCTGCTCGGGATCGATGTGCACGTAGTAACCCGGTGAGTGCACATCCTTGGCCCGTTCGTGTCGAAACTGAATACCGATATTGGTCTTGTAAGGCGTCTTGACCTTTGAAAAACGCGTATCCCGATAGACTCGCATCAGTGAGCCGCCGACGCGTGTTGCCTGAGCCACGAAACGTGGCGCAATCTCCGCCAATGGATCTTGCATTGACTGAATGAAACGCAGTGCGGGATCAAGAACCAATTCTTCGTAGCGACTCTTGTTCTCTTTAAACCATTCGCGATTGTTGTTGTTCGACAGCTCAGTTAGGCAGCCTACCGTTTCCGGTGTGAAACCGGCATACCGCGCAGATGCCATCAGCACTGTGCCTCTTCTGAATCGGAATTCGGATGCGGATACATATCGCTTTCGTCTTCACCCTCGCGCGGTGCAAGACAGGCGAAATCTTTTTCTACAAGAATCGTAAGTGGTTCGCCATCGTCCAGGCGCTGCTCACCGACGATCGATACCTGTTCCGAATTGGCCCACGCCAGTACCGTGGTCTCCGGCAGCCGCACTGTGACTATGCTGTCTGAGAAAAACGCGCCAGGATTGACGCTCGCTGGGCTGCTCTCGACAATGTACTGAAATTCACGCCCGCCTGGAAATCCGGTGCGTGCAGCGACGAGTCCGGCGTCACGCAGCGTATCGACTTCGCCACGCGCCAGCCGCAGACGGATTGAGTTATCTCGAATTCTAAGTTTCACGGAGATCTTCTTTCTTGGTATTCGGGCATTAAATCACGAAAGTCCCGGCGCAGTAAGACTTGAGCACTCTGGCAACGTACACTTCCCGTCTTATTGAGGAAGATACATTGATAACAGACCCGTGGTTCTACGCCGTCGCGATTCCTGCCGTCTTGTTGTACGGCATCTCGAAGGGCGGATTTGGCGGCGGTCTGGGTGCAGCATCAGTGCCTTTGATGGCCCTTGTTATTTCTCCCGTGCAAGCTGCGGCCATCCTGCTACCGATTTTGTGCGTGATGGATGTCTTCGCATTGTGGGCGTACCGCGGCAAGTGGATCTGGCCTGAACTCAAGATTCTATTGCCGGCATCATTGGTAGGAATAATTGCCGGCACCTTACTATTTGAATATATGAGCGCGGCCGTCGTGCGGCTTATCGTTGGCATTGTGGCGATCGCCTTCACGCTGCACTTCTGGATCAACAAGAAACGATCGAAAAGCAGCGAATTGACTGACTATCCGCGCTCCGTCGGACTACTCGGCGGTTCGGTTGCTGGCTTCACCAGCTTTGTTGCGCATTCGGGTGGACCACCGTTCAGCATGTACCTACTGCGTCGCCCGCTTGACCGCACTGAATTCGTCGCTACGAGCGTCGTATTCTTCACGTTTGCCAATTACGTCAAGCTGGTTCCATACGGTTGGTTGGGACAGCTCAACACAGACAATCTCTCTAGTTCCGCCGCGCTTGTTATCCTCGCCCCCATCGGCGTATGGATCGGCGCGTGGTTGCATAAACGCGTATCTGACCGGTTCTTTTTCGCGTTTGTCTACGCGTTGTTGTTCATCGTTGGCATCAAGCTGGTCTACGACGGAGTCGCAGCTTTCCTCTAGGGCTGCTGCATCGATTCACGCAGGCTGGTGATCCGCGCATCGCCAGGATGCTGCCGCTCCAGTTCATCAATGATCGTGGCCGCGGCCGCGCTGTCACCACTATCTCTATACATCGTTGCAAGTGCCCAGGCGATGTCGAAATCGCCGCCGAATCGATCGCGCGCATCTTGCATCGTCTGAATAGCGGCCTCCGCGTAACCTAATGAATTCAGAGCGATACCTTCAACGTATGCGAAACGCGGATTGTGCGGCGCCAGTCGCGCTGCCTGACGCAATTCGGCAAGGCCATCATCGGAGCGGTCAGTTCGAACCAACAATAATCCGAGCGAATGACGCAATTCGGCGTTTTCGCTATCCATTACCAAGCCATCGCGCAATAGTTTCTCAGCACCGGCTTCGTCACCAAAACGACGTAGTGCGTCGGCATAATTTAGTCGCGACGCCGCGAACGCCGGGTCCATCGTCAACGCTGTTGCATAATGCCTGATTGCTTGGTCAGGATTCCCCAACGACGACTCGAAGTCGCCGAGTGAAATGTGTGCTTCAGGACGACTTGCAGTCGCCAGCAATGCCGACCGGTATTCGTTTGCCGCAGTTACGAAATCCGAGCGATTCGTCAAATACTCGTGCACGCCACTCAAGGAAACTGCCGCTTCAATTCGAACACTGCGGACCGAGTCTTTGAGTAACGGCGCTGCCAGTTTAAGTTGCGCGTCGGGAGGCAGCATACGAGCTGCGCGTAACGCCGCCATGCGAAGCAGCGGATCCGGATCCAGCAACGCCAATTGAACGGACTCTGCATCACTTTGCGTTGGCGGCGCAGTCAGACGTGATATTGCTGTCGCGCGAACAATTCCCGGCAGATCTTTGTTGCCCGCCACTGCATTCAGTTCCGAATTCACGGCGCTGCTTCGGGATTTCGCGAATGTCGTCGCAAAATGCGGCTCTGCTACGCCCCACCAAGCTCTTGCCGCTGTTGTGGCCCACTCAGCATCACGATCGGTGTGACAGGTGTTGCAGGCGTTCGGCGCATTGCTGCTGGCACTCAGATCCGGTCTCGGTACACGAAAACTGTGGTCACGACGCGGGTCTACGACCATGTAATCCTGCGCCGGCATGTGACAGTCGACACAGGCGACCTGTTCGACGTCGTGCTGATGATGCTCTGCGGATGCGAACTTGTCGGGCAGGTGGCATTGTGCGCAGACATCGCTGGGAACAGGACCGGTATGCAATTCAAGTGAATGTGGATTGTGGCAATCGCTGCAGGTCACGCCGGCTCTGTACATGCGGCTTTGCACGAACGATCCGTAAACATATACCTCACCGAGGATCTGACCATCGTCGTGATAAAGAGGCGCATCAAGAAGTGCCAGGCGATGTGTTTCAGCCAGAGATTCTCCGTATTCGTAATCTGCTGTGATGAGTCCTCGCCGCGCATGACAACGCCCGCAAGCTTCGGGTTGGCGAGATTGTCGAAATGCCAATTCACTGCGCTCGGCGATGCCCGTTTGCAGATTCATTTGCCAGACGGCACGTCCATGATCATCGAGGTCAATCTGCAAACCCCTGCTGCTCGAAAAGTCGCCCTTGCGTGCCTCGACGATATGCGATGAGGCAGGACCATGGCAGGCCTCACAACCCACATCTATCTCGGCCCACGATGTATCAAAACTGTCGCTGCTTGCATCATAGTCAACCTGCAGGTCTGTCGAATGGCACTCGGCGCACATGTAGTTCCAATTGTATTGCCGACCTGTCCAGTGCAGCTCGTCTCCGGGTTCGATGTACTCATCAGGGTTTAGGTGAAACCAGCGCTGACCGCCATCGACGGGTGGGCGCGAATCCCAGGCAAACGGCAGCGATTGCAGACGCCCACCGGGGAATTCCACCAGGTATTGTTGCAATGGCGTTATGCCGAATGTGTGCGTGACCACGAAGTCTTCAATCTCATCGTTCTCGTTTGCGGTACGAACGACAAACTGATCACCATCATTGAAGAACTGTGTATTGGTCCCAAAGTACTCGAAACTCGCATTGTCGAAGTCGCCCAGCACGGTCGACTCATTGGCTACCTGCATGGCGAGGTCGTGGTGCGAGTCTGTCCAGTCCGAATATTGCTGCGCATGACAATTAGCACATGCGGCACTGCCGACGAAGTCGGGTTCGGAAGCAATCGCAACCGTTTGCGCCGGCTCTTCGCTACAGGCCGCCAGCGCGAATAGGCAGCCAAACACAAATGGTCGAAATAATAGGCGCATTACGAAGGCCTGCATTGCAGGCGGAGAACAGAAGCTCAAGCCAAACCGATCACATCTGATTGTGAACGGCAATTCGATGCCTAGTCGGCCATCACGTTTTCAGCTTGTGGGCCCTTCTGACCCTGGGTGACTTCCATCGTGACAGCTTGACCCTCTTTGAGAGTCTTGAAACCTTCCATTTGGATCGCGCTGTGATGAACAAAAACGTCCTGCCCACCTTCACGTTCGATAAAACCAAATCCCTTGTCGTCGTTGAACCACTTGACGGTTCCTTTCACTCTTTCGCCTGACATATCTACCTCTTAAAAAAAACGCCGCCCGGAAGCGGTTAAACGCTTTGTCCTTCAATTCAAAGCTGCCGTCATAGTACCCGCAAATCGAGAACAGGGCGACAGTATCAGGACGAACTAACGTGGCTCGCGTCGTTGCACGTGCCGGCGACCGATTTGGCCGACAGAGTTGCAGCCGACAAGCGCCATGGTTCGCTCAACCTCTGCGCGCAATAAAGTGAGCGCATGTTCAACGCCCGGTTGCCCCCCTGCCGCCAGCGCATATACGTAACCGCGACCAATGCTGCATGCATTCGCACCCAGCGCCAGCGCCTTAACAACATGATTACCGCGCCGAATTCCACCATCGCAAATTATTTCGAGGCGGTCTCGCAACGCATCCGCGATATCCGCAATACAATCAACAGGCGCCGGCGCTGAATCCAGCTGACGGCCGCCGTGATTCGATATCATCACAGCCGTAGCTCCTGCGTCGGCAGCCCTGCGACAGTCATCGACGGTTTGCACACCCTTTATGACCAGTGGTCCGCCCCAGCGATTCGCGAGCCAATCAACATCGCGCCAGGTCAATGAACGCTCGAGTTCGTCGTCAATAAATCGTCGAATACCGGTCTTGATTGCGCGCGCAGCCGCTTCACTCGTCGTGATATTCACCATATCGAGCTCTTTGCGGACAATCGCTCGATAAAGCCAACCCGGGTGGCGCGCGAAGCTAAGAACTTGTTTGATTCTCGAACGTGGCGGCTTCGCGAACCCATGCACCAGGTCGCGCTCGCGATTGCCACTGATTGCAACATCCACGGTCAGAGCCAGAGCTTTGTAGCCAGCGGCCTTGCTGCGCTCAATCCACTCTTCAGTCAGGCCACGGTCTTTGAAGATGTACAGCTGATACAACTTGGGTCCATCGGACGCAGCGGCGACGTCTTCAATGCTGGTCGTGCCAAGCGTCGACAAGCTATAGACCATGCCAAATTTCGCAGCGGCGCGCGCAACGCCAGGCTCGGCAGCGCGATGAAACAATTTTGACGCACCGGTCGGCGAAATCATTACCGGCCAGTCGACCGTTTCACCGAACAATGTTGTTTGCAGATTTACGTTGCTAACGTCGTGCAATTGCGACGGCAATAATTCGTAGTCGTTATATGCTGAGACGTTGCGCGCGAGCGAAATTTCATCGTCGGCGCCGCCATCCAGGTAGTGAAATACCGGCCCCGGCAAGCGGCGGCGCGCAATGTGTCGGAAGTCGAGCAGATTATTGCAGTGTTTGATGCGCATCAATTGAGAATATCACGTACTCATTTTTCTTCATGGACTGATAAGATGCCTCGCCCATGAACAGTATCGATGACATCAAGTCCAGGAATCGCTCGGTCGCGAATTGGCTGCTGATCTGCTGCGCGCTCGTATTCGCGATGGTGGTCTTGGGCGGCTTCACCCGCCTGACAGGATCGGGACTGTCGATGGCAGAATGGCGCCCGATCATGGGTGCAATTCCGCCGTTGGGTGAAGCCGAGTGGCAACGCGTATTCGAGATCTACCAACAGACTCCCGAGTTCACTCTTGTAAATCCGGATATGGATGTCGATGGCTTCAAAGGTATTTTTTGGCTCGAATTTTTGCACCGCCTGCTTGGTCGCCTGCTTGGATTCGTTTTTCTGTTGCCGATGATCTACTTCGTTGCCAGGAAGTACATCGCGCTAAGCGACTTGCCCTGGTACCTGCTGATGCTTGCGCTGGGTGGAGCCCAGGGCTTGATTGGCAAGATCATGGTTGCGAGCGGCCAGGTCGACGCCCCACATGTCAGCCAATATCGACTCGTCGCGCATCTGGCCGCGGCGTTTCTGGTCTATGCAATGATGCTGTGGCGTGCTTTGTCATTACGACTTACTGACACGAATACGACCTCACATGCCTGGTATAAGAAATCCTATGCGCTAACCGCACTGATCGCTGTTACCGTAGTTTCTGGCGGTTTTGTCGCCGGCTTGAAAGCCGGCCTGATATACAACACGTTTCCCATGATGGGGTCATACTGGATACCGCCCGGCCTAACGGCTCTCGATCCGCTGTGGCGTAACCTCTTTGATAACACCACGACGGTCCAGTTCGATCATCGCTTGCTGGCGATAACAACTTTCGTTCTGATATTCGTGTATTGGCTGCGAGCGCGAAAAGCAGATTTGCCACTACGTGCCGCGAAAGCCAGCAGTGCGCTCTTGCATACCGGCGTTCTGCAAATCGCTCTTGGTATTTCAACCTTGGTCTTGGCCGTCCCGACGTTTCTCGCCGTAGCCCATCAGGCTGTTGCCCTGCTACTGCTGACGATCGCTATTTATCTGTCGCACAGCCTTCGGAAAGTACCCATGTGAAGCGTTACCTCTATCGGCGACGATATGCGGTATGAACGATTCAATTGTCGACGAAGTTCGCTTTGACGCGGACTTGATCGCGCGTTACGACGGTCGCGGTCCGCGCTATACGTCTTACCCAACCGCGCCGCAGTTTGCCGACACTTTTGCCGCAAAGGACTATCGTAAATTCGCACTAGAGAGTAATTCGTCGGAACGGCCGTTATCGCTATACGTGCACATCCCTTTTTGTCAGTCTCTTTGCTACTACTGCGGCTGCAATAAGATCGTCACCCGCAATCAACAACGCATTTCCAATTACCTCGACCACCTGCACCGCGAAATCGATATGCAGGCTGAGTTATTTGCGGACTCTAGGCAAGTCGAGCAGCTGCACTTCGGCGGCGGCACGCCAACGTATCTTGACGATAATCAATTGATTGCTCTGATGGACAAACTCGCCGGCAAGTTTTCGTTTGCAAGCCCAGAAGATCGCGAATTCTCGATCGAGGTCGATCCGCGTTCAGTCACTGCAGCGTCCATCCGACTGTTGGCGGATCTCGGCTTTAACCGTCTTAGCCTCGGCATCCAGGATTTCGATAACGCCGTTCAAATCGCAGTAAACCGGGTGCAAAGTGAGACTGACGTTGCGGATCTGGTGGAGACGGCCAGAGCCGAAGGGTTCAAATCGATTTCTTTTGACTTGATTTACGGCCTGCCGCAACAAACCATCGCTGGTTTTGAGCAGACACTGAGAACCGTCGTCGACATGCGTCCGGACCGCCTGGCAGTGTACAACTACGCGCATCTGCCAGAACGGTTCAAAGGCCAACGGATGATCCAGGACGATCAGATTCCGTTACCCGAAACCAAGCTCGAGATTCTGCATTTAACAATCGATCGATTATGTGCCGCTGGCTACCACTACGTTGGCATGGATCATTTTGCACTCCCTGATGATGAGCTTGTCCAGGCGCGACACAAACGGACACTGCAAAGAAACTTTCAAGGATATTCGACGAACAAGCAATGCGATCTGGTTGGTCTCGGCGTCAGCTCGATTAGTCACGTCGGCAACAGCTTCTCGCAGAATGCCGCAACAACCATGGCGTATGAAGCGTTGATTGAAGAGGATCGCTTACCCGTGTGTAGGGGAATTGCAATTGACGACGACGACATCATTCGCGCCAACGCTATCCAGGAGCTTATGTGTTACGACCGACTGGATTTCTCTGATTTCGATGAACGATATGGCGTTTCGGTCAGGAGCTATTTTGCCGCCGAAATAAAACGGCTGACACCGATGATTGAGGATGGCCTGGTCACAGTTGCCGATGACGGAATCTATGTGACCGCGCGCGGACGAATGCTGGTGAGAAATATCGCCATGACTTTTGACCGGCATCTAGGACAGGCCGGGAACGCCGAGCAGTTTTCAAAAGCGATCTGACCTCACCAAATCAGACCTCGGAAAGCCAGCCGTAATGATCATCGGCATCACCACTCTGAATCGCCTGCAGAGCAGCACTCAGCTTCTTGGTGTTTGGTCCCGGGCTGCCATCACGAACTACGAATTCCTTGCCGTCGTGCACGAGGCAACCAACCGGTGACAGCGTGGCCGCCGTTCCCGATAACGCCGCCTCATACGTCGCTACAAGCTCGAGCATTTCTTTTACCGTGAAATTGCGCTCGCTCACTTGATAGCCATTGTCGACGGCAAGTTTCAAGATCGAATCGCGTGTCATGCCATGTAGAAACGAGGTGTCCAGCGGCTTGGTGATAATTTCGTTGTCACCGATCAGCATGAAATTTGCGGCGCCCGTTTCCTGCACATCACCGTTAGGGCAGAAGAGCACCTGATCGACACCGAATTCTGCTTTTGCATCGAGCGTCGGCCCGAGCGCTGCCGCGTAATTGCCACCGGTCTTGGTGCTGCCGAGCTGCTCAGTCGTTCGAGCACGTTGATCATCGACCAGCAATTTCAGAGTTTTTGAACCGCCGCCAAAATAGTCGCCGACCGGAGATGCGATCACGAACAGCAGCGCTTCGGTGGACGGTGCGGCGGCTGCACCTATGTTTTTTTCTGTACCAATCAGTGTCGGGCGCAGGTACAGAGAGCTTGGCGGTTGCGGAATCTCGTCAGCGTGCAGAGCCACAAGGTCGATGACCATTTGCGCAAGCATATCGGCATCCGGAATCGGCAGCCGCAATGACGCAGCGCTCTTTTGCATGCGCGCCACATGATCATGCAGCCGATATATCCGGGCTTTGCCGTCTTTCCAGCGATATGCCTTGAATCCCTCAAAACAGGTGCTCGCGTAATGAAAGACATGCGACGCGGGGTGCATGGGAATCGGTCCCATTGCCTGCATGCTTGGTTTTTGCCAGGCGCCGTCGAGATACTCAACGGATACATACTGATCACAAAATACGGTGCCGAACTGAGCCATGGAAATTCTAATCTAGATTAAAAAAACGAGGGGCGTCACTTTGCATCAAAAGCTCGGCGGTGTACAGGCCGTGATTAGCTCACAGACGTCATTGCCAGCATTGCGGAATTGGTGCGGCTGATCGCTGCGGAAGTAATACGCGTCTCCCGGCGTCAAAACGGCCACCTGGTCAGCAACCGTCACCTCGAGCCGGCCACTCAATACGATGCCGCACTCCTCCCCCTCGTGCGTAATGGCATGCTTGCCGGTTCCAGCGCCAGGCTGATAACACTCTTTGAGAAATTGAATGGATTTGTTATGCAGGTTTGCACCGACCTGGCGATATGACACGCCTCCGTCAGCGATCTCAGTGAGTTCATCAGCCCGAAAAAATATCCGCTCCGCGAAATCGGCATCGTCAGCGAAGAACTCGCTCATACTGATTGGAATCCCGTCGAGCACTTTCTTTAGCATGCTCACGGTGGGATTGAGTTTGCCTGCCTCGATTTGCGAAATCGTGGCATTGGCAACACCTGAAACCCGCGCCAGCTGGCGCTGCGAAACACCAAGCCGGGTACGAATAGCATGCAGTCGATGACCTATTTGCTGGTCCATGGCGAGAATCCTCAAAACTGTTTACTAAGCTAAACATTTTCGCGCTTGGTTCGTTTAAAATCAATAGCTTATAAATCTCCACTTAATCAATTGTTTAACATAGCTATGCGGAATACACTGACCGCCCTGTTT
>JBPCYB010000084.1:0-23031 GCA_051007995.1 Woeseiaceae bacterium | reverse complement strand
GCCGCCCGGCGGACCGATCGGCACGACAACGGAGTAAGAAAATGGATCCTATTATTGCTGTTGCTGTTGTCTATCTGGGCTTACTCGCTTTTTTCGCGTTATGGAGCAGGCGCGAAACCCACACGCTCGAAGGCTACTACCTTGCGGGCAGAAAACTGCCGTACTGGGTTGTTGCATTCAGCACCAACGCGACCGGCGAGAGTGGCTGGCTGCTGCTTGGATTGACTGGTATGGGTTACGCCGTCGGCGCGAAAGCCTACTGGGTCGTCGTCGGCGAAGTTCTCGGCGTCGCTTTGTCCTGGTTGTACGTATCACGACGTCTCAAGCGCATGGGTGACGAAACCGAGTCCATCACTGTGCCTGACCTGCTCGCTGCGCGATTCAAAGACAAATGGCATTTGATTCGTGGTGTTGCGGTTTTCATTATCCTGACGATGGTGACTGCATATATTGCGGCGCAAATGGTTGCGACGGGCAAGGCGGTGAGCAGTTTCACCGAATTCGGCTATAACAACGGAATCATTGTCGGCGCCGCGATCATCATCGCGTACACCTTTGTAGGCGGATACAAGGCCGTTTCATACACCGACGTCCTGCAAGGTGTCTTGATGTTGCTCGGACTGATTCTCGTGCCGATGGTTGCGATTTACGCGGGTGATGGCTGGAGCGCAATCAAGTCCAACATCGCTACACAGGATCCGGCTTTACTCGACTTCTTCTCATTTACGAATGAGGGCATTGCAGGTTGGGTGGGTGTTATCGGTTTTCTCGCGATCGGTCTGCCGTTCCTTGGCGTGCCGCAATTACTGGTGCGTTACATGTCATGCCGCGATGACAACGAATTGAAAAAGGCGCGCTGGGTGTCAGTTATCGTCATGGCGGGTTTCGGCGTCGGTGCGGTAACAGCAGGCATTGCTGGGCGAGCACTGTTTCCGGGGCTCGAAGATGCAGAAACCATTTTCCCCGTGCTTTCGACAGCCTTTTTTCCGCCTCTGATCACCGGTGTGCTACTCGTCATTGTTCTGTCCGCGATCATGTCCACAGCAGACTCCTTACTACTGCTGGCCTCGTCAGCAGTAGTGCGCGACACGATGCAGAAGATCCTTGGTAGCAAGAAGAGCGATCGCCAACTTGCCGTTTTCGGCAAAATTGCCACATTGCTGATCGGCGCACTCGGCGTCGCACTCGCGTTCAAGGTCGAAGCGCTGATTTTCTGGTTCGTGTTATTCGCATGGTCCGGGCTCGGCTCCGCCTTTGGCCCGGTCGTGCTTTGCCTGCTGTATTACAAGGGCACGACCGCGCAGGGTGTCGTCGCCGGCATGCTCGCAGGCTTCCTGACGAGTGTCGTTTGGGTATTGTGGATCAAGGAAGACGCCTACGGATTGTATGAAGCTCTGCCTGGTTTCGTAATGGGCGCACTGATCACATTGCTGGTGAGCAAAATGACAGCAACATCTGCAGCTAGCGATGTAACCTAATCGGCTTGCCAGCACTATAAGCAGGTATCAGATCCAATTTTGAGGGCATGAGCATGCGCTTGGCACGATTACTACTGATTTTCCTGTTCACTTGTGTACCAGCAGCCGTTCTTGCAGGGCTGGGTGACGGTGATTTGCCTGCCGCTCGATGGTACGCGCACGTCGATCTCGTTGAAATGCGTTCCGGCGACGCTGGTAAACAACTGTACGACTGGCTCGATGACGAAGTGTTCGAGGAGCTTCGTGAGGAGGTCGGTTTTGATGCCAGCAAAGAGGCAGACACGATCACCGCGCTTGCGACGCCTGAGGGCGGCATCATGGTTGTCGTCGACGGCAAGTTTACACAATCCACGCAAGACAAGATCGTCGCGATCGGCGCAGCCGGCAGTGACTTTAACGCACTAGAATACGGCGACACAGTTTATTACTTCATTGGCGATGACGATGATCCGGGCGAAGTTGTGCATGACAATGATTCGCTGGACGACGGCGCATACTTGAGCCTGGCACTCAACAATAAATTGATCGTGACATCAACTGAAGAACAGATGCACAAGCTGATCGACAGCAACGGCAAAATTCCCGGTGACTACGACAATGGTGATTCGCTAATCGTGTTAAGCGCCGAACGCAGCCTGGTTCAGGCGGGCATGAGTGCCGATGGTATTGGGGAGGATCTTGGCTGGGACTCCAACATGCTGAGAAACACGAAGCAGGTTGCACTTGTTGTCGCCGATGCGGCCGGCAAGATCGCTATCGAGGCGCAGTTGATCGCAGCCGAAGAGGAAGTTGCGAGTTCACTGGCGAGTATCGTACGCGGCCTAATCAGTTTGCAGATTTTTAATGAAGACATGGACCCGGAAATTGCCGAGTTCTTGCAAAACACGAAGGTCGACGTTTCGGGGGCGACGCTTACTGTCAAAGTGGCGATTGACGCGGATGTCCTGGTCGACGCAATCGACTAGCTCGTCCGAATTGAGGGTGACGGGCGTGTGAGCAGTGAGACGGCACTAATTGCCGCAGCGAAACGGGGCTCCGTGGATGCATTTACCGATCTTGTTTCCGTATACCGCGAGGGTTTGCTGCGCTTTCTGGTTACTCGCACACTGAGCTACGCCGATGCAGAGGATGCACTGCAAGATACGATGATTAATGCTTACCGTTATCTCAACAGCTACGATCCTAAATGGCGATTCAGCACCTGGCTGTATCGAATCGCCATTAACAATGCGATCAAAGCGCGAAACATCGAGACTGTTGAAATTGGCGACCTCAGAGATGAGGAGGGCGGCCCCCTCGAACAGTGTATCGCGGCTTCAGAACGGCAAAACCTTTGGCTTAACGCACAACGTGTGCTTAGCGATGAGGTGTATACAGCTATGTGGTTACGCTACGTCGAAGATATGTCGGTCAGCGATATCGCGGCGATTCTCGAACGATCGATTTCATGGACCAAAGTTAATCTGCTTCGTGCTCGACGGCTGCTGGATGCCGAAATGAACCGCGAATTGAGGACCAAAACGAGTGAGGCCTATGGATAAGTTAGCAAATCGGCTGCGCAGAGACGCGGATCAGATCGAAGTCGTCGTTTCACCTGAACTCGACGATCGTATCCGGGCGTCGATCGAGGGCGCAACGCAGGACCGGGCTGCGGTGAAACCGAATCAGCGGCCAACGTCATTTTGGTGGGCGAGCAGCCTGACCGGCGTGGCGGCCACTTTGGCGGTCATCGGTGTCATTAATCTGTCCGGCCCGGAACCGGAAATACCGACAACCGAGCCGCCCGTGCCGTCGTTCGCGATGCCCCAGTTTGACTGGAAACCGAAGACTGCGATGCTGACCGAAACACTCGAACAGGAGCTTCAGGACATCCAGTCCGACCTGAAGAAGGCAGAGCAGGCCGTCAAAGAGGATTTTGACGAGGTTTTATAGTGATCCGTTCGGGGTCAGAGCCCTTTTCCGAAAAGGGCCCAGACCCCTTTTTGAATCCCGGAATCTATGGATTTCAGCCCCTGATTCTACTATCCTCGAGCGCGGATACATTATAAGAAGACAGGCGGGGCTTTCGGCGCTGCCGCAAAAATCGCTTTGAACCACAAAAGGATGCATTAGGTATGCCTTTCGCTGTTGTCTTGATCCTGCTCGTTGTCGGCTCCATCCTTTTTCATATTCTCAGTCCCTGGACTTTTACGCCACTGGCATCCAATTGGGGCATGGTCGATTTCACGGTTGACCTGACGCTCTATGTCACCGGCCTGGTTTTCGTTGCGGTCAATCTTTTCATGGCGTACTGCGTCATCAAATTCCGCCACAAGAAAGGCGCCAGGTCGACGTATGAGCCTGAGAACAAGAAGCTCGAAGGCTGGCTGACATTTCTGACATCTCTGGGTGTTGCGGCCATGTTGACGCCCGGCCTGCTGGTCTGGGGACAGTTCGTTACCGTGCCCGAAGAAGCACATGTTGTCGAAGCCGTCGGTCAGCAATGGCATTGGACGTTCCGTTATCCCGGTGACGACGGAAAATTCGGCGAGGTCGATGCCGAGCGCATTTCTGATGACAACCCGTTTGGTATGGATCCAGATGACCCGAACGGTCAGGACGACATTTTGGTTTATTCTGCTGAGGCGCATATACCGGTCGATAAGCCGGTCAAATTCCTGTTGCGTTCAAAAGACGTTCTGCATGATTTCGCCGTCGCAGAGTTTCGAGTGAAAATGGATTTGGTGCCGGGCATCAGCACATTCCTCTGGTTGACGCCGACCAAAGAAGGCCGTTTTGAGATCCTTTGCGAAGAACTCTGCGGCATTGCCCACCACACAATGCGTGGCGCGGTGATCGTTGAGAAAGAGGCTGACTACGACGCCTGGTTGGCGAAGCAAACGACCTGGCAGCAAAACAGCACGGCGGTTGCCGGTAACGCCGCAATCGGAGCGGCACAATATGCGGTTTGCGCGGCTTGCCATGGTCAGCAAGGTGAAGGACTGCAGGCACTCAACGCGCCGAAACTGACGGGCCAGAGCGCCTGGTACATGAAGCGGCAAATTCAGAATTACCAAACCGGAGCTCGTGGAGCACATCAGAACGATGTCTTCGGCAAGCAAATGGCACCCATGGCGATGACGTTGGCCAGCGAAGCGGCGATTAACAATGTCATTGCACATATTCAAACATTGCCTGATGAGCCGGCGCCGGCGACGATCGAAGGTGATGTCGAAAATGGCGCGGACTTGTATCGCATATGTGCGTATTGCCATGCAGATGACGCTGGCGGTATTCAGGCGCTCAATGCGCCACGCATGGCAGGTATGACGGACTGGTATCTCAAGCGTCAGCTTGAGAATTTTCAGCAGGAAATTCGTGGCTTGCATCCAACGGACTTCTACGGTTTTCAAATGAGTCTGATGTCCAAAACGCTTTACGGTGAGCAGGACGTTAATGACCTCATCGCCTACATAAACACGCTTTAAGTTAAGGGATTCGAAATGGGATACGTTGCAATCGCCGATCGTGATCACGAACAAGAGCATCATGATCCGCAAACGTTCATAACGAAGTACGTCTGGAGTCAGGACCACAAGGTCATCGCGATTCAGTATGCGGGGACTGCCATTTTTGTCGGCCTGATCGCACTGGGTTTGTCAGCGTTGATGCGCCTGCAACTTGGTTTTCCGGATACATTCTCGTTTATCAACCCTGAGAATTATTATCAGTTCGTCACGATGCATGGCATGATCATGGTGATCTATCTGCTAAC
Source organism: Woeseiaceae bacterium (assembly GCA_051007995.1). GTDB lineage: Bacteria > Pseudomonadota > Gammaproteobacteria > Steroidobacterales > Woeseiaceae > UBA1847. Next base: position 17,799 of record JBPCYB010000084.1, on the reverse strand, counting down.
AGCATTGTTCCTTGGCGGATTCGGCAACTACCTGATTCCGCTCATGGTGGGATCGCGTGACATGGTGTTCCCGTACCTGAACATGTTGAGTTACTGGGTCTACCTGTTGTCGGTCATCGTTTTGTTAATCAGTTTCTTTGTGCCGGGTGGGTCCACCGGTGCCGGTTGGACGCTATATCCACCGCAAGCAATCATGCCGGGTACGCCCGGCACCGACTGGGGCATCTTGTTGATGCTGATTTCGCTCGCGATCTTTATCGTGGCATTTACCATGGGCGGCCTGAATTACGTCACCACAGTACTGCAGGCGCGTTGCCGTGGTATGACGCTGATGCGCTTGCCGCTATCCGTCTGGGGTATTTTCACAGCGACCGTGCTCGGTCTGCTGGCGTTCCCGGCCTTGCTGGTTAGCGCCATCATGATGATTCTCGACAAGACCATCATGACGAGTTTCTTCATGCCGGCGATCAGCTCGATGGGCACGGATCCCGGTTACACGGGTGGCAGCCCCGTGCTGTTCCAGCACTTGTTCTGGTTCTTTGGCCACCCCGAGGTGTACATCGTTGCATTACCGGCATTCGGAATCGTTTCAGATGTTCTAAGCACACACGCACGCAAGAATATTTTCGGTTATCGCATGATGGTCTGGGCGATCATCGCGATCGGTGGTTTGAGTTTCGTCGTTTGGGCGCACCACATGTACGTCAGCGGCATGAACCCGTATTTCGGCTTCTTCTTTGCGACGACGACATTGATTATTGCCGTGCCGACCGCGCTCAAAGTCTATAACTGGGTGTTAACGTTATGGGAGGGCAACATCCACCTCAGGGTGCCCATGTTGTTCGCGATTGGCTTCATCTTTACGTTTATTCACGGCGGCCTGACCGGGCTGTTTCTGGGTAATGTGACGATCGATTTGCCGCTCTCCGATACCTACTTCGTGGTCGCGCATTTCCACATGGTAATGGGCGTGTCGCCCGTACTCGTCGTGTTCGCGGCGATCTACCATTGGTGGCCGAAGATCTCGGGACGCATGTTCCATGAGGGTCTGGGCAGGTGGCACTTCTGGATGACGTTCCTGGGTACCTACGCAATTTACTTGCCGATGCACTACCTGGGCTTCCAGGGTGTACCGCGTCGCTATTTTGCGATGGGCAATACGGACTTCATGCCGGATTCGGCGCAGGACCTGAATGCAGCAATAACGATCTCGGCATTGTTTGTCGCCTTTACGCAGATTCTGTTCTTCATCAATATTTTCTGGAGCCTCAGGAAAGGACCGAAGGCGGATCCGAATCCCTGGGATGCGACGTCGCTCGAGTGGCAAACGCCGGATACGCCGCCGAAGCATGGTAACTGGGGTCATGACTTGCCTGAGTGTCATCGCTGGGCCTACGACTACAGTGTGCCCGGCTACGAAGACGACTTCGTTCCACAGAACGTTCCGGCGGATGTCGTGCCTGCAGGTCGGGATCATGGAGTTGAGCACTAGTGGAAATTGGCCTCATCGCGCTGGCGATCATTCTCGGCGCTCTGCTGGGTTGGTTGATCAAGCAGTCTCTTAATACGCAGCCCTGGGTTGCCGAAGCAGTTGAAGAGTCGGCTTACCAGGCGCCGTTTAACGCTGATTCGAAAATGGTTGCGTTGACGACGTTCCTGGCAGTGGTTACGTCGTTTTTTGCTCTAATTCTCAGCGCGTATTCACTGCGTATGGATCTTGGCGACTGGGTTCCGTTGACCGAGCCGCAGTTGCTTTGGACAAATACTGCCGTGCTGATTCTAGCGAGTATCGCGTTCCAATGGACCCGAAATGGCGCTAGCAAGGATCAACCGCAGAGAATAAAGCCGGGCCTGGTCGTTACCGGACTACTGACGACAGCGTTTCTGGTCGGTCAATATATGGCCTGGCAACAATTGTTTGCCTCCGGTCAATACATGACCAGTAATCCGTCAAATGCGTTTTTCTTTTTGCTAACGGCGTTGCACGCTCTGCATATCCTCGGCGGTATGTATGTATGGGCACGCGCAACTATGAAAGCGTTCGCAGGCGACAACGATGTGGAAGAAAGTATTCGTCTTTGTACGATTTACTGGCACTTCCTGTTGTTGGTTTGGCTCATCATTTTTGGGTTAATGCTGTCGACGTAGGCTCGTCGACTTGAATTGGGGTTTTATATGTCAGTAGCAGAAGTAGATCCAGGCGTCGTACACGACTTCTCGAGGGACAAGCAGGTATTTGGCGTGCCATGGGGCAAGGCCATGATGTGGATTTTCCTGCTCAGCGATACCTTCATTTTCAGCTGTTTCCTGGTGGGCTACATGTCAGTTCGGATCTCGACCACAGACCCATGGCCGAATCCCAGCGAAGTGTTTGGATTGACGGCGTTCGGCTACGACGTGCCGCTGCTGCTGATCGCGATCATGACATTCGTCCTTATCACGTCCTCGGGCACGATGGCGCTCGCGGTCAATATGGGCTATCGCAAGAACCGCAAAGCAACCTTTTGGCTTATGGTTGCGACTGCGGCGCTTGGCGCGACGTTCGTGAGCATGCAGGCGTTCGAGTGGACCAAACTCATTATGGAAGGCGTCAGGCCGTGGGAGAACCCGTTCGGCGCGGCACAATTTGGCTCCAGCTTCTTCATGATCACCGGCTTTCACGGCATGCACGTCTCCGCCGGAGTGATCTATCTGCTCGTTATCGCAAACCGAGTGCGCAACGGTTTTTATGAGAAGCGCGGTGCCAATTACGAAATTGTCGAGATCACTGGCCTGTATTGGCACTTTGTCGATCTCGTATGGGTATTCATTTTCGCATTTTTCTATCTCTGGTAAGAGTGAGCAGGAGCCTTACGCATGGCAAGTGATGAAGGACAACAACATCCACTGAAGATCTACTACATCATGTGGATCGCGCTCTTCGTATTGAGTGGTGTTTCGTACTGGACGGATTTTTGGCCAGACGGAGCGTTTCGCACAGGGGCTATCCTGACATTGATGATGTTAAAAGCCGGCGGCATCGTCTGGATCTTCATGCACATGGGCTGGGAGCGCAAAGCGCTGAAACTGGCCATTCTTGGTCCGCCCGTGGCAATCCTGGTGTTGATCTGGCTTATGTCCTACGAAGGTCTCTATATCGAAGACAACCGTCTCGAGAATTTCGGCGAGAGCACTTTCGTGCCGCAAGAGGTGCATCACGGGGCGGCCAAGGACGAGGAAGGCCACTAGATCCACGACCGGTTCTGCTAAAGTAGCTGTATGGGCAGGGCAATCATTGCAGTACTCGATTCCTTCGGCGTTGGCGCAACAGCGGACGCTGATCGTTTTGGTGACACGGGTTCCGACACGTTCGGGCACATAGCTGCGGTACGAGCCGAATCCCCGGCCGGCGTACTCAAACTTCCAAATCTCGCCAAGCTCGGCTTGTTTCATGCGGGCCGTGACAGCACCGGGTCATTCGCCGCCGGTGCAGACGAGAGCGTCGAGATCGTCGGTGCGTACGGATTCGCAGAAGAGTTGTCGAGCGGTAAAGACACGCCAAGCGGGCATTGGGAAATCGCCGGTGTGCCTGTCCTGTTCGACTGGGGATATTTTACGAAAAAGACCGACACGTTCCCGCCTGAACTGCTCGAGAAGTTGATCGAAAGAGCAGATCTGCCCGGCGTCATTGGTAATTGCCACGCGTCCGGAACCACCATCATCGCCGAGCTCGGTGACGAACATGTCGCGTCCGGCAAGCCGATCGTCTACACGTCGGCGGACAGTGTTTTTCAGATCGCGTGCCATGAAGAGTCGTTTGGACTCGAGAAGCTTTATGAGCTGTGCGATATCGCACGCGAGTTGGTTGATGAGTACAACATCGGTCGCATCATTGCGCGACCATTTACCGGTGCTGACGCGGCTTCGTATGTGCGCACGGGCAATCGCCGTGACCTGACCACACCGCCGCATGCGGATACTTTGCTCGACAAGTTGAATGCAGACGGTGGTGAGGTGATAAGCGTCGGCAAGATTTCTGATATCTACGCGCACCAGGGCATCACCAAGAAGATCAAGGCAACCGGCAATGCGGCGTTATTCGACGCAACTCTGGATGCGTTACGGGACGCCGGTGATCGCAGCATTGTCTTTACGAATTTCGTCGACTTCGACATGCTGTACGGGCACCGACGCGACGTTGAGGGCTACGCTGCCGCATTGGAGTATTTTGACCAACGCTTACCTGAGTTGCTCGAACAAATGCAGGCGGACGATATCCTGATTATTTGTGCAGATCATGGTTGCGACCCAACCTGGCCCGGATCTGATCACACGCGCGAACATATTCCGGTGCTTGCATACGGTGCCGGCGTGACGCCGGGTGCTTTGGGCAAACGTGAGTCTTTCGCCGATATCGGCCAGTCACTAGCCGCTTTCTTCGGCCTAACTCCGATGGAGTACGGGACTAGTTTTCTTTAGCTCGGGTCTCTAGTTCACAGCGCCGGATGGTCGATTACGAGCGCCTGGTTCGCCTGGGTGATTCCTACATTCGTGATGGCGCCGTCTGGCCATTCGACAGTAAGTGCATCAACCTGCGCCGCAGTTCCAATTCCAAAATACTGCTCCGTCGGATTTTGCGATATGAAGTTACTGCCGAGCATCACGTCACGACGCATTGTAGTGCCATTTGCAGTCGCAAGTATTTGTGCGCCGGCGGCAGCGGTATTGGGCGGCAGGCCGCGTAATTTGACGGTTAGGTAGTTGTGCTCGTCCGCGTCATTACGAAATAAACTGGCGCCATTCGGGCCGTCATTGCTCCAAAGAAAAATGTCAGTATCGCCGTCACGATCAAAGTCAGCGCATACAACACCACGGCCCTGATTTCTGTCAGCCAGCCCAAGGTCGGTTGCCATGTCGGTGAACGTTCCATCACCGTTTGAAATGAATGCTCGACTGGCATCGGCAGTGTAGTCGCCTATCGCGTCAAACGGCCAGCCATTCGTGTGATAAAGATCCAGGTTGCCGTCGTTATTAAGGTCGGTGAAACAAGCTGCCCACCCCCAGCCACCATCGATGACGCGTGCCGTATCGGTTACGTCGACAAACTGACCGGCGTCGTTGCGGTACAGCCGGTTGCCATTTTCTTCCAACGCGCCCGAGTCGCGGTAGATGCTGGTGACGAACCAATCGAGGTCACCATCATTGTCGTAATCGCCGACCGTGGAGCCCATGCCATTCGCATCCTTGATGACATCGACGTCCGTTGCATTGGTGAATGTTCCATCACCATTGTTCATGAACACCATCGACATGTTTACGTCCCCGGCGATAACGATGTCCGGGTATAAGTCATCATTTAAGTGAACGAAGCTCGGTGCGAAGGAAAAGTCGACATCGGGAATCGGCTTGAGCGGGTCCGGTAAAGAAATGATGCTGGGTGACAAACCGGATTCGACGCTGACGCTGACGAAATTGATCTGCCCGCCGGCGCTTTCATTGCGCCACAAGTGCTCGGTATCGCCTGGATTTTGTTCCGAGCGCGAGACACCCCAGTGTGCGACCAGCAGGTCTAGGTCACCATCTAGATCATAGTCGCCGAAGGCAGCGGAAACATTCTGTGTTGCACCGATGCCGTCAAAGCCTGAACCTGCTGTTACGTCTGTAAACGTACCATCGCCGTTATTTTCAAAAACGCGGCATGGATCACCCTGCACACCGCCGATAAAAAGGTCGAGGTCATCATCGCCATCCAAATCGGCGAACATTGGTCCACTGTGTCGGTAATTCTCTGTCGCAGATTTTGTAAACGCAAGTCCGGCTGTTGCCGCTACGTCGACAAAGGTATTGTTGCCATCGTTTCGATACAGCAGGTTTGGACCGACATCACCGCGCACGATGAACAAGTCAATATCGCCATCGCCATCATAATCACCCGATGCGACACCGCCAGCGAAGTGCGGTACATCGAATAAGTCGGCTGGGCCATCCGAGAAGCCGACCGTAAATGTGATGCCTGAGGAACTCGTCACGTTTGCAAATTGTGACGATGGCGGTTGCGGCTGAACAGGTGGCGTTCCGCCCTTAGAGTTGCCGCCGCCTCCGCCGCAGGATCCAAGCGTCATAGTTGCAGCGAGCAACAAGATTCGAGTATTGAATGGCTTCATTTTTCTTGGTTTTGTAGGCCAACGTAACGCTATTTTACGTTGTTCAGGCCCGACTTGCGACGAGGAATGCCAGCCAGGCGCTGGCGAGGATCGCCAATAATGAAATCGCTGAGAACCAATGCGGGTGCGGGATGATGATCAGATTAGCCGTCGTGGCCGCGAACATAACGCCGCCAACAACGGCAGGGTAGATCCAGGCTTTGGCCGTGCCAATCCAGCTCGCAACGATTGAGCCAACAAAAGTCGCAATGACCCAGGCACCAATGAGCATGAGAAAGGCGCCCAGTGGCAAAGACGCTATATACGGACGAAGTGCTTCGGCGTCCTGTGGATCGAGACCGGCCGGCATCGGGTAGACCATATGACTTAGCATTTCGCCAAGAAAGACGATGAGTACCGCGATCGCTACCCCTGCGACACCTGCCAGAATATCTCGAATCATAACGAGTCTCCTACTTGGCCCGATTCCGTTCCGCCAGCGAACGCTGAATCTCCGCGGCAAGCGCTCGCGCCTCTGCAGCGACTTTGACCGTATCGACAGTTAATAATTCGCGGTCCCGCATTAGCACTTTGCCGTCAACAACAACGGATGCTACATCTTGTTCATCAGTTACGTAAACAAGATGGGAGACGACATCGAAAGTCGGGACGTGGTGCACGTCGTCGAATCCAACCTGGATCAGGTCGGCGCGTTTGCCAACCTCCAGCGAACCGATCATGTCGCCCATGCCGATAGCAGTAGCGCCGCCGCTGGTCGCCATGCTCAGTACTGTTCTTGCCGGCATGACCTCAGGATTCATCTGTTCCACTTTTTGCAGGAAAGCAGCAAGTCGCATCTCTTCCCATAAGTCGAGATCATTGTTGCTCGCAGCACCGTCTGTGCCGAGGCCGACTCGAACGCCGGCCTTCAGCATCTTCGTGACTGGCGAAATTCCCGAAGCAATTTTCATGTTCGACGTCGGGTTGTGAATAACACCGACCTGGCGTTCGGCAAGAATCGGAATCTCAACGTCGGTTGGCCAGACCACGTGAGCTGCGATTGTGGGTCCGTCAAAAAAACCGATCGCTTCGTACATCTCAATGCTTGTCTTGCCGAATGTGTCTTTTGAATACAGCATTTCATACGGTGATTCGGATACATGAATGCTGATTGGAACACCTAATTCGATGGCTGCCTGGCGCGTAGCTCTTAGCTGGTCGGCATTCAGCGTGTAATTTGCGTGCGGACCGAATATCGGCGTGATTCGACTGTTCTTGCCTTTCCAGCGGGTTATGAATTCCGAACCCTTGCGGATCGAATCGGCCGCATTCTCGGCGTCCGGACTGCGTTGATCGATAACTGTCGCTGACACCATCGCTCGCATGCCGCATTTATCAACCACGTCGGCAACAACGTCGCCGTAGTAGTACATGTCGACGAACGTCGTTGTGCCACCACGAATCATTTCCCAGCAAGCGAGTTCGGTGCCGATGCGAACAAAATCAGCATCGACGAACTCGACTTCCGCAGGGAAGATGTAATTGTTGAGCCAATCCATCAATGCAAGGTCATCGGCTACGCCGCGCAACAACGTCATCGCGGCATGCGAATGACCGTTGATCAATCCGGGCATCACAATTCTTTGCTCTCCGGACAAAGTCTCATTCGCACGGTGATTGCTCGTAATCTCGTCGCTTGTGCCAAGCGCAATGATGATCCCGTCATCGATTGCGACCGCGCCGTTTTCAATGATCGTTCCGGCGTCATCCATTGTCACAATGGTCTGGCCCAATACGATCAAATCGATGTTGTTCTCACTATCGCCACTCGTGCAGCTTGCTAACACGATGATTGATATGATTATTGTGAGGTTCTTGAGTATTTTGTGCATGCCGTATTCTGACACATTGGCAGCAAAATCTTGTCAGTAATAGCTCGTTCGGCGAACTGGCTGGAAGAGCGTCTTACGGTGAGCGCAGGCGGGATCGACGGCACATAGGTCGCATTGCGGTTCGCTCATCTCCGGACAGCGCTTGCGCGCCTGAAAAAAGAACCAGTCCACGGCGCCCATGCTTCGACCCGATCGCATAACGACTTGTTCGACAGCTGCGTGCGCCGCCGATCGAATTGCCCATTCGTCACTATCCGACAACAGTTCCCGGCCGACCAGTTTGTTCGAAAGGCTCTCGTCGGTAACGTCGATCAAGCCGGTACGTAAACATGAACGCATGACGTGATAGTCGACGACGGGAGGTACGTCGATTTGGTTGTTGAGCAAAAAACGTTCAGGTCGCTGCTGCAAAATGATCGCGAGCAGGCTCGCCTTTTTGCGTAGCGGATCTTCCTTGTAACCGCCAATACAGTCGAGAACACTCAATAAGGATCGCAATGGATTCTCAGCTGCATTGACACGTTCGAGCAGGCCATCCGTCGTCAGTTCCAGCGCCAACATATCGCGGCCGTATTGTTGAGCGAGTGACAGATGCAACTCGAGCGCTGGCATCGGATTGCCGTCATCGTCATCGCGCAACAATTCCGCTAGGTCCGCTTTGGTTAAAGCAGCTTGTCCGGCTGGCGCAAGTCGATCAGGGTCGTGTTCCAGCCAACGAAGGTAGGCACGAAACAAGTAGAACGCACCTTTGCGCTGTTCACCGTCTATGGTTGCAACCATCGGCTGTTCGTAGCGGTCGTTGCGGGCGGTCCAGAAACCAAATTGCTGCAGGGTTGTTGCGAAGAAATAGTCGAGAGCAGCAGGGTGGTCGACCGCGGGCAAGTCAGGGCCCGTGAACGGAAAGGCCGTGATGTCCTCGGCGGCAGCAATCAGTGCGGCAATCTGATCGACTTGCTCACTATTGACTGAAACGCGCTCATCGAGCGCAGGTCTTGGCGTTGGCAACGAGCGCAACAGTGCGGCAGGCCCGATTTCCTCCGTCATCTGCGCGGCGAGCGGCATCGCGCGGCGCGCAGCCATGACGGGATGCAGGCCGGATGCAATGCCGACCAATGTCGCGCCACAGAAAGTATCGCCCGCGCCAGTTGGATCCACGACGACAGCTTCGACACCCGGCAATTCGGTTTGTGCCTCTCCCTGGATCACGGTTGCACCGTTTGCGCCCCGGGTTACGTAAATTAATTGATGTGGCTCACAGCAAACGTCCGCCATCGACGCAAATTGACGGATCGCCTCTTCTTCATTCATGAACAAAATATCGGCGTCGCGCAGAACCGCTTTGGCTAGTTCCGGTTGTTCATTGATCAGATCGAGTGCCGTGCCGGCAGAGATTCGTTGCGCACCGCGCTCGCGGCAGGTTTGCATGATCGCGTGTTGTCGGCGGATGTCACCAAGCGGCACAAGATGTATGCAATCAAAATGAGAAAGATCATTTGGCAATTCATCGGTCGACAGAGTGTTTTCCGTGCCGAATTGTGCTGTAACGTAATTGGCCCTGCCGTCCTCGTACAATATCTCAAAGTGTGCCAAATCGGCCTGTGCGATTGAGGGACCCAGCCAGGTCAATCGGTCTCTTACGGGGTGCAGGGCGTCAGGAATCGGGTCTGGGCACGGTGCATATAAGCTAACGTCAGCACCACTGCGATGTGCGGACATTGCTGTATACATGCCAGCGCCGCCCGGGACGAGTTGTTCGGCCCCGGCGAGCTTGTCCAACGATGCGCCGCCGATAATTAGTATTTTAAGCTTGGACAAATCCCGGTCCCGTACTCAGTATAATCAGAGCAATTAACGCACATTTGGATCATCGAGAGACAAAGTTTATGGCTTCAGAGATCGTCGTCAACAATGGCAAGGTCCTGCATCTTGGGTTGGCAAAAGGAGAATTGGCGGAAAATGTCTTCCTGGTTGGTGATCCGGCGCGCGCGTTGCGTGTGTCGGAGCGCTTCGACGCCATTCACTACGACATTCGAAATCGCGAATACGTGACGCTAACAGGAACGTATCGCGGCGTGCCGATGTCTGTGATCGGCACTGGCATTGGCGTAGACAATGTTGAAATTGCATTGGTCGAGGCATACGCGGTGCATGCGTTCGATTTCGATAGTAGCGAACGCGACGCGAATGCTGTACCACTCAAGTTCATTCGAATTGGTACCTCGGCCGGCGTGCAGGACGATGTCGACCCCGGAACTATGGCGATCTCAACGCACGGTTTAGGCCTCGACAACGGCGGAATGTACTACGACCATCCGGCCGCCGACGATACTGTCACTAAAATCGAACAACATGCATACGAAATATTGCTGAATGCGACTCCGAAGAAGGCCCGATTCAGAGAAAAACTCATTCCGTATGCGTCGCGTGCCACGCCGGCTGTGGTTACAGCGCTGGCCCAGTCCGCGGAGGCAAACGGCGCCGACTATGTTGCCGGCATTACTGCGGCGACGCCCGGCTTCTACGGCGCATCGGGTCGATACATTGATGGGTTGTTGAACACGGTCCCGGACATCAAGAACAAGTTGTCCGCATTGCGCGTGGGTGAACACAAAGTCGTCAATATGGAAATGGAGTCGAGCCTCCTATTTCATATTGCGGGCTTTCTGGGCTGCCCGGTCGGCACGATCTGCCCGATCATAAGCAAACCAACAGCAAGTACAGCAATTCTCGACTACGCGGCCAGTGTTGAGAATGCGATCGACATTGCACTTGCAGCCATGTGTGAACTTAATTCAACGCCAGTGCCGACTTGAATCTTCGCATCAGATAATCGCCGGCTTCGACAGGTGGGTATTTCTGACTTCCATCGTTGTCGCGGCAGGTCGAAATGCATTCGATCCTGGCATCAAAATTGGCATTGTGGAAAAAGGCTATCGACTGACGGCGACTCGTGCCACCGTCCTGCACTTGCGGGCTCGTAACTCGGTGTAGAGTCGAGACCCAGCGGTCGTTGGTCCACCTAGCCATCATGTCACCGATGTTAACGATGAACGCATCCTGCACGAGTGGTGCCGCGGTCCAGTCGCCTGAGGCAAGCTTGATCTCCAGCCCTGAAATTTTCGGGTCCGACTTCAACATTGTGAAGCTGCCGTAGTCAGAGTGCTCACCGGCCGCTCTTTGATTCACCAACGGCGGTTTGTCCACAGCGGGGTAGTTAAGACAGCGCAGAGCACAACGTGGCGCTGTGTGGCACTCCGCGAAGTAATCGTGCGGTAATTCGAGCGCCGCGGCGAATAGTTGCAACACGCGCAGTCCCAGCGCCTCCATCTCATCATAGTATTTGGTCAATGCAGCGCGCAGGTTGGCGGGTCGAGCAGGCCAGATGTTCTCGCCGAAGTGAAAGTCGAATTCCTCGTCAGTTAATGTTCGCGGCGGCTCACCCGTCGGGCCAATACCGAAGCTCTCCTTAATGTCGGGCGGCGTTTCAACCCCAAGCGATTGGGCAAGCGCTTCTGCTGCGAATGGAAAGTAACCGCGCGGGCAATCTGCAGCCGGCGATTCAGATTGCAGTTTCTCGTCCATCGGAAGGTCAAAGAATGCTCTGGTCGCCGACCACGCGTCATCGATGACATGTTTTTCGATGCCGTGTTGTTCAATGATCAGAAAACCAATGCTCCTGCAGATTTCATCAACTTCAGCGCCAATGCGTTTTTGATCTTCGTCAGAACCGTCCAGGAATGCGGCGAGATTTACGACAGGGATGGTCGACATGATCAGCTTCGGTCAGCAACGAGAATGCCAGTCAAATAGAACAGCGTTCCGAGCGTCGGTCGACTGGGTAAGCGATTGGCAATTTCCGTCATGATCGAGCCAATCATGTGGATGTTTTTTGGAAACAGGAAAGCAGCCTGGGCGCGCAGGAACACGGTTCCGCTGAGCTTGCCGTTGTCGTCGAGATATAACTGAATTTCGCGTACGCACTTGGCGTCGCTGTCATTGCTGTGGTCGGCCATAGGCTCGTTGCATACGGTAATCAACGCGCGCTTTGATTGCGGAAACTTCGTCAGGCAATCCACGACGTTGCTCATCTTTCGCGCCATACCGTCACGGTAGTTTCCCTGAGCGCCGCCGCGATGCTCGTTCATAAATTGTGCTTGCTCGTCGCTGAGCTCCTTTTCCATATTGTAGGCGCTGTATGCGACCAGCACGTCTTCGGGAAAGTCGTCGGTTTCAACGAGGAAGTCGTTCATGTCGAGTACCTGAACATAGTTCCTGACAGACTTTGCTTCGCTCGCTTTCGTCATGCGTTGCCAGGCGTCCCGACAGTTCAGGCTTGTTTCGCTCACTGCGACCCCAGACATATGCTTTTCGACTCCACGAATTCGTCCAGGCTTTCCAGGCCATGTTCCCTACCCAGACCGGACTGTTTTATGCCCCCGAAGGGTAAATCGTTGGCGAAAATATTGCTCGAGTTTGCACCAATCACGCCCGCTTCGAGCGCCTCGCTACAACGCAGTAGTCGCTCCTGGTCGGCGCCGAAAATATACGCAGAAAGGCCGGCATCAGTGTCGTTCGCCATCTCGAGCGCCTGTTCTTCGCTATCGAATTCGTACAGGCAGGCTACCGGTCCGAAGACTTCAGTTTGGTAGGCGGCCATATCGGGGGTCATCTTCGATAGAACGGTCGGTTCGAAAAACAAGGTTTCATTATCGTCTTGCCGGCCGCCCGTAAGTACTTCCGCCCCAAGTTTTGTCGCATTATCGATCAGGTGATTGAGACGATTTACCGCGGCGCGGTTGATCATTGGGCCGATGTCGCTTGCCTCGTCCAGGCCGTTACCTGCGCTCATTGCCGAGACGCGTTGTGCGAACTGTGTAGCGAAATCCGCGTAGATCTTTTTGTGAACGAGAAAGCGATTGGCGCCGACACAAATTTGACCGCTGTTGTAAAAGCGCGCTCCGGTTGCGGCAGCGATAGCCTTATCCATGTCCGCATCATCAAAAACTACAAAGGGCGCGTTACCGCCCAGTTCGAGAGCGAGGCGCTTAACTGTGTCACCGCAAGCGGAGTAGAGCTGCTTGCCAACTCGAGTCGAGCCCGTGAATGACAGCATGCGGACGTCGGAGCTTTGACATAGCTCGGCACCCACTTCGGCTGGATTCTTGCACGGAATGACGTTGAGCACGCCTGCGGGCAGGCCAGCGTCGTGACTCAATTTGGCGAGTGCTAAAGCGATCAATGGCGTTTCCTCAGACGGCTTAACGATCGTAGTGCAACCGCTTAGTATCGCTGCGCCAGTTTTTACGGCAACCGCAGCGGCAGGAAAATTCCACGGCGTGATGCAGGCGACTACGCCGACGGGTTGTTTAATCGTGTAGTTTCGTTGCTCGCCGCTGCCGCGTGGCACGCTGACGCCGCAAGCTTCAGGTATCGCATCTGCAAACCAGCGCATCAACGCAGCGCATTGCCGTGCTTCGCCTTGGGCTTCGCGCAACGGCTTGCCGTTTTCGCGGCAAATTATGCGGCCGAGATCATCTGCATTGGCTTCAATCAAGTTGGCCCAGGCCAGCACAATGCTGACGCGCTCCTGCAACGGCTTGGCTCTCCATTGCTGGAATGCGGCCGTTGCTGCAGTGATAGCGTCGTGAGCATGCGTTGCACGCAAATCGCTTACTTCAGCAACAACAGCAAGCGTCGCCGGGTCGAAGACGGCAAAAGATGAATCTGCGGCAACTTCGGCGCCATTGATCCAGCCATGCGTCAAAAGTAGATCACCGTTCTCGAGCTGCATACTCATGCCTGAAAATCGGTGTCGACAATGACCACGGGTTTGATGACATCACCGCTGGCCATTGCACTCGCAGCTGCCTCTATATTATCGATGCCGCTATATTCGGTAATCAATTTGTTGAACGGAAATTCGCCTCGTTGCCAATGCTCAATGAGTTTGGGAATGAACTCTTTCGAGACTGAATCGCCTTGAATGACGCCGCGAAGTGACTTGCCCGGCAGTAAACCCAGCATTTCAACGCTGACTTCGGTGCCTGGTACGCCTGGCGCGATCATAGCGGTCACGCCCAGCGGACCACAGCAATCAAATGCCTGATGCAGCACATCAGGAATTCCGGTGGTATCAATCGCGTATTGGCAGCCGCTGCGTTCAGAAAGCGCCTTGATGTGCTCAACTAAGGCGTTGGAGTCGCTGAAATCTTCCGGCGCTATGCGATGGGTCGCTCCCAGTTCCATTGCCATGTCGAGGCGAGCGGTATTGACGTCAATTGCAATTATGTTTCTCGCACCGGCTATCTTCGCCGCCATGATCGCGGACAAGCCAACACAACCGCAGCCAAACACGGCGAGGCTTGAATCTGCGACAACCTGCAGCGTATTAAAAACGGTGCCGGCACCCGTTTGCACGCCGCATCCGAGCGGTGCGAGCGTCGCTAGCGGCAAAGACTTATCGACTTTGATCGTGTTGCTGGTATGACTGAGCGCGTAGGTTGCGAATGACGATTGTTGAAAAAATGATCCGAAAATATCGGCCTCATCACTTCCGCTACTGCGGTGGGTTTTCTCACCGCTGGGTCTCGTGCCAGCAAAGTTCAGGCTGCCATGATTGTCGCAATAGGATGGTTTGGCAATATCGCATTGGGGACAGTTGCCGCAAGAGTCGTAACTCAAAATGACGTGGTCGCCGATATCGAAGCCGCTAACGTCGCGGCCGAGTGCATCAACAACGCCAACGCCTTCATGTCCAAGAACAATCGGAAACGCGCAAAGCGCTTTGCCTTTGGTCATCAGATCCGTGTGGCATATGCTCGTGGCCACGATGCGCACCCGAATTTCGTTTGCCGCCGGCGCCTTAAGTTTGACCGCCGTGACAGCGAACGGTGCATCGCTGGCAGTGGCGATCGCCGCCCGGATGTCGAGTTCTTCTGGCACTTGTGGGCTCTTAATCAGTCTTTGTCGACTGGCCACTGCCGGCCGCGTTTCGGAACAGCAACCAGTTCGTGATCACGGAAATACTGAATGATGACATCGGACACTTTACCTGCATCGAGTACAGCTTCGGATTCGGGAAACGAATCGTACAGGTCGCCACCCTCCGCGAGGAACCCACCCGCTGCAACCGTGAACACGTCATCATCTCCGATATCCTGACCATTGCGCTGCAAGGTGACGATGCGGCTGTACTTGGGTTGTTCAAGATCGTAGGTCATTTCGAGGCCTGCGAGTTGCAGCAGGCCGCGCTCAAAAGTCAGGGATTGTTCGAGAGCACGGCGAATTCGACTGCCGCTCATTTCTTTGACGATTACGGAGTCGACAAAGGGGTACGCGTCGAGAATATCGACCAGTCGAATGTCGCCCTGCGGAAGGTCTTTTCTCAGGCTGCCGCTATGTACAAATGCGATATCCGCGCCACTCGCCGCAATGAAAATATCGGCGAACAGATTGCCGATATCCGATTCTTCTATGTAGCGCCGAACCATAGGCCCGCTTGTTGTACCTATTTTCGAGAATATGTCGGCGTGCGCGTCGCGGTATTGTTTCAGTTTGGCGAGGATCAGCGGGTCCGGGTCCAGCTTTGTTGATTCAACGGGCACAAGTTTGCCGTCATAGCTCTTTATCGCGTGCGTATCTGCATCGAGTGTGAGCTGCAGGTAACCGAGATGTGTCGCTTGTCCATAGGTTTGCATAATTAGCGTGCCGGTGTCCGGATGCACAACGGGTTCGGGTGTGCCGGCATCGGCGTGGCCCGCGAACAGCACATCGATGCCTTCGACCGCGCCAGCCAGCGCAATGTCTGCATCGATGTCACGTTGCAGCCTAGGGTCTGTTTCCGCATCGGTTTGCATAGGAGCTGTCTTACCTTGATGCGTCAACAAAACAACAAGGTCCACTTGCTCACGTAACTCGTCGACCGATCTCTGAACTGCGATGGCCGGGTCTCGCACGTCGAGAGGCGCAATGTAGGAGGGGATGATCGCAGTCGCAGCGTCCTGTCCCATGATGCCGATGACACCAATGCGAATACCACCGCGTTCGATAATTGTATGTGCTTGTGCATACGGGTGGTCGGTGTCTTTGTAGAAAAAGTTCGCGCCCAGAACAGGGAAGGGCGCACGGTTCTTTTCCCATTCGAATATTTCGACGCCGTACTCGAATTCATGATTGCCAATGCCCATAGCGTCGTAACCCATACTGATCATCAGTTCGAAAGCGAGCTTACCGTTGGTCAGTTTTGCCAAAGCGCCTGTGAAGATATCGCCTGAATCAAACAGAAATACGTTTGGCTCGGATTCGCGAATGTTATTGATCAGCGTGGTTATTTCGGCAATTCCACCGATCATGTCAATGTCATCAAGCCAAAATGCGGGAATCGGGTCGTAAGCGCTTTCAACGTCATTGGTAAACAGAAGCGTTACAATCTGGTCACCATTGTCACTATTGGAGAGCGACTCTTCGGCAGGTGCTACTGTATTTGCAGAATCACAGGCCGTAACTAGTGTTACGAAGAGGATGGCTAACAAAAACTTTCGAATCGAAATCATAAAAATGAGCCCCAAAATTGACTACAGCAATCTTCAACAATAATAGCAGAATCACATTTGGCAGTTTCCTTGCCTACTTCGTGATGTCGGCAATCATCTCGCCGCTTGGGCTGATCAGCGCGCCGATCGCTGAGCATTTCGACATATCACTTACGGCCGCCAATGCCTCATTCACGTACTTAACCAGCGGCGTATTCGTTGGCACTTTGATTGCTGTATTCATATTCGATTTCATCAAGTTGCGACAGGTCGTCATCGGTGGTGTCGCCATCATTTGTCTATCTATCTACTCCATCTACGCATTCGACAGTTTTTTTGTGTTTTCGCTTTGTCTTGGATTGATCGGCGCGAGTTGTGGTGTTGAACTATCGGCGGCGGCTGTTGTTATCGCAAAGATCTACAGTGAAAAACTACGCGCATCGATGTTGCTGTTGACTGATTCGTTTTACAGCATGGCAGGCGTGATCAGCACCACGCTGGCCGGTATGTTGCTGGCCCGACAGTTTCATTGGTCCAGTGCATACCTGTTGGCATTCGCCGTGTCCCTTGGGATTGGAATCATCGCGTTGTTTTCTAAGTACCCGCTCACGAGCAAGACCGAGTCAGTGAGGTCCAGCGATGCAGGTACCTGGAACTGGCCAGCAAGTGTCCACCTGGTGGGCGTGTCGATGCTGATCTATCTGGTCGGATTCGTGACGATATATTCTTGGGTCCCGAATTACGCGCAGGCTGTGCTGGGCCTTAGTGTAGAGGGGTCGAGTGAGGTCGTTAGTCGGATGTTTCTCGGCATGTTTGTCGGTCAATTAATCATGTTTTTCCTGGTTCTGAGGTTTCCCATACAGGCCTTGATCGTCATTTACGCAAGCATGGCAACGCTGCTCACGGTGTCGCTTTGGAGCGTGCAATCGGCGTTGCATCTGGAGATCGCTATGTTGTGCCTTGGCCTCGCGACCGGCGGCTTGTTCAAAACGGTGCTAAGTTACGGTACGACCGCCGTTCTCGAACCAAGTCCGAAAATGGTGAGTTATCTGATTTTTCATGCGGGGCTCGGTACTGCAGTCGCGCCGTTCCTGAGCTCATTTGTTGTCGAAAAATCGGACATGACTGCTGCGTTACAATTTGCGACTGTCTGCTACGTGTTGACATTCGTTTTGATTTTGGCGGCACGCCGCTCAAGGCAATCTGAGTGAACAAAAAAATCGAATTTGATCAAAACTCGCCGGAATTTGCCGC
>JBPCYB010000083.1:0-35870 GCA_051007995.1 Woeseiaceae bacterium | reverse complement strand
AGGCTGGTCGAGCTATGAAAATCAGTTGCCGCAAGCCGCAAAGGGCGACATGAATGAATAATCTTACGAAGCTGGTTGCGATGGTCATGATCATGCTGGCATCCGCCGTAAGTGCCGACGAAGCGGGAACTGTCCTGATTACAGGCGCTAATCGAGGCATCGGTCTGGAACTCGCGCGCCAATATGAAGCGGACGGCTGGCAGGTCATCGGCACTGCCCGAAAACCCGATGCGGCGACAGAGCTACACGCCCTCGACGTACAGATTGTGCAATTGGACGTAACTGAGCAGGAAAGCGTCGACCGGATGGCAGCGAGCCTCTCGGATCAACCCATTGACGTGTTAATAAACAATGCCGGCATTCTGCCAATGGTCCGCTCGATCTCCGCCATCGATTTTGACCAATTCAATTACATTATGGCGGTAAATGCGGTCGGTCCAATTCGGGTAACTCAGGCACTGTTGCCAAATTTGCGTGCCGGGCATAGCAAAAAAATAATCAACACGACGAGCGTCCTGGGCAGTATTGGCGGAAATTCCAGCGGCGGTTTTTATGGCTATCGCGAGAGCAAAGCTGCTCTCAACATGTTTACGAGATCACTCGCAGCTGAACTAGGATCTGAGGGATTCACATGCATCGTGATGCACCCGGGCTGGGTACGAACTGACATGGGTGGACCCAACGCGCCGACGCTGGTACATGAGTCTGCGCAGGGAATTCGCTCTGTTATCGAGAATATCGAGCCGTCTGACAACGGTTCGTTCTGGACCCACGAAGGCGAAATACTGCCCTGGTGACAGGCTATGCGGATGCTGCCGCGCTGTTTTTTATCTCTTCCAGTCGAGCGTGCAGGTACTCGGTGAAAAATCCGTGCATCAGGAAGCGTTGCCCGAGATTGCCCGGGCCAACCATGTAAAACGGATACTTGTTATATGCAAGTTCCGCGAGCGTTGGATCATCAACCATCTGGCCGATCTTGATAGCGATGGACTGATCCAGATTGAAACCGTTAATAGCATCTCGGTATTGCTGGGCGGTCAGCAAGAAACAGAACAGGCACATGAATAACGCGTGTGCCGTTTCGAAATCCAGTACTTGCGACCAGCGCCCCTGTTTGACACTCGCGTCAATTTCCATTGGCCGCCATAAGTCCCATTTGAGTTTGTCGTGTGTTACCGGCCATTTGTCGCGTTCCCACGTTCCCAGATCTCGCATGACGCGAAACAACTCCTGATCGTGCTCGACAAACGTGTGCGTCATCATGTCGTCGATCGTCTTCGGGTACAGGGACATGGGCTCAATGTCCGTGTGCTCGGTATTCTCATGCAAAAAATTGAGAATATTCGACTCGGTCGTGAAATGGCGAATTATCAGCTCGTTTGCCTCCGGACTCACGAAGTAATTGCAAAAAAAACAGATCATGCGCTGTAGAAAATTGTGTGCGCTGAATTGCGGCAGTGGCAATCGCTTGAACGCCCAGGTGATATATAAAATGATGACGAAGAAAAACTGCAAGACGGGCCGGATAAACCAACGCGAACGACGTTCGAGGTCCGTCAACCATAGTTCAGCGGCCTCTGGATCAATCGGAATTGCGTTATCCACCATGACTGCCTGAAGTAGTGGGCTGCGACCAGGATGGCGGCTACTCAACATTGTCAATCTCCTCCAATTGCATCGCATATAGACGATTGACGACATTCGCCGTGCGAATGATTCGATCCGCAGCATTCGCATCAACGCATACTCGATCAATCAGGCCGTAAAGTTTGTCCATGTGCGAATCGTCGTTTTCTCCGTGGTAACGCATAAATCGCGTGAATTCGCCTGCCCCTGCGACCAATTCAGAAATGCGCGCTGCCCAGTCATTTGCCATCTTGTTGCCCAGTCCCTCGATGATCCACATAGCGCCGAGCAAGTCGACCGGATTGGGCTGGCTCGCGCGATACATCAGGAAACTATGCAGGGCCTCGGAGCCTGCATTTCTTGGCTGCGCCTGGATAGTGTCAAGATCGCCGCCACTCGCAACGAAATCTGACTCGAGAACCTCATAGTCCCTGTGTTCTTCCTGTGCGTGACCGATGATGACCGAACGAACATCGGCATGCTCGCGATCGAAGCTCGACGCACAACGTGATATCCAGCGAGCGCCCTCAACAACCTGCGGTCGCAAATTCAAGAGCAGGCGCTGGTAATCGTTGAGATCGAACTGGCCCAAATCGAGGCGTTTGACGATTGGCACTTTGGCCAGTCGCCGTTCGAAGTCAAACCAGACACGTAACAAACGACGTAATGTCTCCTGGCCGACCTCGGTCAGCACTTCGGGACGTTCGAACGCGAGTGATTCACTCATCTTTTTCGTCAACCACCGTTAAATGTATGTAAGCCGTGTTGAAGCGGCCACTTTCCGGCACCATGCAGATAATCGTGTCACCGAGCTTCGCTTTGTTCAAGGACAGGAATTCATCGAGCATGATCAGAATTGATGCGCTGCCAGTGTTGCCGCGGGTGTACAAATTCGAATACCACTTGTCCTTCGAGATTTTCGCTCCAGCCATGTCGAGCATGTCATAAATCAAGCTCTTGAAATGATGCGAAGAGTAGTGACACAAAAGATGATCGAGTTTCTCAGTGTCGAGAATGCCCTCTTCGATCAATCGCAACGCTCCATCTACACCCAGTTTGACGATATTCTCGAGCAAGCGAACATCCTGGCGAATTAATAGGGCGCCGTGTGCTTCTGCCTCGCCATAGGTCGCGAAGTCCTGCCAGGTTCGTTTTTCATCGACGTCAGCTGTTGCACCTATACCCATACAAACCGGGTAGGCGTCCGCATGCGAATAGCTGCGTATCCAGTCGATTCGCAGGCATCGCCCGCGTGGTCTTGACTCAAGCAGCATCGCTCCAGCGCCATCGGACAACATCCAGCGAAGGAACTCTGCCTTGAAATCAATGGCTTTGTGGCCACCGGCTGCCTCATAGCGGGTATTTTTGAACAGCCTCGATGCAAGCTCACTGACAACGACCAGCGCATTCGGCTGATCGCCAACGCGAATATTATTGAAAGCTGCCTTGATCGCCATTGAACTGCAGGTGCAGACGCCATGGGTTGTGTGCAACTCAATCCCGGACATTCCGAGTTCGGCTTGAACCATGCTGCCAAAGCCAGGAATGACCATATCGCCCTGTGTCGTCGCGCAACTCAACATTTTGACCTGCTCGGGTGACAATGCAGATTGGTCAAGACAGTGCTTGCCCGCCAAGGCGCCCATCTCAGACGCTGAATACAAAGTCTCGTGCTCTTTGTTGATCGCGTAATGTCGTGTCTGAATGCCGTTCGCTTTGAGGATGCGCGCTTTGAGACGGCTCTTTTTGCCGTCAACAAGACCCAGTATGCCCTCCATCTCATCATTCGTAACTGCAGGGCCCGGCAAAAAGTGGCCGGTACTATTGATGTATACGTTCAAGCGTTGGCCTTTTTCTGCTTGAGATAGACGCGTAGACAACGAAGGTTTTCCTCGGCATACGGCACGACACAGGTAATCGCCATGAACGTCAAATAGGCAGGCAAGTAAGTTGCACCGGCATGCGGGTTTGCCACGCGTTCCAGTCGCATGTTCCCGGCCCAATTAAGTGAAATCAGATTCAGAAACATTTCCCAATTGATGACGATGATCAGCATCAACAAATATAATGGGATCGTCGCCATGTAATTGTGTACGTGAACCTCCCAGATCGAGATGTGCCGCCTTGGTGATGCATAGTGCACATCGTAGTGTGCGACAAATTCGTGCAATAGTACGGCAGCGAAACAGATCAGCAGGACAGTGACGTTTACGTAGAACAAGATACACACGAGAATCGGTATGCCGACCTGGATTCCCATCGCTGTGTGCATAAGCGACTCACGCAGACCTGACGTTGTCTCAATTTTCGTTGCGCGGTGGCAGTACCAGTCAATGCATCCTGTGATACCCCAGAGCGGCAACAAACCAAAAAAAATCAAATTGAGTAGTAGTTGGTCAGTATCCAAAGTACATTTCGCAGGATGCCCGCGTCTCCTAACAAAGCGTAGATCCAACTATGGCACATTTGAAGATCAGATTGCTTATTGCCCCATTCCTTGTTTTTGGCGGGCTCTGGTTGCATGAATTGATCCAGGTCCAGGCTGAATCCCCGATTCTCGTCGACAACGCGCTCGAACGCGCAATTCCGTTCTTGCCCTGGACCATCTGGATCTACTTTTCGTTCTTTGTGTTCATAGGATCGACAGTGTTTCGCGTCGAGGATCGCCTGTTTTGGCAATTCATAATTTCAAGCTCATTGGCTGCATGCATTGCATGGTCGATCGTCTTGCTATTTCCGGTGACGTTCGATCGGCCGGACCCTGCGATGATTGACAGCGATTTGTATCGACAAATTTACACATTCGTACATGAAGCTGACCCGTCGCACATCACATTTCCAAGCTTGCATGTCGCGGTCACCTGGATCTGCAATTTTCTGCTTTGGAATCGCTCCGGCCGTTGGCTCCGCATCGCGCTCGGCGTCGCAATCTCATTGTCCACACTATTTACAAAACAGCATCTGGTTTCCGACGTATTTGGCGGTGTTGCGCTCGCGTGGTTTTGCGTTTGGCTGGTCAGTTTTGTTTCGGCAAAGCTATATACACAACCAGACCAAAACCAATAACCATGAGTCCGAGCAGCGACTCCAGCGGCTTGTTCTGCAGCACGAAAGCCAGAGTCCAAAGCGTCAATGACAAATAAATCAGCGGTGTAATCGGGTAACCGAAAGTTCGATACGGGCGTTCCAAGTCCGGTTGTCGCCAACGCAACACAAAAACGCCTAACACAGTCACCAGGCTGTTAAGCGCAAGGATGAATCCGGAAAAGACGAGCACGGACTCGAAACTGGAGGACAATATAAAAATGATGGCCAATGACGACTGAACAACAATGGCTGTTGCCGGCACGCCATCCTTATTCGTGCGCCCCAACACGCGCAGCTGTCTAATATCCTCACCAATGACCTGCAGGACCCGTGGTCCGGCGACGGTCATTGCACTGACTGTCGATATCAACAGCAAACTCAGCACCAGGCCCGCGAACCGACCTGCTACGTCACCAAATGCGGCGTCTGCAGCGATATAGCCAACCTCAATCTGACCGGTCATTGCTTCGATTGGCGCTACGCGCAGGAACACAAAATTCAAAGCAACATAGAGAACCGTTACGACCAGCGTGCCGGCCATCAGGATCCAGGGCAGCGTTTTCTGTGGATTCTCCAGCTCGCCACTCAGATAGGTGGCCGCGTTCCAACCGGTGTACGCGTAACTAACATAGATAAGAGAAACCGCGAATGCTCCGCTCGTGAGCAGCGGCATGTCTTCGGCTGCAAATGCAAAGCGCACCGGCTGAGTAGTGTCGACCATCCAGAGCGCAGCAATGCAGAACGCGACAATTACAGCGACTTTCAGGACTGTGAAAGCGACTTGCAATCCGCCACTATTGCGTCGGGTACTCGCATGCACAAAGGTGAGCGCAATGATCAGCCCACACGCTATCGCTTTTTGTAGCCAGGGATTCGCATCACCACCGATTGACGAGGTTGCGTACGCGGCAAATGTCATCGCGGCAAGCGCGGTTGGCCCAGCGAAGCCAACGGTTGCCGATACCCAGCCCGACGCAAAACCGACAGCCGGGTGATAGATACGCGTCAGGAAATTGTACTCGCCACCGGATCGCGGCATGGCTGCACCGAGTTCGGCGTAAGTCATTGCGCCGCTCAGTGCGATCAAACCGCCAATGGCCCACAGCATCAGCAGAACAAATCCTGACTGAATGTCGAGCAGTTGGAAACCCAGGCTCGTGAAGACGCCCGTGCCCACCATGTTTGCGATCACCACAGCCGTGATCGTCGTGTATTTGAATTTTCTCACAAGCGCTCGTACGGCATCTCAAACGTGTCACCGTCTTCAATGCGACCGCTTCTGAACCCGTTTTGGAACCAGCGAATTCGTTGTTCCGACGTGCCATGCGTGAATGCATGTGGTGTCACTCGTCCCTGTGTACGCGACTGAATCGCATCATCGCCAATTTGGTTTGCAGCACGCACAGCTTCTTCGATATCGCCGCGATCCAGATACTGTTGATTCTGCTTGGCCCAAAGACCAGCAAGGAAATCGGCTTGCAATTCGAGACGCACGGACAATTGATTGTAGTCCGACTGCCCTCGCCGCGCGCTCACCTGGCGAGAAATCCCTAAGAGATTCTGCACATGGTGGCCGACTTCGTGCGCGATGACGTAGGCCTGCGCGAAATCTCCAGGTGCACTGAACTGCGTCGCAAGCTCAGAGAAAAACCTCAGATCGATGTAGATCTTTTTGTCACCCGGACAATAGAACGGTCCCATTCTCGCATCGCCCGTACCGCATGCGGTCGGAATCCGACTACGAAAAATAACCAGCTCAGGTTCTGCGTAGGATTTGCCAATACGCGTGAATTCGCGTGTCCAGATATCCTCAGTGTCAGCCAAAACGACGGTCACAAACTGGAACAGTGCTTCCTCTTCGGCGCTCGCCTGGTACTCGACTTCCTGCACCTGACCACCGCCCATCAAGGCCGCTGGATCAATCAGGCCCATCTGCCAGCCGACAATGCCCAGCACGGCCAATATGGCTATGCCTTTGATACCAAACATGCGCAGCACCAGATTGATAATGGTTCCGAGGCCGCCGCCACCGCCTGGCGACGAGACTCTCCGGCCGCGCGCATCTTCGACATTGCTACTTCGTCTACGGCCCTGCCATTTCATTCATCAATCTCCGGTCGAACTTAAATTCTCAATCTGGCAGTCTAAGTCGACGGAGGCACTTTATGAACAAGTTTTCAGCAATTTCTTCATTTTCGATTCTTGCCTGTTTCGTGTCGCAGCCGACAACTGCCCAAGATCGTGACTGGGCCCACGACGAATCGATCGAACAGATCTCCGAACATGTCTATCGATTCGGGTCCGACAATCAATACGGCGCCTACATCGTCACCGATGAAGGAATCATCGTTGTCGACGGCCATTATTGTGGCTCCGATACCGTGGCTTGGTTGAAATCCGAGCTCGCAAAGCGATACGACGTCCCGGTCAAATACACGATCCTTAGCCACGATCATGCCAGTCACGTTTGTGGTTCTGAACAATTCAGTGACACATCAATTGCGATCGGTTCGCGATACATCCGACCTCACCTGGTCTTCGAACAACGTGAATCGGCAATCCCGGAAATTCTGTTTGATAACGAGCTCGACCTGCACCTGGGCGGCGTCTATCTCAAGCTCATGTATCTTGGCCCAACTCATAGTGACAATTTGATTCAGATCCATATCCCCGATGAACGTGTATTGATTGCCATAGATGCCGCACGCGGCA
The DNA here is from genome assembly GCA_051007995.1 of Woeseiaceae bacterium. Classification (GTDB taxonomy): domain Bacteria; phylum Pseudomonadota; class Gammaproteobacteria; order Steroidobacterales; family Woeseiaceae; genus UBA1847. The sequence continues at coordinate 28,445 of JBPCYB010000083.1, read as the reverse complement.
AGAAACTGTTCCCGGACTTCCGCGACATGGACGTGAACAATCAACTCCGGGTTTTGAAAATATTGGCGTATATGCCTGACGTGGACATCGTTATGCCGGGCCACGGGCCGATCGTGACGCAGGATGTTTTCATGGATTCTCATCGATACATTTCGGCCATGAAGATGAGTATTCTCGAACTAATGGCCGAAGGACGTCCGCTGCAGGAAATCAAGATGCGGGTCGCCGCACAATTTCGTGACGAATTCAGCGACTATACGATGATGGACACCTACTTAATTCCCAATATTGTGTCGATGTACGACTATTTGTTCCGCTATCGCGAACCCAATATCAGCATCAAACCGGATGACGCGGTGCATTGCATTGAAGATTCGACACAGTGTCGTACCAGCAGTGTCATGCCTGCGGACTAGGACTCAAGCCTAAGCCTGATCGGCCACGGCATACTCGATCTCACAATCACCGAGTTTTATCTTGTCCTTGTCTCTTAGGACGTACGAATTGACTTTATCGCCATTGACGAACGTTCCGTTCGTACTCCCGAGGTCCATGAGCTTGACGCCCTTCGTCGAGCTCACAATCAATACATGATGACGACTCACTAACAGACTTGGTATGCAGACGAGGTTATTTCTGTCGCGCCCGATCGAGACGCAATCGCTATCGAGCTTGCACTCACCGAACGCATTGTTGCTCAATTTGAAAATCAACCTGTCATAGCTGCGCGAGCCAATGCTGTCATCTGCAAATTCGGCAGCGTCTTGTATTGAATCATTTGAGCTTAGTCCGAGCGCAAGCGCTGCTCTGCTAATCGTATTTTCGGTAATCGGATACGACGAGTCCTGTTCTGCCAACTGCATACTTCTCGTACAGAGACCACTGACCGTATCTGCCACACCTGCACCAATCTCGTGCAGTCGCGTAATCGCTTCAAACTGAATTATTTCACCGACGTCCTCTGAACCTTCAGTCTGAATCTGCTGCAAGACGAATTCTCTGGTCTCGTCCAGCTGCAGTGGCGAAACCGCAATGACACGGCCGGCGTGACCGGCAATGCGTCGCAACGGCATTTGGTACTGCATTTCTTGCAACTCGCGCTGTCCCGATACAACTACGAACAAACCGAACTTTTCTTTGGCTTCCAGATCCGTGAGCTCGGATATCATGTTGATCGTCCACGAATCGCAATCCTGTGCGTTTTCAAAACAGAGCACCGTACGCAGACTGTGAGTTCTCTGGTGCGACAGAAACATCGTGAATATTTTCTCCAGATCTGCCAGACAAAAATCTTTTGCCTCAAATCCGATCGAGCCCACCACGGCATGCATGAATGAAGTCGCATCAGTGCAAGGCGTAGTGATTCGAATCACTGATGTGTTGTCGTCGAATTCAGCCACGAAACTGTCGACAACACGACTCGATCTGGCACAACCATCACCGACTAAAATTGCGGCGGGTTTTGACTCATTAAACGCTTTCAATAGTCGACGGAGAGCGACATGATCGCAGGGCGTCAAGCTTTGCAACAACGGATCCATGCTCGGCAATGCCGACGGAGAATCCTTGGCTAGCGGACGATAAAGCATATTCGTCACCTCAATAGGCTCTTAAAACAGGACGTTACGAGCTCTTATTAATTCTTTGTGTAACGAAAGTAGTTTAGGTCATACACCTCATTATGTATAGTCGATCTTAGAGTTAGCGTCTAAGCCATTGAATTTGAAGAAAAACTATCGCTTTGTTACGCGCAAGACGACGCGCCGATTCTGCAATCGGCCCTCCGCCGTCTCATTGTCGTCGATAGGCTGGACTTCTCCATAACCACGCCAGGTGATGCGATCCGCATTCACGCCACCATTGATGAGAAAGTCGCGAACTGTTTTCGCCCGACGGTCCGACAAACCGCGATTGTATTCGGCGGCCCCGCGATCGTCGGTGTGGCCAGCAACCTCGACCTCGATACCTGGGTTTCTTAGCAAGGTTGCGACCGCATCGTTAAGCGTATTTTGCGCACCGGCCAGCAAACGATCAGAGTTTGTTTCAAATCGCACATCCGGAAGTTGAATTTCCTCTTTGATTTCGCAACCACGAATATCGACATCGACACCTTGCCGACTATCAGGACAGCGATCTTCGTCGTCAATAATTCCGTCACCGTCTGAATCAGCCGGCGCTACTACAACAGGCACCGGTTCCGGCTCAGGCGGTTCCGGTGTCGATGCTGGCTCCTTCACGGGAGCAACGGCCACGACAGGCGCCGGCCTGTCGCCGAAACGCAGACCGACAGAAAGACCTGCGTACCAGGCATCGCGGTCATACCAGTCGACGTCACCGCGTAAGAACCAACGACTGTCGTCAAAGTCATAGCGCAGACCTGCGCCAAACGCGACCTGCGTCGAAGTTTGTTTTTCGAACGGAATGGGTCCGCCTTTCGCGCTATTACTAATCGCCGACAAGCCAATCTTCGCGAACGGTTTTAGTGATTCGTCTATGCGCCACTGATAACCGGCCATGAGCGACGGTACTTTGTACGTGATCGCGGCATTCGGAAACGCCGCTGCGATTGCAGGATTCCGATTGGTGATGCCGGCCTCACCGAGGTCCGCATACTTGAGCTCGCCGAACCAGTGTGGCGAAAACTGCCGCCCGACAAAAAGATGATAGCCCGAGTCCTGGTCTTCGCTCTTGTCCAGCAAGAAGTTCTGCGCTTCTTTTTCTGGCGCAACATAGGAATAGCCCAGACCCAGTCCGCCGTACCAACAAGCGACAAATGCTTCGGTACTATCAACACCGCAGTCGGAGCCTGCATATGCACGCTCAGCCGGAATGAACGCCGACGATACGATCATGACAACCAACAAGGTACTCATTCGTCTGCGGAATTTTGACAGCAATCCGAACACGCCGAGAGCAAGCAACGTCAGCAACGCAACACCACCGCCACCCGAGCCGGTCACAGCTGTTTCCAATTCTTCATCAACATCGATGTAGTCGGGCACACCGTCGTTGTCGAAATCGTTGGTGCCTTCGAGCACGTCGTCAATACCATCATTGTCACTATCAGGATCCTTGTAGTCGGGTGTGCCATCGCCGTCCGTATCGACTGGATTCAGTGGATCCGGTCCGGCTTCAACACTGTCCGGTATGTTGTCATTGTCGCTATCGGTATCGTCAAAATCGGGCATGCCATCGCCGTCGGTATCGCCCGTTCCTTCGGTATCGTCGAGGATTCCGTCACGATCAGTATCAGGTGCCGTACCGTGCCCGTCGAGCCTATCGACTGGATCCGCAATTCCATCACCGTCTGTATCCGTAATGTCATCGAGGATTCCATCGCCATCCATGTCTTCGGTTTCGAAGTCGCTACCAACGATGTCATTAGTGCCATCATTATTGCTATCGATCTCGCGCCAATCGCCGATGCCATCGACGTCGGTGTCGGTGGGCATCGTCAACGTGCCTTCGTTGGTCGCAGCATCGTCAATGATGCCGTTGCGATCCAAGTCGGCGCCGCCGCCTTCCACGACGTCGAGCAGCGAATCATTGTCGCTGTCGAGATCGAGATAGTCTGGCACCACATCGGCGTCGGTGTTCGTTGGACTGACCGCATCATCAGCGCCATCACCGTCGGCATCTGTGCCCAGCGTCGAATCAACATCGTAGACGTCGTTAATTTGATCGCCATCGCCATCAGCCAGAACATCCAGATCGGCTTCAATCGTGTCCGGAATGCCATCGTTGTCGGCATCGATGTCCAGATAGTTTTCTGCGCCGTCGCCATCTGTGTCGCGTGGCGCTAACGCGTCGTCGACGCCGTTGTTGTCCGTATCCGAGCCACCTGTGTTGTCAACGTCGTAGCCGTCGTCGATGTTGTCGGCATCGCTATCTGCGCCCATAGCTACATCGTCTTCGATCGTGTCGGGAATCCCGTCATCGTCGCTGTCGCGATCCAGGTAGTTCGGCACCCCGTCACCATCACTGTCTTCCGCGCCCTCGACGCTATCCGGTATGTCGTCCTCATCGGAATCGGGGTCGGCGAAATCGGGCCGACCGTCATTATCCGAGTCAACAGGCATGTCCGGCATCGGCCCGGCCTCGATCGAGTCCGGAATCCCATCGTTGTCAGAGTCGGGATCAGCACCGTCGTTAATACCGTCATTGTCGGCATCCATATTCTCGACGCCGTCCGGTATGCCATCGCCGTCTGTGTCCGGATCGTTCGGATCCGTGCCATTGATCATCTCGTCGCCGTCGGTGATGCCGTCATTGTCCGAATCGCAAACCGCAACCATGTTGTTAGGCACACAAGGGTCGTTGTCCGCTGCCGGGTCTGGCTCGGTCGGCACTGAGGTGGTCGGCGTACCGAAATCCGGCGTACCGTCGTCGTCAGAATCGGGACAACTTGGGCTCGGCAAATTCGGCACACACGGGTCTGTCGGGTCCGCATCTACGCTATCGAAGATGCCGTCGCCATCAGTGTCGATAAGGTCGTCAGAACCGTTACCCGACGTCGGGTTCGTGAAGTCCGTCAGGACTTCAACACCATCATCGACGCCACCATCATCAGTGTCCGTGTCCAACGGGTCGGTTGCACCGATACCGCCAAGCACACCACTACCATCAGATTCGTTGCCATCCGTCAGTCCGTCACCATCGGTGTCGATGTTGTTCGGATCGGTTTCACCGGAACCGGAGGAGCCGGTACCACCGATAATGATTGTCCCAGTGCTGCCATTTCCATTTGCATCCTCGACACCATCCTGTAGACCGTCGTTGTCTGAATCCGGGTCAGTTGGGTCGGTCGTGCTACCGGGATCCGAATCGATAACGAAATTCGGCGAACCCGTGTCTGTTCCCGTGAACGGCGTATTGTTGGCATCAGAGACGCCGCCCGGAACTGGTGTCAGCACGCCTGCTTCTAGTCCGTCGCTCAGTCCGTCGCCATCGGTATCGCCGTCAAGCGGATCGGTTTCGTCGCCCGAGTTAGGCATTCCGTCGGCGCCGTTAACTTCGTTGCCATCGCTAATGCCATCATCATCGGTGTCCGCATCGAGCGGATCAGTATCGCCAGCATTCAGGAACGCATCGTTACCAACTTCGTCACCATCGTCGATGCCATCACCATCACTGTCCGGATCATTCGGATCGGTGCCGAGAATAGTTTCCTGTGCATTGCTCAAACCGTCGTTGTCAGGATCCGCTGCGGCATCATCGAGCGGGCTAGCGACCGGGTCGGTACCATCGGCCAGCACCTCCGCTCCATCTTCGGTGCCGCCATCGTCCGTATCAGTATCGAGCGGATCAGTTGCGCCGACTACGGTCAACGGACCTGTCCCATTTACTTCATCGCCGTCACGTAAACCATCGCCGTCTGTGTCGGCCATGTTCGGATCTGTTTCGCCAGAACCAGACGTACCGGTGCCACCGATCGTATTCGTAACTGCGCCGTCTGCGTTGCTGTCTTCGACACCATCGCCAAGACCGTCATCGTCTGAATCAGGGTCCGTCGGGTCAGTCGTCGTCAGTGGATCAGCATCCGGAACGTACGCGGGCGAACCTGTGTCGGTTCCTGCAAACGGCGTGCTGTTGCCATCACTAATACCGGCTGGCACGCCGCTTGTAACACCACGCTCAGTACCGTCGTTGATACCGTCGTTATCCGAGTCTGCATTCAACGGGTCCGTTTCGTCGCCGTTGTTCGGCGAACCGTCAGGACCAATGACCTCATCACCATCGCTGAGCCCATCGTCGTCGCTATCGGCGTCCAACGGATCGGTGTCACCGCTATCAAGCACACCGTCATTGCTGACTTCGGCACCGTCATCGATACCATCGCCGTCGCTGTCGGGATCATCTGGATCGGTGCCGAGAATGGCTTCTTGTGCATTGCTCAGACCGTCGTTATCGGGATCCGCTGCCGCATCATCTGCATCATTGCCGAATACCGGATTCGTGCCGTCAGCAAGTATCTCTGTTCCGTCCTGGGTACCACCATCATCGGTATCAGCGTCGAGCGGATCGGTTGCACCTACGCCCGCTAGCGGACCTGTGCCATTCACCTCATCACCGTCAATAAGTCCGTCACTATCGGTATCGGGCAGGTTCGGATCGGTCTCGCCCGTACCCGAACTGCTGCTGTCACCTATCGTGTTGACCGTTTGACCGTCGCCGTTCAAATCTTCGGCACCATCTGGTAAACCATCATCGTCGGAATCGGTATCGTTCGGGTCAGTTGTTGTGCCGGGATCTGCATCGCCGACAAATCCTGGCGCCGTGCCATCAAACGGCACTCCGTTGCCATCGCTTAGCCCGCCGTCGACACCGTCTGTCGACACACCAGCCTCGATGCCATCGTCGATGCCATCGTTGTCGCTATCCGCATCCAGTGGATCCGTCGGCGAATAGGGATCCAGCAAGCCTGTGCCATTCACTTCATCGCCGTCGGACAACCCATCGTCGTCGCTATCGCCATCGAGCGGATTGGTCTCGCCTGCATCGAGCACACCATTGCCGCCGACTTCCTCACCATCGGTCAATCCGTCATTGTCGGAATCAGCATCGTTGGGATCAGTTCCCAAGACACCCTCGACCGGATCGGTAATGCCATCACCGTCAGAGTCGATCGCATCATCAAGCCCATTGCCAGCCGTCGGATCGGTGCCATCAGTCAGGACTTCGGCGCCGTCTTGTGCACCCCCATCGTCGGTATCCGTATCGAGAGGATCAGTTGCACCGATGCCAGCAAGCGGTCCACTGGCATTAGTTTCGTCACCGTCTGTCAGTCCGTCGCCATCCGTGTCGATATTGTTCGGATCGGTTTCACCGCTACCCGACGCCCCGCCCGTGCCGCCAATTGTATTTAGCGTCTGGCCGTCGCCGTTCGCGTCCTCAACACCATCATCTAGACCATCGCCGTCTGTGTCTGCAACTAAGGGATCGGTGGTCGAGCCAGGATCGGCATCGCCAACAAAACCAGGATCCGTTCCAGTAATCGGACCTGCACCATCCGGATCTGCAAGACCTGTTGTTACGCCGCTTTCAACACCATCGTCGATGCCATCATTATCGGTGTCAGCGTCTGTCGGATCGGATTCGTTCGCTTGCACGATGCCATCGCCATTCGCATCCTCGGCACCATCAGCAAGACCGTCATCGTCGCTATCGATATCGAGCGGGCTGGTTTCGCCAGGATCGACTGATGCATCGCCTCCGGTTTCCGTACCGTCTTCAATTCCATCGCCATCGGTATCAGGGTTGTTGGGATCAGTGCCGAGTGTATCTTCCTCACCATCAGTAAGACCGTCATCGTCGGAGTCGAGCGTGCATCCCGGCGCGATCGTCGAAGGAATGCACGGATCCAGATTTCCCGGATCCATTTCATCATTGAAGCCGTCACCGTCGGTGTCAACATTAGACGGTTCCTGGTAGTCCGGCGTGCCATCACCATCTGTGTCGGTGAATTCACCTTCATCACTGTCGGGCTCGCCGTCGTTGTCCGTGTCGGTCGTGCAACCGGCACCGAATTGTGATGGCACACATGGATCGTTATCGTCCGGATCGTCTTCAGCCGGAACGCCGTCGCCATCGCTGTCCGTCAGAGACGACTCAAGATAGTCAGGCGTGCCGTCGTTATCGGCATCATCGTCCGAAAAAATTCCGTTGTTATTGCCATCTTCGCCTGAAGTCGGCACGCCATCGTTATCATCGTCACTATCGCGCCAGTCGCGATTGTCGATGCCGTCGTTGTTCGGCAGCGAACTGTTCGAGCCTGTCGAATTATTCGCACCAGGGCCAATTACCGTATCGAAATTGTCGTTGAGTCCGTCGCCATCCGCGTCAGCATTTCCTGCCGCCGGTGATACATCAGCAACGCCGTCGCCATTGGCATCGTGTCCTTCAATGAGGTCCGGTACACCATCATCGTCGGAGTCATCATCGAGGTAGTCAGGCAGGCCTGTCCCGTCCGTATTAACGATGACAATTGCCGCACCACCGTCGTCCGAATCGTAATTGTCGTCAAGACCGTCCATGTCCATGTCGTTGCCCGATGGCGCGACATAGGCGACATCACTCTGTGCTTCGACATTGTCGACGATACCGTCGTTATCCGAATCAATATCCAGTGAATCAATGATGCCGTCACCGTCAGAATCGCCAGTGCCTTCAACGATGTCAGGCAATCCATCATTGTCGTCGTCAGCATCGATGCTATCGACGATACTGTCGCCGTCGCTATCGGGTGAGAAAGTGCAGTCAAATGGCGCCGATGGCGGGAGCGTATAGTTAGTATCGAACTGCACACCGATTTGTCCCGCAAATCCGTCGAAGTCACCGCCTGATGATGAACCGCCTGCAGCGCCGCCCGTTACCGTAGACGTCGCGCCGGTCGTGTTGGCGATAAAAATGAGGCCGCCGCCACCACCACCACCACCGCCGTCGCTACCATTGGAGGCGAATCCACCGCTGCCGCCGACTGCTTCGAAGGTCGCGGATGCGACATCGGAGCTATCCGTGAGAATTGCGATCGTGCCGCCTGCACCGCCACCGCCGATGCCTTCACTGGCTCCGGTTCCGGGTGAATCACCGTTAGCGCGAAACGCGCCGCTACCAGCGTAATTCTTAAAGCGCGCAAACACCATGCCGCCACCGGCTTGCCCACTCGAAAGCTGCAAATCCCAGCCAGCGTCGTTACCGTTGCTGCCCCCACCGCCACCGCCCATGACGAGTCGATTGACAGTCGGTGTGAAAACCTGATCTGCATAGCTCGCACCGCCGATGCCACGTGATGCGACGTCGGGAATACCGCGGCCGCCGATTCCGCCAAAGCCGCCGTTTCCGCCGCCGCCGCCGCCGGCATCTTCATCGCCACCGCCGGCGGAGCCTGCGTTGCCGGGCGAGCCGAGACCTTGTTCCGCCTCATACTGCATGCCACTGGTCGGGTAGCCGACCGTATTTGTTTCAGCCCCACGCAACGTGCTGTAAGTCAGTGTCGGTCGACCGACGATGCCCTCGCCCTTGAAACCATTGGTTGGCTTACCGATAAGACTGGAATTCGGTCCATTCGTAAATAAAAATTGGCCGCCGCGAAATCCGTAACCGCTTGCGTTAATGACACCATCGTTGGTCAATGTATCCGCGACATCGATCACCACAATGCCGCCAGTCGATCCGTCCCAGGTTTCGGGAATAATCTCACCGCTCGCAGCAATAACGAGGTCTTGGTATACGGGTACACGCACGACCTGATAGCTCGCAACACCGGCATTCGCGGTCGGCGAACTGCGATGCGTATAGTCAAACAGCAAGCCACTGCCTGGTAGTTCACCTTCGATCGTTACGCTACCGCCAGAAACCGAACCCGTTGCGACAACGTATTCGTAGCGACCGGCGACAAAGTTGTTCGGCAAATTACCAGTTCGATCGTTATTTCCGGGCCCGTCGCCATAAGGACCGCCTGCTGTTTCGGCATCGCCCGTATCAATTTCGGCGCCCTGAATTTGAATGACTAATAAGGTGTCGCCAGCAACGATCGGCACACTGCCACGTGGCGCACCGACCGGAATGCTGGTCGAACCCGCCGACACGCTCGCAGTGCCCGCGTAATAGGTATTCACCGTTTGTTGCGACGTGATCGTGATCGTGTCGGGCGATGCCGGACAGAATGGCACAGCCAGCACCGACGGCGACAGAAGCATAAGTGGAATTACGGGAAAGAAACGCTTACTAATGTACTGCGTAAGAATTTTGAACGAATGGACTAATCCAGACATGTCGTAATGCCCCTTATGCATCGGTAAGAATTAACGCGCAATTGGAGCACAAACAGTCTGGCGAGTGAATGCTTGAATTCAAAGATCCAAGTAAACAATTGTTACAACTTCTTCCCCGTCAACACACGTGACAGGTGTGCCTTTATGCCGACGCAGCGAGCGCCTGGTCGAGATCCGCAAGAATATCGTCTATGTGCTCAATTCCAACACAAAGGCGAATCATGTCTGGCGTAACGCCAGCTGTCTTTAGTTCGTCATCGGTAAGTTGTCGATGTGTGGTCGAAGCCGGATGTGCAGCTAGCGATTTAATGTCACCGATGTTCACGAGACGCACGAACATCTCTAACGCATCATAGAATTTGACGCCTGCATCGAACCCACCCTTAATCCCAAACGTAAGCAGCGCAGACGGCTTGCCGTTCGTGTACTTCTGTGCAAGTTCGTAGTACGGCGAGTCAGGAAGACCGGCAAAATTCACCCATTCCACTCGCGAGTGACCGCTAAGATGTTTCGCGACAGCGAGCGCATTATCGCAATGACGTTCCATGCGTAATGGCAACGTAGCCATGCCTTGTAAGATCAGAAACGCGTTCATAGCACTCATCGCGGAACCCGTGTTCCTGAGTGGCACGGTGCGTGCTCGCCCGATATATGCGGCTGGACCCAGCGCTTCGGTATACACAACACCGTGATACGAGGCTTCCGGTTCGGTCAGCATATGGAATTTCTTGGCGTGCTCTGCCCACGGAAACTGCCCGCTGTCGACGATGACTCCGCCCAGGGAGTTGCCATGCCCAGCCATATATTTGGTCAGAGAGTTAACGACAATATCGGCGCCCCACTGGATGGGCTTCATTAATGCGGGCGTCGGCACGGTGTTGTCAACGATGAGGGGCACGCCGTTTTCATGCGCAACATTTGCAAGCGCTTCGATATCGACGATATTGCCTGCCGGATTGCCAATAGACTCGCAAAAAACGGCTGTCGTCTTGTCGTCAATTAAGCTCTTGATCGCGTCAGCTGAATCATCGCTCGCAAATCGAACGTCGATACCCTGTTTTGGCAACATGTGTCTGAACAAGGTGTACGAGCCACCATACAATTGCGGCACAGTAATAATGTTGTTGCCACTTTCGGCGATGTTGAGAATCGAATAGTTGATTGCTGCGCTGCCGGCACTCAAGCAAAGACCTGCGATTCCGCCTTCGAGTTCTGCCGAGCGTTTCTCGAGCACATCGACGGTCGGGTTCATGATCCGCGAATAGATGTTGCCCTCAACTTCGAGGTTAAACAACGCAGCGCCATGCGCAGCGTCGTCAAATTCGTACGCTACCGTTTGGTATATGGGGACAGTTACTGCGTTTGTTGCAGGATCGGACTTGAATCCGGCATGTATGGCAAGAGTTTCATCTTTCATCGCAAATCCTCTTTTTTATTTTTCGTAAGTTCAAACGTCACCGAAACGCGATGAACGTAATAAAAATGTGCGCTATCACGCCCCACACAAGACACCCTGTGAACGCGGCAACAGACAGGCGCTTACGCATTTCACGCAATACGAGTAGACCGAGCGGTAATGAAATTAGTATGCCTGAAACGGTGCCGGGCGAATACACGCCGTAGCGCCACGTCGCCAGCGCATGCAACACGCCATTGAGCGAAAATATCGTTGCGAGTATTGCGGGGAACCAGGCCATCTCGGGACGGCGTCGTGTTAATGCGGCCAGGGTTACGAACAACAGCAGCCCGATAGAATTGATCGCAATGAATGTATCAGACGATACCCCTTCGCCACGAATCACACGCGACCACTCAGGAAAACCCCAGAACCACTCCTCACAAAGGTGAATCAGGTAGGCAATGATCAGCCAAACTGACGCCTGGAATGGACTGGAGAGTCGCACTACAAGACCATTTCCGGAACGTCGTCCGGAACAGTCAAATCTCCATCGGTAAGGTCTACGATTTCGTCGACACTGACGCCAGGTGCCCGCTCGCGCAAGATGAATTTGCCGTCTTCAATGTCGAGGAATGCGAGATCGGTCAACACGCGTTTGATGCAGCCTTTCCCTGTGAGCGGCAACGTGCAATCAGAGAGCAGCTTCGATTGCCCGGACTTGGAGGCATGCGTCATCGTAACGATGATGTTGTCCGCACCGGCCACCAGATCCATTGCGCCGCCCATTCCTTTGATCAGCTTGCCTGGGATCATGTACGAAGCGATATTGCCGTGGCAGTCCACTTCAAAAGCACCCAACACCGTCAGGTCGACATGACCGCCACGAATCATCGCAAAGGACTCGGCCGAGTCAAACAGAGACGCACCAGACGTCATTGTCACGGTCTGCTTACCGGCGTTAATGAGGTCAGCATCTACCTCTTCATCCAATGGGAACGGCCCCATACCAAGCAAACCGTTTTCTGACTGCAACATCACCTGCATTCCGTCAGGAACATAGTTTGCCGCCAGCGTGGGGATGCCAATACCGAGATTGACGTAGAAACCGTCCTGAAATTCCTGTGCGACTCGTTGCGCCAATTGTTCGCGGGTCAATGCCATGTCAACGTCCCCCTATGCGCTGCGCACAGTGCGCTGTTCAATTGTTTTCTCAAACGTACCCTCAATGAGACGGTGCACGTAGATCCCGGGCAAATGAATTTCATTCGGGTCGAGCTGGCCCACCGCGACGATTTCTTCCACCTCAACGACAGCGACTTGCGCCGCAGTTATCGCCATTGGATTGAAATTGCGCGCCGTCATGCGGAACATCAAATTGCCATAGCGATCGGCTTTCCACGCCTTGGCAATGGCGAAGTCGCCACGAATCGCCTCTTCGAGAATGTAGTGTCGGCCATCAAACTCCCGTACCTCCTTGCCTTCACCCACCGGAGTGCCGTATCCCGTAGACGTGAAGAAGGCGGGAATACCGGCGCCGCCAGCGCGCATTTTTTCAGCTAGCGTACCTTGTGGGGTGAGCTCCACCTCCAACTCACCGCTCATCATTTGCGCTTCAAACAAGGCATTTTCGCCCACATAGGACGCGATCATCTTCTTGATCTGTTTGTTTTGCAGTAGCAGACCCAGCCCCGCGTCGTCGGTACCGGCATTGTTGGAAGCCACGGTCAGGCCTTTTGTACCCTTGCGCTGGATTTCCTTGATCAGATTCTCGGGTATCCCGCAGAGACCGAAGCCACCGGCGAGCACCGTCATATTGTCCTCTAGGCCGGCCAGGGCCTCCTCGTAACTGTTTACTACCTTGTCGAATCCCGACACAGCACACTCCTACTCATTGACTACGGTATTGGGTGAGGACTGCGCAGCTTGCAAGAAATCTGTACGTTTTACAAAGCTATTCGCAGCGATTATTCGCGTTCGGCCAATGCGCCCTCACAGTCGAATCGCAGAACAAAAAAAAGCCACCTTGCGGTGGCTTTCTTAAATTTGAGGACGCAAAGGTAGGTCTGCTGGTCTCATTTTTGGCCTTTCTGCAGATACGCAATCTTTCGACTATTTATCTGTTTCCAAGCTCGAATCTGTTCTTGTATCGGGCTACCTGACATAGCGCTCTTGAATCTTTCCGAGTTCACCAAGAACGTTCCTTTCACTCCACCAATCTGCTTTCGCTTCTCGATTTCGTTGCTGGTTCTGCCTTCTGCGTCCACCGCCCCCAACACTGGCGAAGGCTCGGTCCTCCATTCGCAGGGCGGTTGTCAACAAGCGAACTCATTGACGCAGAGGCTTTCGCCTCAGTATGTAATCTATTCCTGTCCGACAGGAAGACCAAATGTTTTCGGTGAAACGAATTCTTGTCGAAACAACGATCGTAGCTTATCTAGACACATCGCGACTTTTCTTGAAGTAGTTTCGTAACTCAGGAGAATTAGAATTCACCCAGAGTTGCGCAAATCCATAGCGGCGGAGCGATTCCGATGCTATCGGCGCTCTACGACCTGAAGAGAGCTCGATGCGACGGCATCTTCGCAAGATATTTGCGGCAGTTCATCGCGTCGCTCATTCTGAGTAACAACGCTGCCCTGCTTCTCCAGCATCAATGTCACCTTGTCGCGTGGGTCGAGGGAGACCCGTGCCTCCTGCGGCGGGGAACTGTCGAGCCGCACACGATAGTCGCCCTTGGGAAGGTACAGAACTTCGTCTGAACCAAGTGAGCCATTCGCGACCTCCGCGCCATCTTGGAACACGCTATATGCGGTTGCGACCGTTTGCGCCAGCGCCTCTTTAAGCTCTTCTGCACTGCCGGCGGTGACATAACGGCCACCCGATGCGTTGGCGACGGCCCGCAGGCTCGCCGCGTCTTCATCAGCGGCACTGCCCATCCCGAATCCAATCAAATGCACAATGATGCCCTGCTCGCGAAGCTCCCTGGCGGCTTGCACCGGGTTGCCGCCGCAGCTTTCGATGCCGTCAGTAACCAGAACCAATGCGCGATCGCTTTGCAAGCTGCCGAAGTCACGGGCCGCCTGATTCAGCGCATACGCTATCGGCGTTTGCCCCAACGGCTTCAATCCGGCGATCGCGTGGCGAATCGGATCTCGATTGTAATCTCCGAACGGCACCAGAAGCGTTGAGTCAGCGCAGTTGTTATTGTCGCTCGGGCTCGTGTTGCCGTATGCGCGGAGCGCCAGGTCCAGGTCCTCGGGATACCAATAGGAGACATCTTCCAGAATGTCCTTGGCCACGGTCATCTTGGGCTCACCGTCCATGCGTCCCCACATGCTGCGGGACGCGTCAACAACGATTTCGACCGAGCGATCGTCCAGGGACATGACGGACCGTCCTTCCTTCATCGCAACGACTTCCAGGGCCGCACAACTCGCATCCTGTACGGTCACCGTTACCACGGATTCCTGTGTATCTCCGTCCAGGCTCGTTGCGAACGCGACAATACGGTTTTGACCCACCTCCAGTGGCATGCTTCCCGAGAACGTTCCACCTGCGAGTCGTGCCGGAACGGGCTCTGACCCGTTGACACTCAGCGTAACGCTGTCCACACCCGTCGTGCGCAGATTGAGGAATGCGTCCGGGAGTTTTTCGGGGTCCGATACCTGTAGAAAACTCCCGCCGGTAGCCCACGCGATGGTGTCGAGGATCTTGCCACCCTGCTGACTTGATCCGAGCAAAAGCGTTTGGATAGTAACGCCCTGCAACGTTCCCTGGACGGCCGCATCATAGGCTTTGTTTTTGTTCGACTTGCCATCGGTAAAAAGCATGATCACGCGCGATGAATCGGGTCGTCCGTTTGTCTTAAGTTCCGTGAGTGCAGTGAGAATGCCGGCGGCGAGATTGGTACTGCCGGACTTGGGCAATATCCGTAACGAATCAACAACCTTGTCTCGGTCGGATGTGAGGGGTTGAGCAAGTTCTCCGTCTTTATCAAAACTCACGACACCAATCTTGATGTCGCTCTTCGGCGAGAGGTTCTTGACGAGACCAATCGCACCAGCAAGCCGAAAGTCCTTTGGATCAGTGCTGCGGAGGCTGGACGATGTGTCCATGACGAACATCATGTCCAGATACTGAACGCCGCCGATAGCCGATGCGAATCCTTCGACCTCGATCGTGGGTGTCTCTTCGAGCACAGTGAAATCGGCGGATGGAGACTGGATTTCGACTTGCAAGCCGCGCTCTTCAGCCACGTCTGACGCGAAGGAACTGGCGCTGCACAGCAGAACCGCAATTATGGAGACGAGAGCGTTACGCATGGAACCACCAATTACGTATGTCATTGCAGCATAGAGCACCTCAGCAGACATAATCTGGGACGTAGTACACACTTTTCGCTTTAGCAAAGGCAAAAAACTCCGAGGCTTGCTCGGGCTTTTCTGCGGCGCCTATTCCCTAAATAACTCGCCACTTTGGCCGATACCTTATTCGGAATCCCGGATTTCGGCCGGCTCGCCTTGGTTGGCCGGCGTGCAATCCGTATTGCTCGATCAATCACAGCCAGGACCGCATGCGATCACGATTACTACATTTCCTCATTTACCTCTTTGCGCTAACGCATTCGGCATCAGCACTTGAGCTGACAGAGGAAGAACGCGCATTTGTTGCGGCACATCCGACCATTGTTGTCGGCGGTGAAACCGATTGGCCGCCCATGGATTACGTCGAAGACGGCACTTACAAAGGTGCAGCCAAAGATTACCTCGATGAGATCGAGTCCATTACCGGGATCAAGTTCGAGGTCGTCACAGGATATTCCTGGCCTGAGCTGATGAATCTGCTCCGGAATCGGGAAATCGACATGGTTCCGATGATGTACTGGACCGAGCACCGCGGCCGCGAATTCAATCTAACCAACCCTTATATAACAGTCCGCCACTACGTCTTTACGAAGGACACGCAAGGGGGCGCGACTAACTTCGCCGACTTGTACGGTAAGACGATGGCTGTACCGGCTGGCTATGCACACATCGAGTATCTCGGCAAGCACCACCCCGACATCCAAGTCTTGGAAGTACCAGGAATTCTCGACGCACTCGATGCCGTGCTCGTTGGTCGTGCTGATGCGGTAATTGAGAACACCGCGAGCATCGCTTACTACACAGCAAATCACAGCATCCTGGGTCTGGTGCCGGCGTTTCCCGTGCGTTTTGAGGTCGACAATGTGCATATGGCGGCCCGCAATGACTGGCCGGTGCTGCGGGACATCCTGCAGAAAGCCCTTGATCAGATATCGGCTGAAAGCGCGACACAGATCATGGCCAGGTGGACTGGAAGCGAAGCCAGCGCAAAGACGTTCCTGACAACCAAAGCTGAATTCAGCGCAGAAGAAACACAGTTCCTAAAAAACACAGGCCAGATCACCGCATGTCTGAATACGAATCGAATGCCACTCGAGTCGATGCGTAATGACCACCACGAAGGCATGACCTCTGATTACTTGTCGACGCTCGGCGATACGTTAAAAGTCACAGTAGGTGTGCAGGGGTATGACACCTGGCAAGAAATTCAGGCTGGATTGATGAGTGGCCGCTGCGATATCGCCACGCTGGCGCTCGACGCGAAAGACCAACCAACGAATCTGCTTTTTTCCAAGCCATACATTCTGGAACGATTGGCTCTGGCAACCGACATCGGGGAAGGCTACTTCGAGGATCTAAACGACTTACTAAATGCCAGAGTTGGTTTCGTAGACGGTTACATCGATGTCGACGAGCTGCGCAGCACGCACCCGCAAATAGAATTTGTCGGCTTTGCGAGAATTCGCGACGCACTGGATGCCGTCCTCGATGAAGAGGTATTCGGGGTCGTTGATTACGTTGCAACAATTAATCAGGCAATCAGTCGCGACTACAAGCAAAAGCTGAAGATTAGTGGTGACTTCGCCGACGACTCGAGCGGCTTTAGCATTGCCATGCGTGAAGATTCGCCGTTACTCCTCACAGCGGTCGACAAGGTCGTTCAGTCAATGCCGAATTCACTGCGTCTGAACATTCATCGTAAGTGGGTTGCAGTATCAATTGAGAAGGAAACAGACTATGCGCTGTTCTATCAGACAACCGCCGTCGCTGCCGTCCTGCTGTTCGTTCTTTTCTTGCGCTTCGCCGAGGTTCGCAAGCACCGCGAAGAAATGCGCGATAAGAATACAAAACTCAAAGACATTAATTCTCAGCTAGAGCAACAAACCGACTCCGCGATGCACCTGGCACACCATGATCAACTGACCGGATTGCCTAACCGGGCGAAGTTGCTTGAGGACTTGGATCATTCCATCAAACTGTGTAGCCGCACAGCGACAAAACTGGCGGTCCTGTTTCTGGATTTGGATCGCTTTAAGCACGTCAATGATTCCCTGGGACACGACGTTGGTGACATGTTGCTCAAGGAAGTCGCGAAGCGGCTCCGTTCATTGTTGCGTGACACGGATACGCTATGCCGACTAGGCGGCGACGAATTTGTTGTGGTCCTCGAACCAGTGTCAGATGCGTACTCTCCTTGCATCGTCGCGCAACGAATTGTCGATGACCTGGAGCAGACCTTTCGTATCGGCAAACACTCGATCGATATTGGCACGAGCATCGGCATCGCGGTCTGCCCTGACGATTCCGATGATCTGAATACGATCATCAAGTACGCCGACAGTGCCATGTACTCGGCAAAAGAAGATGGTCGAAACGGCTACAAGTATTATCACGAGGAGCTGTCAAACCAGGCAACGCGACGCATTGAGATCCAAACAGCGCTCAGACGCTCATTGAAAAAACAGGACTTCTCGCTGGTATTTCAACCAATCGTCGATCTTGAACGACGCAAGGTCGTGAAGGCAGAAGCACTGATCCGCTGGAGTCATACCGAACTTGGCAATGTCAGGCCTGACGAATTCATACCGATTGCAGAGGAGTTCGGCCTTATTGTTGACATTGGCGAATGGGTTTTGCGGAGTGCCTGCGAATCTATGCAGACATTTATGCGAAACGGCGCCGACATCGAATCCATCGCCGTCAATGTGTCGAGCGTCGAGTTTCTTCGCGGCGACATAGTGGCCCGGTTTCGCAATGTGCTTGAGGAGTACGACGTTCGTCCGGAGCAGATCGAAATCGAAATCACCGAGCGCTACATGTTTGACCAGGCGGAAGGCGCGGAAACCGAATTGCAAAAGCTACGCGACCTTGGTCACAGGATATGTGTAGACGACTTCGGCACCGGATATTCTTCGCTCAGCTATATGAAGCGTTTGCCGCTCAACGTAATCAAGATCGACAATTCGTTTATCAGAAATGTCCCGCATGACAAGAACGATCTCGAGATTTCCCAAGCAATCATTTCGCTCTCACACAGCCTCGGCTACGAAGTCGTTGCCGAAGGCGTTGAAACCCAGGAACAAATGGACTATTTGATCGAGAAATCCTGTAATTATGCGCAGGGTTACTACTTTAGCGAGCCAGTGCCCGCTGATGTATTCGTCGAGCGAACCGACGAAGTCAACGAGGAACTAAAGATGGGCTTGGGCTGGACAAGGCGACTGCGGACGATTCGTCTCTAAAGCTCCGCCAACTCATTCGACGTCATGTACGTGCCCTTGGTCACGACGCCAGCAACCGATCGAGTATTGGATATATTTTCCAGCGGGTTACGTTCTAGTAGGACCATGTCGGCAACCCGGCCGACATCGATGGTCCCCATTTTGTGTTGCAACGAAAAATATTCCGCAGGGCGAATGGTCGCTGCCGCGAGTGCATCCATTGGTGACAAGCCCGCCCGCACGAGCAACTCGAGTTCCGAGTGGAGGCTGAAGCCGGGCACGGCAAGAAGAAGCGGCGTATCGGTTCCTGCGCCGATCGGCACGCCCGCAGCGTGCATCCGCTCGATCAGGAACAGGCTCCACTCGCCAAATTGATTGAACTCCTTGCTTGGATTCGCGGCAAGTTTCTCCGCCGATTCAGACCAGGCCTGCCGAACGTCGGCCGGCACGCGGTCTAGTGCTTCCAGCCAATCGTCTTTGGCAAACGGCGGTGCCAGGTTGAACGAGTTCAGTCGCAGAGTCGGCACCATCATCGTGGAGGCCAACGCCGCAATGGTTGTATTGCAGCGCTCTTCGTCGTAGTTATCGATCGCCGGCAAGCGCTGCAGGCTGTGCAACGACGATCGTAGTCTGTAGCCGGATAATCCTTCTGCGTTCTTCAGTCGCTCCAGACGTGTTTCGTGAAGTTCGGCGGCATTGCTTGCACAGTCCGTTTCGATATTTCGCAAGTGTTCGATCGAGTCAACCGATGGACCGGCGATGCTGGCACGCATCGACAACGGCACATGCGAATCGATCGGCAACGCTAGATCATTGGCAGTATCAACCATCGCCCGAAATACATCCGGGCTGACCATCTCGTAGATCTTGATGAAGTCGACACCCTGCTCCTTGAGCTTCGCTATCGTTGTTCTTGCCTGCTGCGGCGTCTCGTTTTGCACGCCAATCTCCGGGCGATCGTCGCCATCGTAGACGACAAAACGGCCGTCCAGCAGCGGACCAGCGAAGAAGACCCGAGGCGCGATTGCATCCTCTGCGCGCATTGCATCGACGACCGGCAAGATTTTGTGCATCAAGCCACCCGTGTCGCGAACGCTGGTGATTCCGTAGGACAGGAACAGTGCCGGCATCGTTTCCACAAACCGGTCGTCGTAGGTCAGGTGGACGTGAAAGTCCCACAACCCGGGGATGAGGTACTTGTCAGTACCATCGATCATCGTCGCAGCCGATACAGCTTCATTGGCTGGTCGTATGGCAATAATTTCGTCGCCATCGAAGACTACCGATTGATTCTCACGCACACCGTTGACCGCATCGATGACAGTAACGTTGGTGATTGCCGTACCACTGGAATTGTCCTGACAGGCTGTCAACAACGCCAATATCAGAACAACGAATAGCCCAACCTTCCCGAAGGAACTACCAAATGGAATCTGCTGCAGGAAAGTCTGAACATATGTCATGAGAGTGTCGCGCTGAATGTCAGTAGCTGCGACAGGCTGCGATAAGCTTGTCGCAATCGTCGCTTGATATATCGCGATGGAAAACCCAGCGGGGGCCGTTGATTCTGATGTCATGCCTGGCAAGATGCTCTATCAAGGTCGCTAAATCTACAGTCTCGTCCAGAATGACCATGTTCGTCTGCGGCGCTTCGGCGAGTGACAATCGAGGCATTTCGCCCATTGCCTCAGCCAACGCTGCTGCATGAGCGTGATCCTCGGCCAAGCGCGCGACGTTGTTCTGCAATGCATATTGGCCTGCGGCTGCAACCACACCTGCCTGTCGCATTCCACCACCAATCATCTTTCGCCAGCGACGCGCGCGCGCAATCGTCTCGCTGTCGCCAACCAACAGAGAACCCAGCGGGCAGCCCAAGCCCTTTGATAGGCATATCGACACACTGTCAAAGTACGCGCAGATTTGTTTCACAGGCACGTCCAGTCTTACAGCGGCATTAAATACTCTGGCGCCGTCAAGATGCCGCAGCAAATTGTGGCTATGCGCTAGCGCACTCCAGCGTTGTAAATAGTCAAGACTCAATACCTTTCCAGCCTGCGTATTCTCAAGACAAAGCAGTTTGCTTACCGCGTAATGCACGTCATCAGGTTTGATCGCAGCGGCAATGTCATCAAGCGGAATCTCTCCCTGCGCATTGAAAGGGATCGTGCAGGGTTGTATGCCGCCGAGTACCGCCGCACCGCCGCCCTCATACATATAAGTGTGCGCCGTGCTGCCGACGATGTATTCATGCCCGCGCTGACAATGACTTAGCAGCCCGAGCAAGTTACTTTGCGTGCCGCTGGCGGCAAACAGAGCGGCCTCTTTTCCCGTGAGGTCGGCGGCATAGTCTTCGAGCGCATTAACGGTTGGGTCTTCACCATAAACGTCGTCGCCCACGTCCGCCGTAAGCATGGCATCCAGCATTGCCGGACATGGCTTGGTCAGGGTATCGCTGCGCAGATCAATCATTGTTTTCTCAATCGAATGGTATTCAGGTTACCAGCGGATTGATGGCCCAACCGTCAACTACAGGACTGAAGGAATGCGGCTCGGCGTTTCTTGAATAGCGCTCTTTACCCGTCAGTGTTTCCACGAGCACTCGAAAAACCAGTCCGTGCGACGCGATCAAGATGGTTTCACCCGCATACTGTCGTGTCCATCGCTCCACAGCCGACACCGCTCGACTCAGAAAGTCTGGCCAGTGTTCTGCATCATCGGGTAGCACCGACCAAAGCGATGCTTCTTCAGTCAGGCCGTGCTCCCGGCGTATGTCAGTCGCCAACCGACCTTCAAAGCTACCCACAAAATACTCCATCAGGTCGTCTTCAATATGTAATGGCAGGTCGTGGGTCTGCAAGAACGGTTTGATAGTCTGTTGCACTCGTGTAGCCGGGCTGGCGACGACTCGCGTGATCTGCCGGTTGGCCAGCATATCAGCAGCTGACCTGGCCTGAGCACGACCCAATTCGTTCAGCGGAACATCGCGCTGCCCCTGCAATCGACCATCGCGATTGTACTGTGTCTCTCCGTGACGCAGAAAGATGAACTCGCGCTCAGGCAATGTCACTACTGCGTTGCCTCCTGCTGCGGCAACGCGTAGTTGCTAAGAAAAGACCACATCACACTGTAAGTTGGCTCGCCATTGATGTCCGCTGGCCATTCATGAGTGCCGTTCTCGAGGCGATAGTGTTCGATTCGCGATTCCTGGTCGCAGGCGTCGTAGACAAAGTGCGTGACAGCCTCATTGCTCGTCTCGTTTTGATTCTGGCAGTTGTACTTCTCTTGCCAATACTGCACGAGGCTCGGAACATCCCGCATCGTTCCGACTGAGTCCCAGGCCTTCCAGTCCCAGGTATTCCCGTAAGCAATAATCGGGTCGTCCACGCCATGAACATGCATGATGGGAACGTTTCTCTCCGGATTACAGGACTTTGGCGAAACTGGCATGGTGCCGGCGAAAGACGCGATTGCTGCAAAGCGGGCGCTCATCTGGCAAGCGAGTTCGTAGGCAAACATTGAGCCCAGTGAATAACCAACAGCGTAGACACGCGATTCGTCCACAGTGTAATCGGAAGATATTTCAGCAATCATGGCTTCGAAGAAGTCAATGTCCTGCATCGACTCTGAATCTGTATTCAATTGCCAGGCACCTTCGTTATCCCCAGCGGTCTTGCCCGACGGCAGCGCGATGATCATGCCTTCCTCTTCGGCAAGCGCCTCCCAGTCAAACTGGGACACGAATCTCCAACTCGCGTCGGCACCGCCACCTTGCAACGTTACAAGCAGTGGGCTCGGTCCGTCGGCCTCGTTTGCCGGCGTGAACAGGTAGTACTCACGCTCCGCACCGTTCACCACAATCTCGACACGCGGATTGTGCTGTTTGTACTCGTTCACGTAGTAATACCAGCGGGCGGCATAGAAAACGATCAGGAGAGCAAACAGAACACCCAATATTTTGAAGATTTTTTTCATGGTTGGAATACTTTCTTAGTTAGATCAAGCCTTTTTACGTTGATGCAGCGCCGCGTAAGCGCTGGCGCCAAAATAAAAGTAGGATACCGCTCGCCGCGGTCGCCCCGACGAGTTTCCGCCAGACCAATGTACCGTCAGGGAGCTGTGAATCACGACATCTCCGGGATCTAGTTCGACGGCAATTGCATCTTCGGAATCTGCATCGATGCCGGGGATGGGAATAACATCAGGATATTCCTGTTTGTGCGAGCCGCGCAGATAGTGCAGGCAGCCATTACTTATTCTGACCGGATCAAGTGCATACCAAATTGTAATTCCGTCGCCCGGAAATTCGTTGCGACCCAGTGCATCGACATGCGGACCAATCCCGATACTCTCGCCTTCCGGCCGATCGAACCAGGCTGCTGATTGACCGTAAATGTCACCGCCCAGGAGGTGTCTAAGCATGGGCACATGTCGGCCATTTTCCAACTGTTGATCGAACCATTTGTCGTGGCGATGCAGGGACTTCAACACGTTGCGGTATTTGCCCATGTCATCTTCTAATTTGAGCAACTCTTTCGCCAGGGGACATGCGCGCTCGCGTACGTCATCAACGTCAGCGTCGCTAAGATAGCCGCGAACAATCGCGAATCCATCCCGATCGTAGTCAGCTTTAAGAACATCAAGATCGATTTCTTTCATGATTGCTGCATCAAATATGTCGCCTGTAAAAATTTCCAATGTCCGTAAGTGCATTTTGCGATTCGGGAAAATGCGTAAATACGTGAAATACGTGAAACGCGTCGTCGAACACCTGAATGTCGACCTCTACACCAGCTTGACGTGCGCGTTCCGCGAGACGAGTCGAATCATCCAGCAGCGCCTCATCGCTCGCGACGTGAATCAGCAGCGGCGGAAGGCCCTCCATGTCACCGAACAAAGGCGAGATGCCGGGCGTGTCCAGAGGGTAATCGCCCGCGTACAGCTTGCTGTTCACCATGTATTCGTCGCGTAACTCGCCAAGGCTCTCGCCGCTACCTGTTTGATCCGTTGCTGGCGAAAGCAGCGTCACACAGCCTGGCATCGGCAGCCCCTCGTCTTTCAACCGCAACGTACATGCCATTGCAAGACCACCGCCGGCCGAATCGCCGGCGATCATGATTTTTTCGCCGGCCGTGTACTCGAGCATTTCCTTGTACGCCGCAACGGCATCATCGAGTGCTGCCGGGTATGGGTTCTCGGGCGCGAGGCGATAGTCGATACCGTTAACCGCTGTTTCACACGCAACGGCGAGATACGCCATGAAGGAATGGTGGGAATCCAGCGACCCAACAGTGTAGCCGCCGCCGTGCAAATACAACAGTGAGGCATCTTCACGCACGCTTGCTCTAAAATATTTTCGAGCTGGCCGACCGGCCAATGTGTAGTCGTCGACGAGGATATCGTCAGGCATTGCCTGGCCCGACATCGCGTCATCGCACGCGGCACGTTGCTGCTCGAACGAACCGGCTTTCACTTTCCTGGGTTGTTGTTTCAATCCTTCCAGGAACACCTGCATTTCTTCACTTGCCATCAACTGACGCCCGTCGCAACTTTGATTAATTACCTGTCGTCTCAGATTCTGATGCTTATCTCAGACGACTCTCTTGGGCCTCCTGCTGCTCGGGAAGAAAGTACGTGCGATTCATATCGCCGTCATGCGGTGTATCAGAAAACAGGTGATCACTGATCGATACGTTGCGCGCGAGTGCAACTTCATAATGGATAACGCCCTGCAACAGAGCCATCAGCAACTGCAAGCGATCATAGGTCAACACACGGAAACTCGACGGATCAAAACTGTCGCGCAGGGCCTGGTGCGTCAGCACCACGTCCTGCACACTCAAAAACGACTCGACCATTCCCATTAACGCCTTGCGAGACCGAAGGTTGGTTTCCGTCGTGATCATCGGCGACGCAATCTCGCCGACGAAGCGGTTCTTCGCCTTGAGTGCGATGAGGCGCAGGTTCCTGTCCATATCTGGCAATCGTATCGCCAACGCCCCGGCGTGCAGGAAAACATCAATATCGGTATTTTTTGATACACCCGACGCGCCCTCCGGTATGAGCTTAAACATCGTCCGGCCATAAGGCGTTTGCACGCTTTCCGTGAGCGTGTTCATCGAGATTGACTCATTCTTATACATCACGTCCATCTCGGTCCCGGTCATCATTGCGAGGTAGTTGAGTCCCGGCTCAACAATGATGGACTTCAGGAATTCGCCACTCAGACTGTGATCATCGAAATAGAACAGACCCTTGTTATCCGTTGCGCGTGCGACTCGGCGCAGCGTTTTCTTGACCTCTTCTGCGTCGCTGACAAATCCTGGTACCTTGTCCGACCAGACGTTCGCCAACAGCGGCGTGTACGTTTCGGATTCCGGATCACTGGCGAGAATTTCGCAGACTTTGAATCCTGCGTCTGAGTGAAGACCGGGTTCAGGCAAATACTCCACTTTGCGCGCGTACTTCTTGTTGAGCTCGTACAAATGCACAATAAGACGTGTATTGCGGCGCACGCCTTCGGCGCCCATCCTCAGAAGTCGGTCAGACAGGCTCGCCGCCAGCTCAGGGTCGTCGAGATTCCGCGACAAGCGCTTGTGCGTCGCGTGCAGCCGAATGTCTTCATTCAGTCCTTTTGCAATATCGGTCAAATTGACCGACCGGGTACGCTGAATTCCAACCAGCATGTCGCGTACGAACTTAAATCCAACCCGGCCCAGGTCCGATCCGAATACCTCGGAACACAAGACTTTCGCAAAACGGTCCGGCGTTACTTTCTGCTCATTGCTACTCGTTTGGCCACCCATATCAATATCCTACCGTGTTATCTAATTATTATTGAAATTCACCCATTTTTCTTGCTGATTTCCCATAACGTTAGTGATCGTCGATTTGGCAAAGAGCAATAAAACTCGCTTTCTGAGCATCGCTCATCTTTGAAAAATCGGGCACTCCCAACTCCGTCGTCGGCAATTCGGCGAACTCCGGCGATGGCGATTGCAGGCTGGCAGCGATATTGTGCAGGCCCGCGCCCTCTTCAACACCGACACTGAGTGCGTCGATTATTGCTTGCGGCCACACCGGATTTGGTACGCCACCAAGATGGGGCTCCTGCCCCAGATATTCCGTCATTTCACGCAGCAGTTCGGCCTCTTCAGCACTGCGCTGTTTCTGTCCGGCAAAGCCATATTTGGTCCCGGATTGGTTGCAAATGTATGCCCAGCGGAAATTCACGTGAAACCCGGGAATCGCCAGGCAATCTTCCGGAACGTCTGCACCACCCGATACGACGCCGTCTTTGACCATTAAATGATACCCGGATTGCGGCCAATCATCGCTGAGCAAGCGCTCTGCCGGGCGGGTATAGATTTCACTGAAGCCCCAGGAAAGATCAGCTGGCAGATCCGATGCTTCGAGGATCTTCACCCCGTAAGTGGCGCAGGCTTCGCACCACTCGCGTGAGCCGAATTCGCCGACGGCTCGAATGCTGTCCATATCCACTGTGAACACTGCTTTCCCCCTTTTTACCCCCTTACCTTCGCTTGTCTGAGGGGATATTTCAAAAGGAGAATGGGTGGATATCACCCAAAATTCTTGCGATTCCTAGTCGATTTTGTCCCGGGATTCAGCTTGCAGGTACTGCAAAGCCTGTCTTCTGCCTATCGGGCTCCCACGGCGCAGAAGTATCTCTGCTGCAGTTGCCGGCACATGGGAGAACGCCGCAGGTTTTTCCAGCAAGTCGATCAGCAAGGCTTCGATGTGCTCTATTTCGAGATCGGATTGCAATATCGCATCCACAGCATTGAGATGAATCTGGTCCCCAACCAGGTAGTCCAGTTCGAGATCCTGCTCCCAGGCATCACGTTTCGTTTGCAGTAGTTTTTTCAAGGCCGGCCACGCAGCTATTGTATTGCTGCCGATGCAGGCAATGGCTTCCAGCACGGCACGGACAACGCGATGATCCGGACTCGCCAGTAACATTGCCAGGCGCTGCATTGCTCGAGCGGCCCGACTACCGATTTGACTCAGTGCAAATGCAGCATTGATGACAATCCAGGGATCATCGTGATCCAGCAATTCGATCAAAGGATCGACGGCCAGGTCGCCCAGACATCCCAACGCAAAGGCTTCATCGCGGAATATATAGCCGCCCTCGGTCCAACGCCGATCCATCGAGTCGCCGATTGCCTCAATGCTACCGTCAGCTTTTTGCCGATACGGCGGCTTGATGTGGTTCTTGCCCGCGACAGACAGCAGGCTTTCGAGCAATGGCCCCAAAGCTGCTTCGCCCATAGCACCGAGAGAATAGATCGCAGCCAGGCGTTGTTTCTGATCCGTACCATTGAGTTTGCCAATGTGACTGTCGATATCCTTTGCCGGTTCGACAGCTGTCCGTTCGTGACCACGCATCCAGTCCCAAACGTACGACCATGTCTCGTTGTTCTCAAAGCGCCCGAGGTGGCTCCCTGGCGGTCGCCAATCATCAGCGCCACCATTCCAGCTAGGCCGAAGCGGCTCTTCGGTGCGGCGAAAAACAAACTTGACCATGTAGCGCGTTTGGTCCGTGCGGTTACTCATGCCGGCATGCTCAATATCGAAAGAAGCCAGAACACAGCTTCCCGCTTTGATGTGATCGGGAACGTAGGCGTGAGCGTGATCCTCTTTGGCGAGCTGATCCTGATAATGCGTGCCCGGAATCATGCGGGTAGGCCCCATTTCTGCCGGTGTGTCCTGCGGAAAATAGAACAGGAATAGAAAACGCGGCACGTGGTAGCGAGCCCGTCCGAGCGGCGGATAGGTATCTTTGTGCCAGTAGGAATAGCTTTGAGACCCCTCCCCCATCGGCGGCCCGTCTTCATCACCACGCAATTCGATATTCCGTTGTTCCGGGGTCAGGGGTTCACTGGGCACCAGTATCCGGTGTGGATACTGCATGTAATTTTCCCCAAGAACACCTTGCATAGCACCACTGATGGCCGGCGCATCCAGTACGCGCTGCAGATCCGGCACCTGCGGCAAAATGTTGTTGCCAGTATCGCCGCCGTTCCTGTGAATCCGTTCGATTTTGTCGCGAATGCTCTGGTGAAACCCCGTGTCTTCATCGCTATGAATGACAAGAATGCCGTCGCAGATGAATTGACGGATCTGCTCATCGTCGAGCGGTATCGCTGATTCTGTTTTGGTCTCTTTGTTCACGCCGCTACTCTCAATGAACAAAGACTAACTATCAAGCACTTAGCGCGGCACAGTCACCCAAATAATGGCCTTTGCGTCTGCGAGAGAATGGTTTTGGGTGATTTAGCCGAAATCGCGGTTGACCCTCATATGCCGGCGCGTACTCTCATATTGGTCCCATACCTCAACAAAAGGACGTTGGCCATCTACAAGTTCGCCATTGGAATTGGGATCATTTGGATAGGTTCGCTCTCCGCTTGCGACAATAACAATTCACAGGAGATACCGCTGACACCCGATATCGAGGTAGCAGGCTCGGTCTTACGGCTTGAGTCCGGGCTCGACTTACTTGTGCCCGCCGCAGCGGGACTTGAAAAAGTCGCTGACGGATTCGAGTTCGTCGAGGGCCCGGTGTGGATGCCCGGCAGCGACGACCAACTCTATTTCAGTGATATTCCCGCCAACAAACTCTATAGCTGGTCGGAGAACAGCGGTTTGCACACTATCCTGGATGAGG
>JBPCYB010000082.1:0-25798 GCA_051007995.1 Woeseiaceae bacterium | reverse complement strand
TCATCAAGAACGTCTGGTTCCAGGGCGACTTCGCACCGAAGGACTTCACGATCGTGCCGGACATGGACGCCAACCCCGGTGATGAGATTGCCGTACTCGGCGAGCGTGGCAGTGGCCAGATTCAGGTTGAGATCAAGGATGCCAAGACCATTACATGGATCAATCTGGTCAATTTTCCGTAATGTAACAAGCTTCTGATAACATTCGTCATTCCGCCGTCGTATTGGCTCGAATGAACATCAGAAAAACAACAAGAATGACATTGCGCTTGTGGTGTCTGTCGATTTCAGTGCTGTTTTTCAGTGCCTCCGCCCTCGCAGGGCCTTTTGTACCTGCGGGTGACATGGCGCTGCGCCATGATATTCAAAGGCTTGCTGACTACGGCATCATCAAAGGCACCATAACCACCTGGCCGCTGGCGTGGGGGCCGATCTTATACGATATCGGCAACGTCGAGACATCGGAGCTGCCACGAGACATTGCCGATGCACTTTTACGCGTCAAGCAGCGATCAAATTGGCAGACGCGCGACAAAGAGTTACTTTTCAATGCCGAATTAGGCGTTGCTGAAAAGCCGGGCCGCATACGTACGTTCGAAAATACGCCGCGTGGCGAGGCAGAAGCATCCGTCGGAGTGAGTTGGATTTCGGACTGGTTCAGTGTCGATCTCAATGTGCAGTACGTCGATTCGGACCTGGATGACGAGGACTTCCGTGCTGACAATAGTCAGATCTCTGTTATCGCCGGTAACTGGTCGATTGCTGCAAGTACACAGCAACGTTGGTGGGGGCCAAGTTGGGATGGCAGCCTGATTCTGTCCAATAATGCGCGGCCGTTTCCGTCGCTAACAATTGATCGTGTGTTTACAGACCCGTTCAAGACGAAATGGTTAAGCTGGCTCGGACCCTGGGATTTCAGCGTGATGATGGGGCAGCTTGAGAAAGAGCGCGATATCCCGAATACGAAGTTTTTTGGCATGCGACTAAATTTTCGGCCGATTCAAAATCTGGAAATCGGTTTGTCGCGTGCGGCGCAGTGGTGTGGCGATGACCGGCCATGCGATGCGGGAACATTCAAGAATCTCTTGCTCGGTCGTGACAATCGCGGCAGTGCGGGTATTAGCGCAGAGAATGAGCCCGGTAATCAGCTGGCCGGTGTTGATTTTCGGTGGACGCCAAAACTTTTCGATTCAAACGTTGGAATCTACGGGCAGTTTATTGGCGAAGACGAAGCAGGCGGTTTCCCTAGTCGATTCATGGGCCAATACGGCGTCGAGTGGAGCTCCTATTTGTTTGATCGATGGTCGACCAGAGCGTTTGCCGAATACTCTGCGACAATTTGCCAATTTCACGAGTCGAGCAAAATTTACAACTGCGCGTATCGACACACGATTTACACGAGTGGGTATCGTTACCGAGGTCTGCCGATCGGTCACGGCGCCGATGATGACGCGAAGATACTTGCCCTGGGCGTACTTCTGCTGGATGCGGACAATACGCAATGGCGCGCAATCTTCCGCACAGGCGAGCTAAATAGTGGTGGATTCCCTGATTCCAGAAACTCCTTCTCGCCAACACCGCAGGACATAGTCAGTTTTGACGTGTCGCACAAACGCGCGTTTCAATTTGGCGTGATTGAGGTCGGTCTCGGTTTCGAGGAAATTGATGACGCCGTATCTGGCACCAAGACCAGCGACGGCCGAGCATACTTGCAGTGGCGAAGTTCGTACTGACAAGGGACAATGGGCTTCCAACTGGAGCAATGAATGACTGGCGAGAATTCCAAGCCGGCGATTAACTTGAAATCGCGCGCGATTCGACACCTGACGGCCTTAACCTGTCTGTTGCTGGCGACCTCGGCGTTCGCGCAAAGCGTGCGATTGACGTCGGATCAGCAGAATATGCTTGATCAGTTGCCGCCTGCGCAGCGCGCCGCTGCTATGCAACAGCTGCAAAATTTGCAAATGAGTCAAGGTGCTACTAGCGCAGGCTCCGGCGCACAACCGACGACCATCATCAATTTGCCACAGGACGAGCTGGATGAGCCCGAAGGGCCGCCCGTATTCGGCCCCGGTGATACGGTAGTGCTCGGCTTGCAGTTGAGGATTTCAGATATCGGTCGTGACGAGCTTGCTGGCCTCGAGACGTTACGACTCAGGCTCTTGGCCGGTAATCCCTACAGGCTGGATCCGTTGGGAAGGCTTCTGCTGCCGGGGATTGGTGAGATCGGTTTGGCCGGTCTGACCGAAGAGCAGGCCATACTCAGGCTCAATGCAGAAAGAGCCTTCATCAAAGTTTCTGTTCGCGCGACCCGATTGCCGTTACAAGCTGTTGGCGTCGACGCCCTGCAGCCCTTTGGTTATGAGTTGTTTCAAGGCGATTCACAGTTGCTTACGGCCAATGCTTCGGTGCCTGTCGGCGCGGACTACGCAGTTGGCATAGGCGATTCGGTCAGAGTTCAACTATTCGGCAATCAAAACGCAGAATATGAGATGCCGGTGGATCGGCGCGGCGCTATCAACTTTCCCGAGATTGGTCCAATTACGGTTGCTGGCCTGACCTATGTTGCGATGCAAGAACTCATCGACAGAAGGGTACGCGAGCAGTTTATCGGTACTCAAGCCAGCGTTACCATGGGTGAGCTACGTGCTCTGCAGGTTTTCGTAGTCGGTGACGTCAATGCACCTGGGTCGTATTCAGTAGCGCCGATGTCAACGATTACGACCGCACTCGCACAAAGTGGCGGTATCGCAGAACAGGGCAGCATGCGACGCGTGCAATTGAAGCGCGATGGACAAGTCGTTCAGACACTGGATATCTACGACCTGCTGCTACGCGGCGACACTCGCGGCGACGTGCGGCTGCGAGCCGGAGACGTTGTGTTTGTTCCGCCGGTGGGCACGCGCGTTACGGTCGCGGGTGAAGTCAATCGTCCGGCGAACTACGAATATATAGGCGCGGCAAATGTCGCTGATGTGATCAATCTCGCTGGTGGTTTGCGGCCAACGGCGTTTCGCGCTGGCGTAAAGATCGAACGCTTCGAACCGGGGCAGGGTCTTCGAATCGTCGAGGCGAATCAGGAATCTGACGCAGGCCAATCGGCAAAAATCGCGGACGGCGATACCGTGCTGGTGCCCGCCGGTGTCGCTCAGCTTGAAGATTCAGTTATTCTGGCTGGCAACGTGCAACGACCGGGTGAGTATCAGTGGCGCGAAGGTCTGCGAATTAGCGACCTAATACGCTCCAGTCGCGACCTGAAAGAGGGCAGTGATCTCAATTACATGCTCGTGCGTCGCGAGATCGTACCCAATACGGAACTCGCGGTGTTGTCAGCCGACGTCGAAGCAGCCTGGCGCGCCAAAGGTAGTGAGGCCGATTTTCTCTTGCAGGCGCGAGACACCGTGTACGTGTTCGACTTGAACGTCGGCCGAGCGCACGTTATCGATCCATTGATAGCGGAATTGCAGATTCGAACGTCACGCGACCAGCCCCTTGCGGTGGCGCGAGTGGGCGGCAGTGTTAACGCCGATGGCCAATATCCCATTGAATCGGGCATGCGGGTTTCCGATTTGGTGCGCGCCGCAGGAGGTACCGCGGAAGATGCGTATCTTGCAGACGCAGAGATTACGCGCCACACCATTGTCAATGGTGAGGAGCGACAGATCGAGCTGCTCAATGTTGATTTGCAACGTGCGTTGTCGGGTGATCTGGCCGCGGATATATTGTTGCAGCCAACCGATTTTTTGCATGTCAAGAGTATTCCACGATGGCGCGATCAGGGATTTGTCGAGATACGTGGAGAGATCGCATTCCCAGGGCGGTACCCGATTAAACAGGGTGAAACGCTCACGTCTGTTATCGCAAGAGCCGGCGGACTTAGTGAACTGGCATTTCCCGAAGGCAGCGTATTCACACGCGAGTCACTGAAAGACCGGGAAAGCGAGCAGTTGAATGTATTGGCCGATCGTGTCGAAACCGACCTCGCAACAATGACGCTATCGGGTTCTTCACAGGCAGAAGCAATGAGCGTGGGGCAATCATTGCTGCAACAACTACGCAGCACGACACCGGTTGGCCGCCTTGTCGTTGACCTTGCTGGTGTCATTGACGGTAGCGAAGATGATGTCATTTTGCGGCATGGCGACATCTTGTTGGTCCCGGTCGAAGCGCAGGAAGTAACGGTATTGGGCGAGGTGCAATATGCGACCTCGCACATCTATGATCCAGCTCTTGGTCGGGACGACTATGTTGATAGAAGTGGCGGCATGACGCGCAGGGCAGACGACAAAAATGTCTACGTCGTTCGTGCTAATGGCGAAGTCGTCGTACGCGGCGGGTCGCGGTTTTTTGCGCGTGCGGACGGCGTGGCTATCCATCCGGGTGACACGATCGTCGTACCACTACACACCGACAAAGTTAATCCGATTACGTTTTGGACCGGTGTGACCCAGGTTCTATACAATTTGGCGATTGCTGCAGCAGCCGTCAATTCTTTTTGAGACAGACGTGCCGAACGAAGAAAATAATCAGGATCAGATGAGCGGCATTTTTATTCCGCTTAGGGCGCCTAACGATACCGGAGAATTCGATCTGTCGTATTGGATTGCGTATCTTCTGACGAGAAAAATTCTGATCGTTTCCGTAACCTTGCTTGCGGCAATCGCCGCAATAACCCTTGCATTTATTTCGACGCCGATTTATCGCGCCGAAGTATTGCTGGCGCCAGTATCGGAGCAGTCTGACTCGTCGCTCTTTTCCGGCCTTGCCAGTCAATTCGATACTTTGTCGTCCGTTGCAGGCCTGAATCTCGGCGAGGACTCTGCGACCGAAGAGGCGATTGCTACGTTGCGGTCTCGTGATTTTACTGTGCGATTTATTCGAACTGAGAACCTGATGCCGATATTGTTCGCCGGCAAGTGGGACGCCTCATCAGACACTTGGATATCGGACGATCCAGAGGAGATTCCCACGGAATGGGACGCATACGAGTACTTTAACTCGAGTATCAGAGGCGTGACCGAAGAAGTGAACGGCCTGCTAACCGTCAGTGTCGATTGGAAAGACCGGGAACTGGCGGCGAAATGGGCGAACGGTCT
This sequence comes from Woeseiaceae bacterium, assembly GCA_051007995.1. Lineage (GTDB taxonomy): Bacteria > Pseudomonadota > Gammaproteobacteria > Steroidobacterales > Woeseiaceae > UBA1847. Next base: position 20,703 of record JBPCYB010000082.1, on the reverse strand, counting down.
CGTCGCCGAACTAAATGCCTTGATGCGGCGTCGCGCAATTGACGAAGCTACTGCGAACATTGCGTATCTGCAGCAGGAGCTACAAAGTACGAGTATTGTCGAATTGAAGACCGCCATTTCACGACTGATCGAGGCGCAGGTGAAGACAGCGATGCTGGCCAGAGTGCGTGATCAATTTTCATTCAGGGTCATCGATCCGGCAGTTTCCCCGGATGCAGATCGGTTCATTAGCCCTAATCGGGTTTTGATTATCGCTTTTGGGTTGTTCTTCGGGTTCTGCGTCGGCGTTTTCGCATCCATAGTGACCCGTCGAGAGCTGCGCGAGTCGAAATAATTACGTCAATTCTTGCCAATCAGTTATTGCGGCGCGTACTAGAGGCTTTCGTGTTCAGGGGCTTCGGCTTTCTGCTGCTGTTTCTTATGCACTTGTCGATTGGCCGAATCCTCGGGCCTGATGGCTACGGCATCTTCAATTTCGGGTTCATGGTCGCGTCTTTGCTCGTGATCTTTGCATCACTCGGCTGGCCTACGGCGATCGTTCGACTATTCGCCGAATACGGCGCCTCTAAAGAATGGGGCTTGTTGATTGGCGCAAGTAAGCGATCAATTCACACTGTGTTGTTCGTATCATTATGTTTCTCGTTGCTGTTGACGCTGATCGCTCGGCATAGTTTTTTCAATACCGAGCAACAGATCGGCCTTCAATTTGCAGCTCTGCTCATTCCAGTTCTTGCTTTGATTGGCTTGATCCGGAAAGGGTTTATCGCGTTTGAGCGTACGAATACGAGTATCGTCCTAGAGGACATCCTGATACCAGCTTTGTTTATCGTTCTCTTATTCGCTCTGAATTTGAGCGGTGTTGTTGAAATAACGATCGCCTATCTGACTACGGCAATCGTTGCCTTATTGGTTTCGCTCTTTGTTTTTCGGTCGGTTTTCAGAAAACAAATACCGAGAGCTCCGGCTGAGTACAAGACAAAGTATTGGACAGGGCTCGGAGCGGCAATGGTCCTGGGTGGAATAGGACAGATCGTCATCAATAGACTGGACGTGATGATGCTCGGCGTCATGGTCGAAATGGACTCGGTCGGAATCTACGTCGCATCGAACCGACTGGCCTTGGTCGCAACCATGCCACTAATCGCGGTACATACGGTTGTCGCGTCGAAAATGGCGAAAGCCTATTACGGCAATGACCTGGACGAATTTCGTCAATTGCTTTATCGAAGTGCAACATGGTCGGCATTAGGGGCACTGCCCATCGTGATCGCTCTGGTTTTGTCGCCCGGGTTGTTCCTGAACCTATTTGGTTCCGGGTACGAATCGGGCATAAGCTTGCTTAGAATTCTGACTGTTGCGCAATTCGTCAATGCCTTGACGGGCTCGGCGAATTTCGCGCTCTTGGTGACTGGTCGAGAGAGACAGTACGCGGCGATGACAGGTTTGATCGCTGCATTGAATGTAGTTGGGAATCTGATCGCAATACCAATCGCTGGCGCCCTTGGGGCGGCTATTGTATCCGCCGTTTGCGTCGTGATCTTGAATCTCTGGTTAATGCGAATAGCGCTGGCGATCAAGTGATGCGGCCGGAACGCGACACTCTTTCCTGGTCCTCGAATGTGGTGGGGGCGTTCGCGGACCGCCTCGATGACTCGATCGGTCGGCGGCGATTCCTGGGTTCTCCGATAGAGAAATTCACAGTCGCGCTGATAGCGCTATTGCCGTTCTTGCCGCGGCCGACGCTCGAACATCCGATACGGTTTGTCGTCCCGATTTTCGCGTTGGTGTTTTTGCTTATCAATGCAAATCGACTAATTGCAGCTGTGTCATCGGTTCCGCGCGAAGCCCGGGTCAAAGAACTTGTCGCCATTGGCGCGGTTCTGTTTGTAGGCTATTTCGGCTGGTCTGTTATTAATGCTCAGAGCAGCGAATTAAGTCGGGTATTTGCACGTGGATTATGGATTGCCGTTTACCTCAGCATGGTGATCTGGTTTTTCTGCACTGCGGTAAGTCTTAGCAGGATCTACAAGTGCATCTTTCTTTCCTCAGTTGCCCTATCGATTCTTGTCATTTTCGTCGGTTTGACCGGCGTCACAATTTTTGAAGCGCCGATACCTGGCCGCACATACGGCGTCGCAATTCCGTTCTTCAAGAACACAGGAGTGCCACGGAGCTACGGAGAATTCGGCGTCTTGATGTCGATCGCCTGGGCCTATTGGCTTGTACATTTTCGGCAAATGCCGATATCGACACGAGTCATCACCGGGATCCTCCTGGTGACGGCCATTTTCATATCGCAGTCCAGAAGCACCTATTTGGCGATCTTGGTTATCAGCGGTGCTTGCGCAGTAAACTGGCTAGTTCGAAACACCAGCGACAAAGCTAGAAAGACAGCCTTCAAATTAATGTTGGTCGGAGCAATTCTCCTTCCGGCGTTGCTGGAACTAGTCCTGGCTTCACCGATTGGCCGCATCGGATTTGTTGAAGCCATGATTGGGCAGGAGACTTTCGAGGAGAATGTGCTGACCAGATTCCTTATTATTAGTTCAGCACTCGATGCATTGTTAGAAGGCGGCGCCAGTGCTCTGTTCGGTATCAGCCACGCCGTTTGGGACGCCAATTTTGAGGTCATTGGGCAACGACCCATCGCGCTTCATAACCATTTTCTTAGCAATCTGGTTTTTTATGGTCTGATCGGTGGGACGCTTAGTCTGTTTGCGTTCTTCTTATATCCGTTTCTTGGTGTATTGCGACGCCAGATCCAATTCAGAGATAGAACATCTCTGGTCGCTTTGTTAGCTTTGTTTGGCGGAATCGTCAATTTGCATTTCTATGAGGGCTTCTTCTCGCTTATTCTTGCGTTGGAGCTAGCATTATTGTGGTGCGTAGGCCGCGGAATAATGCTCGAGACGCGCAATTTTAAAACCACCCGGTTCGCTAACGATTTGGAGAGGGCGACGTGAAAAAGCTGGACAAAGTATCGTCTTACTGGAAGGACGTACTTGGCAACGAAGTATCGCTCGCACCGGGAGAGAGGATTTTTTTTCCTGCATTTGCGGATTTGGCACGCGCAAGCGACAAGATTTTAGAGATCGGAGTCGGTCGCGGCAGAATGGTGCAATTACTGAAAGACAGTGGCGTGCAGTCTGAGTTCCATGGCGTGGATATCACAGACAACGCCATGGCGTCCGGCACGATTGGAAAAATTGGTGATACGCGCTCATTGTCGTATCCGGATGATTCGTTTGACCTGGTCTATTCGCTGGGAGTCGTTGAGCACTTTCCTGAAACTGATGTTGCTGTGAAAGAGCATGTCAGGGTCACGAAGAAGGGCGGCCACGTGCTAATCACAACACCGCACGCGTCAATATTTACGCCACTCCGTTACGGACTTTATTTAGCAAAAGAAAGATCAATGGGCAGTTTTGAGGAGATTCGCGGCAGAAACATTCGGCTTAGTACGATGAAAAGAAATTTTCTAAAGACCGGAGAAGTTGAAATCGTCGAAGCGGGAACCTGTGGATTGATGGGAATGCGCGCAATAATGCGTGCTTTCAAATTGTCGGACGTGCCGTCCTGGATGGAGAAACTAGAAAGAAATCCAGCGATCGGCGCCTATCTATATGTGGTAGCGAAGAAATTATGAGCACATCTCAAACTTCGATGTTGAGCGGAAAGACGATATTGGTGACTGGCGCCTGTGGCACCGTCGGCAGCGAGCTTGTTCGCTTATTACTGGATCATCGCGACTATGAACCTGCCGAGGTTATTGGCGTTGATAACGACGAAAGCGGCTTGTTTTTCGTAGATCAGACTTACGTCTCCGACCCACGTGCTCAATTCGTAGTCGCCGATATCCGGGACAAAGAGAAAATTGTTCGTATGATGCGTGGCGTCGATATCGTGTTTCACACGGCTGCGTTGAAACATGTTGTGCTGTGCGAGAGGTCACCGTTCGAAGCTGTGCAGACAAATATCCATGGCGTTCGAAATATTGTGCAGGCGGCGGTGGAGGCCGGCGTTGAACGCGTCATTTTTACGAGCTCAGACAAAGCGGTCAACCCGACGAATGTAATGGGTACGTCAAAGTTAATGGGCGAACGTCTGATTACCGCTGCGAACAGCAATCTCAGAGGCGCTGGGCCTATATGCGCTTCAACCCGCTTCGGCAATGTGTTGGGGTCCAATGGATCGGTCGTGCCGATTTTTCACAAACAAATTGCGCAAGGCGGTCCGATTACATTGACTGACCCGGAGATGACACGTTTTGTCATGAGCACCGAAGAAGCTGTGCGGCTGGTCATCGATTCTGCATCAATCGCGCTTGGCGGCGAGGTATTCGTCACAAAGATGCCGGTCGTGCGAATTGAAGATCTCGCGAAAGCAATGATTGGTGAGCTGGCCGGCGTGTATGGGCATGATCCGAAAGATATTGCGATAGAGACGATTGGAACAAAGCCCGGTGAAAAGCTCTACGAAGAATTGATGAGCGACGAAGAAACGCGCCGATCGATCGAGCTGGAGCGCTACTTCGCCGTCATGCCAGCGTTCAGGGGCCTCTACAACCAAATCAACTACAACTACGAAGGGACAGTGTCGACCGAGGTCACAAATCCATACAATTCGTCTGACGAGCCGATTTTGAGTATTGCAGAGATTGCCGCATTTCTAAGAGACAACGGACTGCTCAGTCGATTGGCTGACATTGAACACGCGCCGGACCAGAGATACTGGCCGGGCGATAAAGAGGAGAGTTAGCGAAGTGAGAGTATTGATACTGGGCGGAGACGGGTATCTCGGCTGGCCAACGGCGATGGATTTTGCGGCCAAAGGTCACGACGTTACAGTTGTCGACAATTACTTACGCCGAACGATCGCGACGGAAACGCAGTCTGAGTCGCTGATCGTTAACCCTGACCTCGATGAGCGTGCTGAAATTTTTAGCGCCGTGACTGGCAAGAAGGTCAACGTGGTTATTGGCGATTGTAGTGACTACGCGTTGCTCGCAGATGTTTACCGTGATTTTGTGCCGGAAGCGGTCGTGCATTACGCAGAGCAGCCATCAGCCCCTTACTCAATGATGGATTTTCAAACGGCGCACAGGACGTTGAACAATAATCTGAACGCGACGTTTAACGCGATCTGGGCGGCTATGGAGTTTGCACCCGACAGTCATATGATCAAGTTAGGAACGATGGGTGAGTACGGCACGCCAAATATCGATATCGAGGAGGGCTGGATCGAGATTGATCACAAAGGTCGTAGCGACAAGTTTCTGTTCCCGCGCCAGGCGGGCAGTCTGTATCACACAACAAAAGTGCTCGATACGGACTTGCTTTGGTTCTACGTCCGGACTTTCGGTCTCAAAGTTACTGACTTGATGCAAGGCCCGGTCTACGGTCTGTCGACGGACGAGTCAGATCAAGACGAGCGCCTGCTGCCAAACTTTCATTACGACGATATTTTCGGTACGGCGGTAAATCGTTTCCTCGTACAAGCCGTTGCGGGTGTACCGCTGACCGTTTATGGCAAGGGTGGTCAGACAAGAGGCTATCTAAACCTCAAAGATACGCTGCAGTGCGTCGAACTGGCGATGCAAAATCCCGTCGCCAAAGGCGAGCTGCGAATACTGAACCAGTTTACCGAGCAATTTTCGGTCAACGAGCTGGCCAATCGCGTCTCTGCGGCTGGAAACTCGCTCGGGCTGGACGTAAAGATTGACCAAATTGAGAATCCCCGCAAAGAACTTGAAGAGCACTATTACAATCCGGCGCACTCCGGTTTGACCGAGCTTGGACTAAAGCCACATATCATGACGGAACAAGTGCTGGTTGAGATGCTCGAAAAAATATTGCCGTACAAAGATGCGATTGATAACAGCAAGATCCACCCGCGAGTTCGGTGGAGCGGCAAGTGAGATGGTTAATTACGGGCGGTTGCGGATTCATTGGCGTGAATCTGATCCACAGTTTGCTCGAAGATGCTGAAAATCAGATTGTCGTGCTCGACAACTTGTCTGTCGGTACACGTCAGGACTTACGTGGTGTTTGTGATTTTGAGGGCGCGTCTAGCCCGGTTGACCTGATAGAGGGCGATATCATGGATGCTGATACCGTCGTCGCCGCGATGGACGGAGTTGATGTCGTTGTGCATCTTGCTGCCAATACTGGTGTAGGGCCGTCAGTCGAAGACCCGCGCCAGGATTGCACAACGAATGTTATTGGCACGCTAAACGTTCTCGAAGCAGCGCGAGCATGCGATACGCAACGAGTAATTTTCGCGTCTAGCGGTGCGCCAATTGGTGAATGTGAACCGCCAATTCATGAAGAACTGCCTGCACATCCCGTGTCGCCATACGGTGCCAGCAAGCTGGCAGGCGAAGGTTATTGTTCCGCGTACTTTCGCAGTTTCGGTATAGATACCGTCGCGCTTCGATTTGGCAATGTCTACGGTGAACGGTCGAAACACAAGAGCAGTGCGGTCGCGAAATTCATTGGTTTGGCACTCGCGGGCGAATCGCTCGATATTTACGGTGATGGCGGCCAAACGCGGGACTTTATTTATGTTGGTGACCTTGTGGCCGCGATTTTGAAATCTGCAAGTACTGCTGACATTGGTGGTGAAATATTCCAGATTGCCACGCACCAAGAGACGTCGGTGAATGAGCTTGTCGATACTCTGAAGGTGGTGCTTGAGGAGAAACGCCCGGGCCTGAACGTCGTCACTACCAATAGTGAGCCGCGTGTTGGCGACGTACGTCGCAATTTTTCAGACACGTCCAAGGCAGGTAAGCAACTCGGTTGGCAGGCGGAATCGAAACTCGAAGACGGTCTGGCCAAAACGGTTGATTGGTTTCTGCGCGAAGCTCGCTAGGCGGTCAGACTCTTAGCTAGCCCGCGTTCTATGGTTTCTTGCAATATCTGCATCGTTCGTGGCAACAACGCTGCTTCGCTGTAGTTGTCACGAATATTCGTAACGGCTGCGTTAGCCAAACGTTGTGCCATTTCGGGATCTTCGATCATCTGGCGCAGTGCGGTGGCGATAGCAGTTGGATTCCTGCACTCGATGAGCAGACCGGTCTTGCCGTCTTCGACGAGTTCACGGCTTCCCCGTACATCGGTCGTAACGGAGGGAATGCCCATTGCCTGTGCCTCAAGAAGCGAGATAGGCAACCCCTCCCGATACGACGGCAAGATAAAAACATCGAACGCAGCCACAAATTCGTGAATCGCAGGTAGATAACCCGGAAAGACGAAGAACTTCGAAACGCCAAGCGTTTCGACCAACTCCCGAAATTCGTCCAGATCGCCGCCGTTGCCCAGAATGCAGTAGCGGAGATTTTGCAGTACAGGATCTTTGCTCAATATTACTGCCGCCTCGGCGAGTTCGCGCAGCCCTTTTTCCCACACGCAGCGGCCAACAAATCCGACCACCTGGTGGTCCGGCTCCAGTCCGAGTTGCTCGCGGGAATGCGTGTAGTACTCTTCGCGTTCCCGTGGGTTAAATACATCTGTATCAAGTCCGCAACCACCACGTGGGCCTACGATATGAACGCGCCTGGGATCGACCGAAAGCCCGCTGAGTGTTTTTTCATCTTCCTTATTCACAAGCAGAACCGCATCGGACCAGTTAATCAGCTTGACCTCACCGATTCTCATTAGCGTATTCGAGATGCCGTCCTGATCCGGTACGTATTTTAGCCCGCCGGTGGAATATATCTTAACCGCAACATTTGCTCGTCTAGCCGCGATAATGCCTATCAGTGCTGCCATAGGTTGGTGCGCGATCAGGACATCGAAGGATTCGTTCTTTAGGAACCGCGTCAATTGACGAATTTCGCCGAGCACTGACAATGTCATGCCCTTACTGACAGGTCCCGTGACGACCTCAAAGCCGTTTTCTTTCAATCGATCGAAGTGAGCGTCACGATCGGGGCAATAAATGAGCTGGCTCTCGACAATGTCGTTGAGAGCCCAGAGCATCGGCATACGAAATTGCGTGAATGTCTTTGCCCACGCACTAATATGAACAATCTTCATGATTACCTAGCAGGACTCCAGCTGTACAAGTAGCTCGTCGCGGGCTGCGTAAAGCGCTGCACCAGCATCGGTTTCAGCGTCCGCAATTCCCAACGGTCGGACGCTATCCAGCCAAACGCGAGAACCTTGATTATCGGCGCATTCTTCCGCCAGTCGGAGCAGGCGCGCATCTTCCAGTCCTTCTCTGAACGACAGGAGCCGGAGGCTGGCAAATATCTCGTCATTGGCCGCAAGGTAGACAAATGTCCCGGTCTTGTCGAAGTCTGATTTCCAACTCGAGCGGTTGCTCCAATGGTCAACGTTCCACCAATTCAGGCGCCAGAAATGATAACCGTCCAGGTCGTAGTTCCACATGATCCAGCCGGTTCGTCGCATTGCGTCCGACGGTCTCTGAATGGATTGCAACTTATTTACGTAGACTAGAACCAGATTTCCGTTCGCATGTTGCCGAGTTACGTCCTCTTGTAATAGGTAGTCGTTATGAATCGTCCAGATATCAGCTGCGTCGGAGATAGTTGGCTCAGGTTGTTCGGCCAACTCCAACAGAATGCCCGGCAATGCCATTCTTGCGGCAGAGTATAGCGTCGCAACTTCCGGGTAGTTGACGGGGATTGGTTCGTCCCACAATTTGATAATGAGTTTGTGCCGCAGATCGGCATTTTCCAGCAATGCGGTGTACGGATATAGCTCGTCGTTGAGCCGCTTTGCAAATGCCTCGCCGTCTTCAGGATCCCCGAATCTGTCAGCATAGGTATTGTTTCGGTGATATTGCGAAACTGGCAATCTGAAGTGCCGTACTTGAGGGTTTGACAAGAAGTCGTCAAGTTCCGCGAGAGTTGCCTGACTGTCTGCGGAATCCACGTTAGCTTTGAACAATCTCGGAAATAATCCAGCAAACGAATTAATGCCGTACTTGAGCGAGATATCAAAAAGTTGAGCACGTGTGGCATGAGGATCAATGGCGGTTTGCACGATCAGATCATCTGTCGCAGGCAGAACAACATCATGAACCCGGAATTGGACTGTTGTGCCGCAGTCGCCAATATCGAGTTCGATGTCATAGTTGCCTGCCTCGGTCGCAACAGGTATGTCGATATCAGCGACATAAACGAGGCGTTCGGATTCAGATCTTAGGTCTGCAGTGTCTGATGCGGCGGGAATCATGACATCGTATGCCGGAGCGTCGTCGATGTTGACAGGATGTAGTCGAAACGCCTCAACCGCCAACGGCGCATCTACGGCAATGGCAAGATCCATATTCAGTCGTATCGCATCGTTAGCCGGGGCCAATATCAGTATGGATTCTTTCTCTCCACGCGCTACGTGGATCTGCGAAACGCCTTCTACAAAACTACCGTCGCTGTCCAGCGTACGGACAATTGTTAATTTGCAGCTTGATTCACCCTTGACAACCTGAGCGTCAGGATTGTCATTCGCCGTGAAAATGAGTACTGACGCAAGAAATATTGCAGAAATATAAGCGATGACACGCACGTCCAGTGGCCTCTGATCGAGTGCAGGATTGTTAACTCGAGTATGATCGACAAATATTCCTGAAGCAACGCGACGAAACCGAGCTGGAGCAGTTGTTGAAAATCGCAGTAGTCACGAACGGCGGATTTTTCGCCCGGATTATCCTGGATAAATGTATGCGCAATCCCGATTGGGAAATCGGTGGCATTGTGGTGATAAGCGGAGACTATTTCGGCAACACCGGTTTGAAGTCGCTGTGGAAAGTAGGCCGACAGACGTACTGGGTATACGTGCTGTACAAAGTCTTCGTACATTTCCTTTTCAAAATTCTCGCGTTATTACGTAGCGAACGACTGTATGACGTCAATGCACTTGCCGAGCATTGCGGTATTCCTGTCATAAACGTAACCACCGTCGGTGACCCGGCTGTTCAGGACTTCGTGGAAACGCAAAATCCAGATGTCCTGTTATCGGTCAGCTGTCCACAAAGAATAAAGAAGCAATTGCTGGAGACAGCCTCGAAAGCAGCGATCAATATTCATTCCTCGTTGCTGCCCGATTACGCTGGTCTCGCTCCGTATTTTTGGGTCCTGGCCGAAGGCGAGAGCGTTACCGGAACGACTGTCCATTATATGGCGGAAAAATTTGATGAGGGGCACGTCGTAATCCAAAAGGAAGTGCCAATTCCATCACGCTGCAGCGCGTTCCGACTGTTCGCATCGTTATCGAAAGCAGGCAGCGATGCCGTAGATCAGGCATTGCAGGCGATCAGTAACGGTGCAACCGGTACGCCACAGGACTTGAGTCGCGCGTCGTATTTTTCACATCCCACCAAGGCGTCATACCTGAAACTTAGTCGGCGAGGCCATTGTTTGATTACAATCGGCGATATCCTGAGCGTACTGAAGGGCAAGATCCAATAATGACTGCACCGTTTATACCGTTTGCTTTGCCAAGCATCGGCCAAGAAGAAGTCGATGCCGTAAGCGAATGTCTGTTATCGGGTTGGTTGACCTCGGGCCCGAAAATGCGCCAGTTTGAGGAAGAGTTTGCGTCTGCGGTCGATGCGAAATTTGCGCTGGCAGTGAATTCTGCCACCGCTGGCTTGCATCTATCTGTGGATTGCATCGGATTGCGGGCTGGCGACAAAGTACTCACCACGCCATTTACGTTTACAGCGACGGCTGAGGTCGTACGGTACATGGGCGCCGATCCAAAGTTCGTAGATATTGATCGCGACACGCTTAATCTTGACCCGAATCGTCTGCAAGATTCAGTGAATGATGACTCGAACGTCAAGGCGATAATGCCCGTGCATTATGCTGGTCAAGCCTGCGACATGAACAGCATTACTGATATAGCGCGTAGCATTGATGCACGCGTGATCGAAGATGCTGCACATTCATTTCCGGCAACCTATGCTGGCAAGAAGATCGGCTCGATCGGCGACCTCACTGTGTTCAGTTTCTACGCGACCAAAACCATCGCGACTGGAGAAGGTGGCATGGTGACGACGGATAACGAGCAATACGCTGAGCGTATCCGCTGTATGCGATTGCACGGTATCAGCAAGGATGTGTTTAATCGCTACCAATCGACCAAACCTTCCTGGTACTACGAAATCATTGCTCCCGGCTTCAAGTACAACATGCCGGATACTGCAGCGGCGATCGGTATCGAGCAACTCAAAAAGGCAGAAGCGTTTCGAAGCCGGCGTGAGGCCATTGCGCAGCGCTATTTCGCCGAATTCGGCGGTTTGCCGTGCCGCTTGCCTGCTCAAGCGAGGCCGGATGACGTGCATGCCTGGCATTTGTTTGTTCTACAGCTGGAGCTGGAGAGCCTTAGCATTGATCGGGACCGCTTTATCGAGTTGATGGCGGAGCAGGGTATTGGCACCAGCGTGCATTTCATTCCATTGCATCTGCAGCCGTATTGGCGCGACCGCTATGATTTGCGGCCCGATGATTTCCCGGTTGCCAACGATGTCTTCAAGCGTGTGGTCAGCCTTCCTATCTATCCGTCTATGACAGACGAAGCGGTCGAGCGCGTGGTCGCCGCGACCAGGGGAATCTTGCTCAAGGCCCAAAAATGATCGCAAAGCGCATCATGGATGTCTGCTTGACGATACCTGGGATAGTCTTGCTATCTCCTTTGATGCTATTGATTGCGATTGTCATTAAATTCGAATCGAAAGGGCCGGTCCTTTTCCGTCAGGTTCGGATTGGCCGGTTCGGACGCCCGTTCAAGATTATGAAATTTCGCTCGATGACGGTTGCGAACAACACGGGGCCAAATATCACCGCGGCGAATGACCAGAGAATTACTCGACTCGGTCGCGTGCTACGCAAGTACAAACTCGACGAATTTCCGCAGTTGTTCAATGTACTGTTGGGAGAAATGAGTCTGGTCGGTCCTCGGCCAGAAGTACCGGAATATGTGGTGCACTATTCGGATGCATCGAAGAAGATCGTCTTTTCTGTTCCACCAGGGCTGACTGACTTCGCGGCAATCGAATTTCGCAATGAAAGCGAATTGCTGGATGCATCTGTCGATCCCGCTGCAACTTATGTCGCTGATATCTTGCCGAAAAAAATTGAGTACTACGAAAAATATGTTGCTGAGCGGTCGCTATTGCTTGATATCCGGTTAATACTGAAGACCTTGGTGGCGATAGCACGTCATTAGGGGATAGACGGTCAACCAATCTCGATTTCAAGCGTTAGACTTAATCTGAGATTGCGGTACCATATATAGCGAAAATGAAAAGTCCTGACTTCAACGATATTACGGCATTGACGGCGACTCAAACCTTGCGGCGCCGCATGCTCACGTTGTCGCGGCACAAGAAGCAAGCGGCGATGGTTCTTGCCGATTTGGTCAGTTTTGTCGCTATCGGACTGGCAGCCCAATGGCTCGTCGGAGCAAATGGTTCTTCGACTGCGGATGCGCTGTTGTTGGGCATCGTTGCGGCGCTAATTGCGACGCCCGTAGCCTGGTTCATTGGCCTGTATCGTTCAATTATACGTTTCATGGGTGGTGACCTTTTCAGTGCTGGTCTGAAGACTGCTTCCCTGAGCGCAATTCTGTTTTCGATATTTGCAATTCTAATCGGGTCAGTCGTCGATCCAGTCAGAATCGGCACCGCTTTTGCAATATTGGTCTTGATCTATCTCGTAGGCGGCCGGTTAGCGGCGCGTATGTTTCTTAATCGGCGCAACGCGAACAGAGAGCCAGTCATTATTTACGGAGCCGGCGAGGGCGGAGCGAGATTGGTTGGCTCGTTATTTGGTGGCGATGATTACCTGCCCGTTGCTCTCGTTGATGACAACCCGGCCTTGGTTGGCAAACGAATTCACGGACTGGAAGTTTTTGATCCGTCGAGCATCGAAGGCTTGATTGAAACTACAGCTGCGTCGGGAGTTCTGCTCGCTGTACCAAGTGCGTCACGTCGTCATCGACGAAAGATTCTGGACCGGCTCGCTAAATATCCGGTGCATGTGCGGACAGTTCCCGAGATCCGCGATCTCGTGTCGGGCAAAGCGCGCGTTGATGATCTAAGCGATGTACACGTCAAAGATATTCTTGGTCGAGACACGGTGCCTCCCGTCGAAGATCTGTTGCGAGGCTCAATCGCAGGCAAGTGTGTCATGGTCACGGGTGCGGGCGGATCGATCGGTTCGGAACTTTGTCGCCAGATTGTGCAGCTCAATCCTAAGCGGCTCGTTTGTTACGAAATTTCAGAATCGGCTTTGTATTTCATCGACCGCGAACTCAAAAAGCTGCTCGCTGGCGGTGACAATATTTGCGAAGTGATCCCTTTGCTCGGTTCGGCGCACGATGAAAAACGTGTACTAGAAGCTCTGCAAGCCTTTGATATTCAAACAGTTTATCATGCGGCAGCCTATAAGCATGTTCCCATTGTCGAACACAATCTGTTCGAGGGAATTCAAAACAACGTGTTTGGAACGCTACATGCGGCACGCGCCGCGATGAGAGCGAATGTCGAGACCTTTGTCCTGATCTCGACGGACAAAGCCGTGAACCCGACCAGTGTAATGGGTGCGACCAAGCGACTGGCGGAACAAGTTTTGCAGGCTTATAACAGCCGGGCGGAGAACACACAGTTTTGCATGGTTCGGTTTGGCAACGTGCTCGAATCGTCAGGCTCGGTTGTACCATTGTTTCGCGAACAGATTCGTAATGGCGGGCCGGTGACAGTGACTCACCGCGAGATCATTCGCTATTTCATGACCATTCCTGAAGCGGCACAGCTCGTCATTCAGGCCGCGTCGATGGCTAAGGGCGGCGACGTTTTTGTGCTCGACATGGGTGAACCGGTGCGTATTGAAGACCTGGCGCATCGCATGATCAGTTTGATGGGGTTAACCGTGCGTAGTGCGGAAAACCCGGAAGGCGACATCGAAGTGCAGTACATCGGCCTGCGCCCCGCTGAGAAGCTCTACGAAGAACTACTGATCGGGTCAAACGTTAGTGGAACCGGACATCCGCGAATCATGCGTGCTGACGAAGATTATTTGTCGTACAGCGATCTTGACGAGTTGCTGTCCAATCTCGGCTCCGCTCTGGCTACTCTCGATTATGATCAGGCGCGAGATATCCTGCGTACGGCGGTCAAAGAATATGCACCCAGCAATGGCATCGATGACCTCGTGTGGCTGCAAAAAACCGGCACGGACGATGAATCACGCAAGGTCGTCGATTTCCCACTGCCCAAATCCTGAACATCGATTTCATCACGCTTAGCGCAATAATAATCCGTATAATTTCACGCTCCTTATCGAGCGACGAGTGACTACAAAATGCGTTTGACGATTTTCGGCTCTGGCTACGTGGGCCTGGTGACCGGCGCCTGCATGGCCGAGATGGGCAATCATGTTGTCTGCTACGACATCGACGAAGGCAAGATCGCTCGCCTCAACGATGGCGAGATTCCTATCTATGAGCCCGGACTTGAAACGCTTGTTGAGCGCAATTTCGAGGCAGGCCGCCTCGAATTCACGACCGACGTCAAACGTGCCGTTGGGCACGGCCTATTTCAAATGATTGCTGTGGGGACGCCGCCTGACGAAGACGGTTCCGCCGATTTGCAGTATGTCGCAGCCGTCGCACGTTCGATCGGCGAACACATGGACGAATATCGCATTATCGTTGATAAATCGACCGTACCAGTCGGTACCGCAGACAAAGTCAAAGCCGAAATCGACAAGGCCCTTGCCGAGCGCAATGTATCTGTCGAGTTTGATGTCGTGTCGAATCCGGAATTTCTCAAAGAAGGGGCGGCGATTAACGATTTTATGAAACCGGACCGGATCATCGTTGGCACGGATAACCCGCGTACAACGGAGCTCTTGAAAACTTTGTACGAACCCTTCAATCGCAATCACGACCGCATGATCACGATGGATATTCGTTCGGCTGAGCTGACCAAGTATGCGGCCAACGCAATGTTGGCGACCAAGATTAGCTTCATGAATGAATTGGCCAACATCGCAGAACATTTCGGCGCCGACATAGAGCAGGTTCGCGTTGGCATCGGGTCCGATCCGCGAATTGGCTACCATTTCATCTATCCAGGTGCAGGATTCGGCGGATCGTGCTTTCCAAAGGATGTGCGCGCTCTGGCCAAATCTGCGAAAGACGAAGGCTACGACGCACAATTATTGAATTCCGTTGAAGACGTCAATGAGCGACAGAAGCATCGAGTGTTTGCCAAAATCGAATCGCACTACGGTGGCAACGTTAAGGGCAAAACAATCGCGGTCTGGGGACTTTCATTTAAGCCGCGTACCGATGACATGCGTGAAGCGCCAAGCCGGGTTTTGATGGAAGCTCTGTGGGCGGCTGGTGCGCGTGTTCAGGCCTATGATCCGGAAGCAATGGATGAGACGCACCGAATCTATGAGAATCGTGATGACCTGACCTATTGTGATTCCGCTGCAGCGGCTGTTGACGGCGCGAACGCACTCGCGATCATGACCGAATGGCAGGAGTTCAGAAGCCCGGATCTGGTGTCGCTCAAAGATGCATTGACGGACAAAGTAATATTTGACGGCCGCAACCTGTACGAACCCGAAACAGTAGAAGCACAGGGCCTCGCGTACTACGCGATTGGCCGAGGTAGATGAAAACCGTCGTTCCGATCATCCTGTCCGGTGGTTCAGGCACTCGTCTATGGCCCTGTTCGCGATCGATGTACCCGAAACAACTGATGCCGCTTGTCACGGGTAATACGACAATGCTGCAGGAAACAGCATTACGCCTCGAGGGCCTCAGTAATGCCGGCGAGAGTTTGGTTATTTGCAATGAGACACACCGATTTCTTGTAGCGGAGCAGTTACACGAAATTGATTTGCCAGCGCAGATCATTCTTGAACCCGAAGGTCGAAACACGGCGCCTGCGGTAGCTCTCGCTGCGAACATCATTGCTGAGTCTGACAAGGACACATTGATGCTGGTGATGCCAGCCGACCATGACATCAAGGACAAGAATGCGTTTCAAGCGGCCGTGACGCTAGGGGCCGAGGCAGCCGAAGCCGGCGGGCTCATAACCTTTGGTATCGTCCCGACACGAGCCGAAACCGGTTACGGATACGTACAAGCGAATGTCGATGGAAATAAAGCTGTAGCGGTGCTCTCATTTGTAGAGAAACCGGATCTGGCAACGGCGGAGCGATATGTCGCTGGTGGTGAGTATTTCTGGAACAGCGGTATGTTCATGTTTTCCGCGGAAGCGTATCTAAGCGCGTTGCAGAAATTTTCGCCTGACATTCATGCGGCATGCGCGAAGAGTATCCAGGCTCGGTCAACCGGGGAAGATTTTGTCCGGCCGAACAAGAAAGCATTTCTGGACAGCCCCGCTGATTCCATCGACTATTCCGTCATGGAAAAGACAGACAACGCTATGATGATTCCGCTGGACGCTGGTTGGAGTGACGTCGGCACATTCGGTGCATTGCATGACGTTCGAACGGCGGACGAGCTGGGCAACGTTATTGACGGCGACGTGATCACGCACGATGTTTCCAATGCGTTCATACAAGCTGAGAGTCAACTGATTGCAGTCGTTGGGCTGGACAATATCATTGTGATTCAGACCAAAGACTCGACGTTGGTCGTCGATAAGGCGAGCTCACAGGACGTAAAACACATTGTGGATGAACTCAAGAACAAGAATCGTGAAGAAACGAAATTGCATCGCCAGGTGTTTCGTCCCTGGGGCAACTTCGATAGCGTTGACAGGAGCGATGGATTTCAGGTCAAGCGATTGATTGTCAATCCTGGTGCCGTTCTGTCGTTACAGAAACATGCACGACGAGCCGAGCATTGGGTGGTCGTGCGCGGCAAGGCGCGTATTACGAAGAATGAAGAGGAATTCGATTTGGGTGTAAATGAGTCAACTTACATTGCTATCGGCGATGTTCACCGCATATGCAATCCGTTTGACGAGCCCGTGCATATTATTGAAGTTCAGTGTGGGGACTATCTCGGCGAAGACGACATCGTTCGTATTGAAGACGAGTACGGGCGCGAAGGAACGAATACCTGATGCCGCTTTCAATTGATTGCTTCAAGGCCTACGATATTCGGGGCCGAATTCCAGATCAGCTGAATGCTGATGTCGCTTATCGAATTGGCAACGCGACAGTCCAGTATCTAGGCGCGAAGAGAATTGTACTTGGCCGGGATATTCGACTGTCCAGCAAAGAACTTTCTGACGCGGTCGCTAAAGGAATCCGCGATGCTGGTGCCGAAGTCATGGACATTCAGCTGGGTGGCACCGAGATGGTGTACTTCGCGACTGACTATCTCAAAGCCGATGGCGGAATTATGGTCACGGCAAGCCATAATCCTGCCGACTATAACGGGCTGAAGATAGTTCGCGAAAATGCACGACCGATTAGTGGCGACACAGGTTTGCAGGACATTCGAGCATTGGCCGAATCTGACGTGCGAATGGACGCAAAAAAGCGCGGCATCCATGCGCCCGTCAACATTTTCGAACCGTATATTGATCACATGCTCGGCTACGTCGACATTGACTCGCTCAAGGCGTTGAAGCTCGTCGTAAATCCAGGCAACGGTGGAGCGAGCATTGCGCTTGACGGCATGAAGTCCAGTTTGCCTTTTGACTTCATCGATGTGAACTATGAACCGGATGGCACGTTTCCCAACGGCATTCCTAATCCGATGCTTCTCGAGAATCAGGACGCGACCCGGGACGCGGTAATTGAATACGGTGCAGATATGGGTATTGCCTGGGACGGCGATTTCGATCGCTGCTTTTTATTCGACGAGAAAGGCGGATTCATCGAGGGCTACTACGTTGTCGGTTTGCTGGCCGAGAGTATTCTCAAAAAAAATCCGGGTGGGAAGATAATTCATGATCCGCGGCTAACTTGGAATACGCTCGATATCGCGGCGGAGTCGGGTGGTGAGGCTGTGCAAAGTAAATCAGGCCATTCGTTCATGAAGGAAACGATGCGTGAGGTCGATGGAATTTATGGCGGTGAAATGAGTGCACATCATTACTTCCGCGATTTCGCGTATGCAGACAGTGGTATGATTCCATGGCTGCTCGTAGCCGAACTGATATCGAGCAGTGGCAAGGCACTCTCCGAACTCGTTGGCGCGCGTCAGGCATTGTATCCAGCCAGTGGTGAGATCAATCGGCAAGTCGCGGATGCAGGCAAAACACTTGCAGCATTGCACGAGCACTATGCGGCAGATGCGCTCTGTGTGGATGATGTCGACGGCTACAGTTTCGAATTTGAAAACTGGCGCTTCAATATTCGTATGTCCAATACGGAACCCGTCGTCAGGTTGAACGTTGAATCTCGGCAAGATGCGGCTTTGATGCAGTCAAAAACAACGGAAATACTTGCGCTAATGGATCAAATCGAATAATTCGGCATTCAGCATGGATTATCAGGAGATATCAGTATTCGGTTTTGTCTTGGCCGGGCTCCTGTTCTTGGTCATGGCCGTATTACTGTGGACTCGATGGCGAGACCACTCCAAGTCTCAAATTCTGGCGCTCCCGGTATTTTTCAGCGCGTTGTGGGCTTTTGTATTAGCGGCGACAAGCGATGCAATCGTAGTTTCGACAATTCCGTCGGTAATCGCTGAATTATTGCGATGTTTTCTTTGGGCAACTTCGCTGGTCGTGTTGCTTCGTGCTCTGGTAGTCGATGAGGAGACTGACGCAGTTGCTGCGCACTCCTGGATGCTGATTCTCCTGGGCGTTTCGATTCTCGGAACCTTACTGCTTACCTTTTCAGTACTACCCATAACGTCGACCATTCAGACCTGCATTTATTTGATAGCGAGCGTCTTCGTAATGTTTATGGCGGAGCAAATCTATCGCCATACCCCGCAGGAGAGCGGAACAGGGCTGCGTTATTTTTGCATGTCCGTCGCTGCAATTTTCGCCTACGACGCGATCTATTGGGTTCGAGAGCTGATTGCCGAAGGTCAAAACGAGCGGCTTTCGGCGGCACGGGGATACGTCAACAGTTTGCTGTCATTGCCAATTTTTTACTCGATCAAAGAGCGGTTTAACATCTCCCTGGATAACTTGTTACCCAGGCAAATCGTCTTCTATTCGTTCAGTCTGATATCCCTGACGTTTCTGATTGTCGCGATTATTGCCGGAGATTTTTTCATTCGACAGATTGGCGGCGCATGGTCGGATGTTCTCCGAATAGTCTTTGCCGTCGTCTTGCTGATGCTGCTGGCGACGATGGTGGTGTCGCGCTCCTATCGCAACAAAGCGCGCGTACTGATGATGAAAGCGCTGTTTCAGTACAAGTACGACTATCGTCGAGAATGGCTTCGTTTTATCGCGACACTTTCACAGTCACAGCCTGATCAGCCAGTTCCAGTGACAGCTATCCGCGCTATTTCACAGATTGTGAATAGCCCGGGCGGAATCGTTTGGGCGCAGCATGAGGGCGATGAGTATGTTCCCCTGGGTGCCCTGAATACGGATCTGCCTGTCGATCAGACATTTGATAACGAGTCTGGCCTGATTCACTTTTTGAAGGAGCGGCAGTGGGTCATCGATCTGGACGAAATGAGTCGATATCCGTCCAGGTATGAAAGCCGAGGTCAGGAAGAATTGAGCAGTCTGGATGACGACTGGTGGCTAATCATTCCGATGATGCTGGGTGATCGGTTGTCGGGTTTCATTATGTTGCTGCGACCGAGCGAAGTACCGGTCTTGAATTTTGAGGATCACGATCTGCTCAAAACGGCGGGGCGCCACGTAGCGACGCATATTGAACAAGCCGATGCGGACAGAAGATTGGCCGAGGTAAGTCAGTTCGGAGCCTACAACCGCCTCACCGCGTTCCTGATGCATGATTTGAACAATCTAATTGCCCAGCAATCGCTGGTCGTCGACAACGCTGAGCGCTTTCGCGAGAACCAGGATTTCGTTGACGATGCCATCGAGACCATTGCGCACTCTGTAGATCGTATGCGCCGATTAATGGAACAACTGTCCACGGCCACGAAGCAGCCGGAACTGAAGAAGGTTCGACTGGACAAGGTTGTCACAGAAGCCGTATCGCGGGCAAAAGGACGGAGCCCAGTTCCCACGCTGGTCGGTGCGAAGGCCGAGATTTTGGTCCAGGCGGATCGAGAGCGTTTGACGATGGTTCTAGGGCATCTGCTTCGCAATGCTCAAGAGGCGACATCCGAGGACGGCACGGTGTCGGTGGCAGTGAAGAGCGATTCAAACATGGTTGAAGTCCTGATTTCAGATTCCGGTGTTGGAATGTCGCCTGACTTCATACGATCTCGACTATTCCGTCCTTTTGATAGTACGAAAGGAAGTCAGGGAATGGGCATTGGTGTGTATCAGGCGCGTGAGTATGTTCGATCGCTGGGTGGGATCTTTTCCGTTTCATCGAGTTTGGGGGAGGGCACAAGTTTCCGCCTGGAGTTGCCGATAGTCAGTTAACTATCCAGCAATCGCCCTTAGCATCGAACCTATCATTGTACGGATTCTGCGAATCACGGCTCGGATCACCGCTAGCGGGAGCCGATATGACTTGTGATGGGGTTCGAGCAACGTAATCCACATCGTCTGCGCTTCAACTCGGCCGAACACCAGACCGATTGTCTTCGTTCCGGAGAATGGAAAGCGTTGAAGCAGCCAATGAAGTAC
>JBPCYB010000081.1:0-46049 GCA_051007995.1 Woeseiaceae bacterium | reverse complement strand
AAGGTCGCATCAGTCGAGAAATCGAATTCAAATTCGCCGAAAACGTCGTAGTAACTTGGTTGGCCGAATTTCTCGTCTATGACCAGGTCCAAATTTCCACGCCGCGCTGAAAATAGCCAGCGATGGTCGGCAGAGTTGCCCGCAGTCAGAACCGACGTATTAAATACGCTGACGCCAATTTCGGTGTGTCGAGGCCGTAATGATTCCAGCGACTCCATTAGCACAAGCCCACTCATGCGATCGCCAAAGCGAACTGGAAATCCACCGGTGTAGACTTCGACGCCTTCGATTGCGCGCGAATCGATCGCGCTGAAAATACTCTGATAGTCGCGCACGTGGTACGGATCAAACAGCGGATGACCGTTCAACATGATGCCAATCTCGGATTCCTCACCACCACGGAAATGCGTCTTGGCTGAAGCCCCGCTTGCCGCGGCGCCGGGCAATCGTTGCGTAATCCGAATCGGATCTTCACCAATATCTGGCATATTTTGGATCGTGCGTTGATCGAGAACGAAACGCGATGCGGCCAGCTCACGCAGAATCTCGTAGCGGCTCGCGGATACCGCTATGGTTTCAATTTCAGGGGTTGCGGTGGCCATGCCGACACTGACAACGATTGTCTCACCAGGCCAGACGTCGATGATTCGGTGCACGGCATCGTAACCAAGCGCCGCAATGCCGAAGTTGTAACTGCCCGGCACCACACCCGAATACTCGAAAACGCCAGGCATAATTTGGTGTCGGCCGTTGAGGCGCGGCTCGATCGTAATATCAGGATTCTCAACCGGGCGTTCGCTGCCCTTATTGGTTACGACCAACAGGATATTGCCGCTCACGCCACCTGCCGCATCGAATCGTACGACCAAAAGGACGCCTGCCTTGTCTTCGATTTTCAGTCGATGTGGCTTGAGAATCTGTTCGACAATTTGTCGCGGATCGTCCGAGTCGGGTTCGTCTACTACGATGAGATCATCCGTAACGAGGTTCGAACTGTATGCGAACGGATAGCCGTCGTCGCGAAACTCGTCGATCACCTCAACGATTGAGCGACCAGCGTACGACACAGCGTCGCCGTCGGCAGCCTGGACTACCACCGATAGAAATAGAACAAAAGCGAGTAGCGCTCGCAAGACTACCGACCGCTACTTCCGTCGATTGAACTCACAATAATGGTCCCCCCATCGATGTACCAGTTTAAATCCTGTGCCGAAAGCCATAAATCCAACGCTTCACGTGGCTTCACATTTGCACTGCCTGTTAAGACAATTTCGCTGGCGGCCTGTTCGGTTGCAGGGTCCTCATACACAACCTCGAGTCCTGTCTCGCGACTGACCCAAGTCAAAAATTCATCGACGCTTCGACCGTCAGTATCGACAACTGGTGCGACATCTTCAATCCAGCTCCAGAATTCACCGTGCGATGGAATATTGGCGAAAGAAGCGCGAGCACTGCCAGTGATTCTTAACTGCTGGCCTTGCAACGCCCTCTCGTCATGGTAGTTGCCGTCGATCAAAACCTCGCCTTCGCGCACACTGACGATCAACTGGCCATCGCTAGATTCGGTCATATATTGCGTACCGAAATGTGTCACCACGCCTTGATCGGTCAGAATACGTAGATGCGCTTCTTTCGAGCCCGCTGAAACTGCCGCAATCAGATCTGACGGGATTGAGTCGAAGTAGACTTTTCCAGAGCGCAAGTAGATTTCGTCACTGGCGACAAACTCAACACGTGTACCCGACGCGATGCGCAGCGAGCCACCATTTTCCCATTCAAGACCAATGCCGGAATTCGAATTCGTTTTGATTGTCTGGCCTGCCGTGATGACTGTCAGGTCGGTCAGGTCATGCACTTCTGATTGCGCACCCAATACATGGATCGACCCATGACTTGTACTGATGGTCGCGACTTGCACCGTTGCCACGCCGTTGTTATTGAGCAGATTAAATGACACTGCTACGCCCAGAAGAACGCTTGCTGCAACCGCTAGACGTGTGAGCCGTGTACGGGCCTTACGTTTAGACGTGACCGCCTGCCATTCTGAAAAAACTGCCTCCTTAATCATTTGTTCATCCTTGCTCGGCGGTGCCGGCCGCGGCATTGCTTGTTCAAGCAACGCCTCTACAGCATCATCTGTCCGCGTTTCTCCGTTGTTACCCGTTGTACTCATGATTTCACCAACCCATTCGTCGCGTTGCCTGCCACTTCATTCAAGCTCGAGTAAGCGTCAGCGAATGCGCGCTTCGCCCTCGCCAGCAAAGATTGCGTAGCCTCCGTGCCAAGCTCCAGCTTTGCCGAAATTTCTTTTACTGAGTGGCCTTCAACATATTTCCATTCCAAGACGTTTCCGTATTTTGCAGGCAGCCGATCGAGCGCGACCTGGATCAGGCGCATCGCTTCAACGCGCTGATACTGCCGCTCCGGGCTGTCTTCAATAGGTGTCTGGAATGAATCGACCGCCGCCTGAACTTCGGGGTAATCCTCGACCAAAACGATATGGTCGCGATACCGCCCCTGGCGTCGAAGGTGATCGCTTATCTCGTTGCGACAGATCGCACATAACCACGTAAACAACGCCGATTCGGCGCGAAATGTGGCCAGCTTGCGCACGGCGCGAGTTAACGTAATCTGCACGACTTCCCGAGCGCTCTCCGGATCGTCCGACAGGCGCGCAATTGCAAACCTGTAGAGTCTCGCGAAGTTCTCCTCGAAGAACCTGTCGAAGGCCTGGCGGTCACCCGCAAGTAACTGTTTGACAAGCCTTTTATCATCAAGATATACCGGCATAGCATCCATTCTCCCAGCACCTGCCCAATTAGACGGGCGGCCACGGAAAAATCGGTCGCAGGCGGGCGACTGGATTCTGGAGTGTGCCTAGATTTTACGCCTCGAAAGGACGGATCTGTCGGTCTACTTCTTCATGGCCTCGAAGAATTTCGCGTTGGTCTTCGTGTCCTGCATCTTGTTCAGCAGGAACTCGACCGCGGCAAGTTCATCCATGGGATGCAGCACTTTTCTGAGCACCCACATTTTCTGCAGCTCGGCCGGGTCCGTCAGCAACTCTTCTTTACGCGTACCCGAACGATTGATGTTGATTGCCGGGAACACACGTTTCTCAGCAATACGTCGATCCAAATGGATCTCCATGTTGCCCGTGCCTTTGAACTCTTCGTAGATGACTTCGTCCATCTTCGATCCTGTGTCGACCAGTGCGGTCGCCAGAATCGTCAGGCTGCCGCCCTCCTCAATATTGCGTGCCGCACCGAAGAATCGCTTCGGACGATGCAATGCATTGGCGTCAACACCACCGGTCAGAACCTTACCGGATGACGGCACAACAGTGTTGTACGCGCGTGCCAGTCGCGTAATCGAGTCCAGCAGAATAACGACGTCGCGCTTGTGCTCGACGAGTCGCTTTGCTTTTTCGATGACCATTTCAGCAACCTGAACGTGACGGCTTGCCGGCTCGTCAAAGGTTGATGACACAACTTCACCGCGAACTGTGCGCTCCATCTCGGTGACTTCCTCAGGGCGCTCATCGATGAGCAGCACCATCAGATCAACGTCCGGCGTATTGGCACAGATAGCCGAAGCGATGTTTTGCAACAGCATCGTTTTACCGGCTTTCGGTGGTGACACGATCAGACCGCGTTGGCCTTTGCCGATCGGCGCAACCATATCGATGATGCGCGCCGTCAGATCTTCAGTGCTGCCATTGCCCTGTTCAAGTACGAGCCGCTCGGTCGGGAACAGCGGCGTCAGGTTCTCAAACAAAACCTTGTTGCGCGCATTCTCTGGCGAGTCATGGTTGATCTCGCCGACTTTGAGCAGCGCGAAATAGCGCTCGCCGTCTTTTGGTGGGCGAATCAGGCCTGCAACCGTATCACCGGTACGTAGGCTGAAGCGGCGGATCTGGCTCGGACTGACGTAAATGTCATCCGGTCCAGCCAGGTAAGAACCGTCCGAGGAACGCAAGAAGCCGAAGCCGTCCTGCAGAATCTCGAGTACGCCGTCGCCATAAATGTCTTCCCCATTCTTGGCGTGCGCCTTGAGAATCGAGAAGATCATTTCCTGTTTGCGGTGACGCGCGAGATCTTCAAGCCCCAGCGTCTGGCCAAGCTCTACGAGACTGGCCGCCGGCCGGCTCTTGAGCTCGGTCAGGTTCATGATGTTTTTGCTCTGTTCGAGCTGTTCAGGTGGGATGACTTCTAATGAACTCTCGTCGTCATCAGGAAATTGATCGTGCTGTTGCGGACGTCTGCGACGTCTACGGTTGCCACCCTTGTTCTTGTTGCCTTGCCTTTGCGGCCGGCTGTTTGATTGATTACCCAAGTACCCTCTCACAAATTAGTTTCCAAAAATTCAGTCAACTGTGACTTGGACATGGCGCCGAGCTTTTGCGCTTGTACGGCACCGTCCTTGAACAGCATCAATGTTGGGATGCTGCGGATACCGAACTTTTGAGCTGTGTTCGGATTTTCATCAATATTGAGCTTGATGACAGACATGCGGTCGGCGTATTCGCCTGCCACATCGTCCAACAGCGGTGCGATCATCTTGCAGGGCCCGCACCATTCGGCCCAAAAATCGATCAAAACTGGCTTGTCCGATTGCAATACATCAGCTTCAAATTCGTTATCACTGGTATGCACGATATTCTCGCTCACCGGTCACTTCCTCCATATCTTTGATGGTTGGTTTGAGTATTTGCGTACCGTTATCGGTGTTCTGACGAACGATTACGCTAAAAATGGATGACGCTGCCGTGTCTATCAGGCAATATGTCGCAGCTTTCTCGCGGCTTCTTACAGATTTCTGGTGATTGCGAAACTGGCGGGTGCGACGATTGTCGCGTCGGTTTGGCCAATTTGAACGCGTCGCGAGCCAATTTGCAAGTCTAATATGCGCATTTTCCGGTACAAATCCTATGGCAGATAACCATCTGAGTGACCTCAGATTTGATTCACTCACGCTTTCTGAGAGCGTACAGGCGGGCATCCGTGACGCCGGCTTCGAATTCTGTACCCCCATTCAGGCCAGTACGCTGCCGGTAGCCCTACAGGGCAAGGACGTGGCCGGGCAGGCACAAACGGGCACGGGCAAGACCGCAGCCTTTCTGATCGCCACCTACGAGAAGCTGCTGGCCTCGAATCCGAAGGTTGAGGGGCAGCGGCAACCGCGCGCTTTCATGCTCGCGCCAACCAGAGAGCTGGCCATTCAGATCGCCAAGGACGCAGAACTCCTGGGCAAGCACACGGACTTCAAGGTGGGCCTGGCATTTGGCGGCACCGGATACGAGCAACAGCGCAAGACCATTCAGGACGGCATCGATCTGTTGATCGGGACCCCGGGCCGCATTATCGATTACTTCAAACAAGGCGTATTCAAGCTCGACCAGGTCGAGGTCGCGGTACTGGATGAGGCCGATCGCATGTTCGATCTCGGCTTTATCAAGGACATTCGTTATTTGCTGCGCCGTCTGCCCGATCCCGGCAAGCGCCTCAATATGCTGTTCTCAGCGACGCTTTCCATGCGCGTCATGGAATTGGCTTATGAACATATGAATGAGCCCGAACTGATTCGGATCGAGCCTGACAAAGTCACCGCCGATCGCGTACGCCAGGCCGTGTTCTTTCCGTCCAACGAGGACAAGCTGCCACTATTGGTCGGTCTGATTCGTGAAATGGGCCAGGCGCGCATCATGGTATTCGTAAATATGAAACGTGAAGCCGAAAAGCTCGGCGCCTATTTCGAAGCCAACGGCATTCAGGCCGCAGCGATTTCCGGTGACGTGCCGCAGAACAAACGGATGCGGATGTTGCTGCAATTTCAGAAAGGCGAATTGCAGGTTTTGATTGGCACCGATGTCGCCTCACGCGGGTTGCACATTCCCGACGTGAATTACGTGATTAACTACGACCTGCCACAGGATGCCGAAGATTACGTGCATCGAATCGGACGAACCGCACGCGCCGGCGCATCCGGTGATGCCGTCAGTTTTGGTTGCGAGACCTATGCGATGTCATTGCCCGACATCGAAGAGTACATCGGCCACAAAATTCCGGTTGCGAACTACGACCCGGCAATATTGCCCGAACTTACCAAGCCCAAGTACAAGCCGCGCAAACCATCAGGTGGCCGTGGTGGCAAACCTGGTGGTCGCAGGCCGCCGCAAAGACGCCGCTAAATCAGCTCGGCCAGGCCTTCAACCGATACGAAGTCTTCGCTATCGCGTGAGGGTCGTGATGTGTCCGGCCGGCTTATCGCAACCGGGTGCTTAACACCGTAGGTCGCGGAGCTGGCGAGCACCGGATGGCTATCGTCGACGAACATCGTTGTTTCCGGATCGAAGTTCGTTTCCTCCTGCAAGGCTTGCCAGAACTCCTGACGCTCCTTCGCAAATCCAAATTCATGCGATGTGTAGATGCCATCGAAATACTCGCAGAGCCCTGTGACTTCGTGTTTGAGGTCCAGCGTTGCCTGATGTGAATTTGTCGCCATAATGACCTTAATATCCGCCTCGCGAACAGCCTTGAGGAAATCACGCGCACCGGGCAGGAAATCAATGAGATGGTGGTTGTCGCGATGCAGTTGCGCCACATCCAACTCCAGGTGCTCGCTCCAGTGATCCAGGCAATACCAGCGCAAATCTCCTTGCGCCTTGCCAAATTTGCCAAGCAAATACTTCTGCGCCTCTTCCAGAGTCATGCCATTCTTTTCAGCCCAACGCTCCGGGACATGCTTCATCCACATGTAGTTGTCATAGGCGAGGTCGAGGATCGTGCCATCCATGTCCAGCAATAAAGTATCGCAATCAATAAGTGCGGTTTTGGGATCGAATGTCACTGTTCTATACTGCGCAGCCCGTCGTGTCACTGGAATGAAAATGGATCTCGATAATTTGGTGGAACCAATCACTGCCCTCGCCGTTAAGGCCGGGAGCGCGATCCTTGAAGTCTACGCGACTGATTTCGACGTGCAAAATAAGTCGGATGAATCGCCACTGACGCAGGCCGATCTCGCGTCGCACAATGCAATCGTCGCTGGTCTTGCGCAACTCACGCCTGATATTCCGATTATTTCCGAAGAAGACGGCTTGCCCGAATTTGACGTACGCGGTCAGTGGCAACGCTATTGGTTGATCGATCCTCTCGACGGCACTAAGGAATTCGTCAATCGCAACGGTGAATTCACCGTGAACATCGCGTTGATCGATTCGCATCGCCCTGTCTTCGGGGTCGTGCATGTACCGGTGCAAGACAAGACCTACATCGGTTGCGAAGGTCGCGGCTCAGAACTGCGTGCTGACGGAACGACACAGACCATTCGCGTAGCCGCCGCCAGCAGTGCGCCCGTCAGGATCGTCGGCAGTCGTTCGCACCGCGGCTCAAGTCTCGACGCATTTCTCGAGCAACTCGGCGATCACGACATGGTGCCTATGGGCAGCTCATTGAAATTCTGTACGGTCGCCGAAGGCAATGCAGACATTTACCCGCGTCTTGGTCCAACATCAGAATGGGACACAGCGGCAGCCCAAGCGGTTGTCGAACAGGCCGGCGGGCAGGTATTGGAGCTCGACGGCAAACCGTTGTCTTATAACAAAAAAGCCGACATTTTAAACCCTTGGTTCCTGGTCACCGGACCGACCGATCACGACTGGCTGGCGCTACTCGCAGACGGCGAGTAGCATGGGAACTGATGACCGAAAAAGTCGATACTGATTGCTTTAAGAACCTGGAACGGCTACGTGAATTGCGCGTCAGTCATCGGGATCTCGACTACCTGATTGATCGTCTGCAGCACGACCCGATGGTCGATCAGTTACGCATTCGGCGGCTCAAAAAACGCAAACTCTTGATCAAAGACATGATCTCCAACTTAGAGAGCGAACTCATTCCTGACCTTGATGCGTAGCTGATACCAGCTAGCAATGGGGTGCTCGCACTGAGCGAGTTAAAGGCAGTTCGAGTGAAGGGCGAGTACGCCGTTGCTAGCTGGCCTCATCGACACAGTTCGGACAGGATTTTCCCTCTACGTAGTTGGGTGAGGCCAGGTCTTCGGTGGAGAGGGGTCGGCGGCAGGCGTGGCATTGGACATAGCCGCCTTCGGCAAGATCGCGATCGACCGCAACGCGTTTGTCGAAGACGAAACACTCACCGTCCCAGCGACTTTCATCGTCTGTCATCTCTGACAAGTAATTTAGGATACCGCCTTGCAGGTGATAGACCTCATCGAATCCGAGTTCGAGCATTAAGGCCGTTGCTTTTTCGCAGCGAATACCGCCCGTGCAAAACATGGCGAGCGGCTTGTCGCTTGATGTCTCGGCCAACCCACGCGCGAAATCATTGAACTGCCTGAAACTATCGGTCTCAGGATCAACTGCGCCGGGAAAGGTACCAACCTCGACTTCGTAATGATTGCGCGTATCAATGACCAGCACGTTCGGGTCTTCGATTAACGCATTCCAGTTTTCAGGTTGTACATGAATGCCGGTTTTTTCATGCGGCCGGATATCCGGCCGGCCAAGCGTGACGATTTCCTTTTTGCAGCGCACTCGCATGCGTAAAAATGGCGCCTCCGTCGCGTCTGTCCAGCGTGCGTCGATTGGTGTATTGAGTGACAACTCGCGCTCAATCCAGCTGAATACCGTTTCGACGGCTAGCCGTTCTCCCGCCAATGTGCCATTGAAGCCTTCGTGGGCGACCAGCACCGTCCCAAGCAGGCCTTGTTCGACACACAGACTTTCAAGGAGATCACGAAACGATTCGGGATCCGCGAGATCCAGGAAACGATAAAACGATACAACCTTCATTCGTCGCTCAATTCCTCAGGAGCGGTCAGCGACAGGATGCTGTGCCGAATCTCCTCGCCGAGAACGAGTCGAGCGTCCGCACCGATGCCAACGAGGTCTTCGTCAAAATCCAACCCGCCTTCGCTGTTGCGACGTAACACCTCCAGATCCTGCAGCTTGCGAATAAAATCGTGAAACAACGTCTTGTTGAAGAAATCCGGTGAGTGCAAACCGTAGATCATCGACAGTCGTTCGGCGCTCGATTGACACATCTTCTCGAGGCGCGCACGCGACAGCGTTCCAGAGCCGTGGCTAACCAGCAATGCTATGACAAGATAGAAGCGTTGCAGCATGGGCACCATTGATTGGCCCAACATCAGCAGCTGATAGGCTTTTGCAGAACCTGCCGGCGGTCGAACCAGCGTATCACCCGCTCGAGTCAGAAGTTTGAGATCAACCAATGCGTCCACTGCGTCGGAGGTCACTCCGGCGATATCTTCAACGTCCCACTTAAGCGTGAGTTCTTTTTGCATAAAGCGGTAAATCAGTCGAATCAATCGCTGAATCTCTTCGAGCTCAAGCTGACGACCCTGAATAAAACAGCATGCGACAGACGCTGGAACAGCGAGCAAATGCAGGATGTTGTTACGGAAATAGGTCATGAGCACGGCTGTGTGCTCAGGCATGCTTATGATGTCGCCCATCGGGTGAGACGTCCGGCTAATCACATCCAGCTTTTCGCCGTGCGCGATAATCTCAGCCGGTGTCCAGTCAGGCACAGTAACCGATTCCGAATAGCGAAAGCGGTTCATGAGATCAAGACTCAATTGCACTTGCGACTCGAGCTCGGCAGCACCGATTCTCTGCTTCGATGTTGCCAGCAAGACATAGGCCAGCAAACTAATCGGTGTGACAGCCGCTGCCGAGTTGATGCCAACCATGATGCCGGCGCCGATTTCGTCAACGA
The DNA here is from genome assembly GCA_051007995.1 of Woeseiaceae bacterium. Classification (GTDB taxonomy): domain Bacteria; phylum Pseudomonadota; class Gammaproteobacteria; order Steroidobacterales; family Woeseiaceae; genus UBA1847. The sequence continues at coordinate 36,288 of JBPCYB010000081.1, read as the reverse complement.
CGTCGTTAAGCCACTTGGGTTTGTCCTCTTTACCGGCGGCCTTTTCACGCCAGTCGGGGTCCGCCGCAGCCAGGACCGGCTCAAGCTCGATTGGATCGGCGATATTCACGTAGACGCTACCGAAATTCTCGCGCAGTGACTTCACTGAGCGTATCAGTCCGAGCAATGATTCCGATTTCTTCTCGCCGCCACCTAGCTCGTTGATAAACGAATCGCCTTCAATCAACTTCTCGTAGCCGAAGTAAATGGGCACGAAAACAACTGGGCGTTTCGGATCCTTGATGTAGGAACGCACCGTCATCGCGAGCATGCCACCCTTGGGTTCGAGCAATCGTCCGGTTCGGCTGCGACCACCTTCAACGAAGTACTCGATCGAATAGCCGCGCACGAGGACCTGGTGTAAGTATGCATCGAACACCGCTGTGTACAGGCGGTTGCCACGGAAGCTACGACGTAGAAAAAACGCGCCGCCACGACGCAGAATTGGACCGATAATTGGCATGTTCAGATTAATGCCAGCCGCAATGTGCGGTAACTGCCAACCTTCCTCCCAGCCAATGTAGCCAAGCAACAAATAGTCGAAGTGACTGCGGTGACATGGGACGTAAATCACTTCTTTTTCTTTCGCGACATCGTGCAGTCGTTCTACATGCTTGAGTTCGATGCCGTCATAGATTCGATTCCACAGCCAGCGTAGAAAGCGCTGGATGACGCGCAATGTCGGATAGGAAATATCGGCCGCTATTTCCATCGCATAACTGCGTGCTTTTTCGCGCGATTCCGCCTGCTTTCTCGCATCGTCGCCAGCTTCGGCAACGATTGCTTTGGTCACGCCGGGTGCAAGCAACACTTGGTTGACCATCGTACGACGATGCGACAGGTCCGGACCGACCGTGGCGGCACGGCGTTGCCGAAAGTGCACACGCAAGATTCGCGATACTTTTCGAAACGAAATCGCAGCCTCAAGGCCGTCGCGATTTATCGACGTTAACGGCAGCGCATCACTGTAACGCAACAGAGTACTGCGGCCATGCAACAGCGTTGCAAAGAACTTTCGCGTTCGGCCGACAACATCCCAGTTCTCCGAAAACATCAACTTGAAGAAGGACGCTTCCTTTTCGGGTGATCGCCCCCAATAGATCGCTACCGGAATAAGTAATAGCTCTTGGTCGTTGCCTTCGGACGTCGCCATAATCTCTCGCAAACGCCCGGACCCTTCGGGCACCAGGCGTCTAAACCAGAATCCGCGAAGAGGGCGTAACACGACGAAGCGGCGAGAAAACCGCTGGCCGCAATATTCAAATGACGTATTTGGCGATGGAAGACCACTCTTCTCGCAGGCGCGCTCCAACGCCAACAAATCTGCCAGCCCGCCATTCTCAAGCACGTAACAAACTTCCGCGTCCGGATCGCTGACGATCTCGGCCGGAGCCTCAGGCTGAATCGCAGGTCGTGCCCAGACTGAAAATAGCTTACCGGCCAGCCAATAAAGAGGTCGAATGATAAAGGTCACTTAATTAGTCACGGCGTAAATGCCGCTCCTGCGTGTCAGTTTTCGCCAGACGCTTCATCGATCGCCGCGTCGAGTTCGTCGGCCGCTTCTTGCAGCGCGTCCTCGACATCTTCGGCTTTCTGGATCGTGGTATCCAATGATTCCTGCAAGCCGTCGGCCGCTGTTTCCATCTCTTCCGGTACTTCGGACTCGTCAGAGGGTCCGCCGCAGCCGGCGAATGCAACGACGATTAGAACGAGTAAAAACCTCATAGCCTGCCTCCTGTTGTTCTTATACTCACGTGGAGAGGGTCTCAATAAATCGCTTCAGATAGTAGTTGATTTCATCAATATTTGCGGTCAGCCGGTGATCACTGTCGAGCACGTGCAGCTCAGCATTACAGCCTGCCGCAAAGCGAATACTGTTTTCGACCGGCACGACATCATCGTTCCAGCCATGCACGATGCAAATGGGTATGTCGGGCGGCGTCGGCGTGAGTTCTTCATATCCTGGCATGTAATACGCCGGCGCTAGAACGAACAGCCCGACAGCTTCCAGCTCCGCAGCCGCGCTCGTTGCAACATGGCCGCCCATGCTTGAGCCGACCAGTACCAGCGCATCATCAATTGACGCGCATTCTGCCATCAACTTATCAACGCGCTCTGTCGGATCTGCGATGCCTTGATAATCGATGCTGTCGGCGGCACAACCGAGACTCTTGACGAGCTCTGCCATGGATCGAATTTTTGTACCCCAGGGACCTGATTCCTGGCCGTGCGAAAAAATCACTGTTGTCATACTAATATCCCGTCACCCGTATCGCATTGTTCTTCAATGTGTCGGACCAGCAACCACAATCGATCCTGCCCCCAGATTGTAAACTCGCCAAGCCTCAATGTTGGCACACCCCAACAACCCGATTCGGTCATCGAATCGCGATTCGCATCAACGATAGAGCGCCAGTTATCGTCGGCGATCGCCGCCTTGACGTCAGGCCAGAACAATCCGGTTCGACCGGTTACTTTACGCAAGCCCTTGTCGGTAGCGACGTCGACGCCCAATGCCCAGATCGCTTCACCGGCGTTGCGTAGAAAGTCGCGACTCTTTTTTTCGTCCTCCGCATAGAAATATGTGGCAAGACAGCGCTCGACGCCAACCCCAATAGGATCTGCAAACTTACCGAAAGGGATAGCGCTTCGCTCGGCCTCGCGCGCGGTGTCGATCGCGATGTAGAGAAGCTTCGATCGCGGCAGCTGCATCCCGCGCATAACCATCGGTAACACCGGCCGTATTTTGAGTTCAAGCCCGAATGCTTCAGCGATTTCAATGGTCCGAGCTAATGCCAGATATGAATAAGGACTGCGAAACGAGAAGAAGAACTCCAATGGCGGCAATTCATGCGCAGTACTTGGCGGCGAAACCGGCAACGAGATGTGCGAGACCTGTTGCATTGACGGCATTGTCGAATTGGGCGCGTCTTGACGCTGCACGCCCAAGGCATCGAGGCGATCGCGGAGATAGTGCAGACGATCGATGCCCCAGTACCATTCCCCTCCGTAAAACATTGTTGCCGCGTTGTAGTGACCGAGTTTTTCGAGTTGGTCCTGGCTACGTTGCAACATCGCATCGCCCTGTCCCGTTAAGTCGGTGCTACTAACACGTCGTGTAACGCCCTCCGCGTCGCCACGCCAGTACAAGTTGATCGCTTCGAATACATCGTCGGTAAAATCCTCGCTCGCCTTACGGGCGGCCAGGGCATCGATGAGAGCGCGTCGGTGTTCGACGGGCGGTGCCTTACCTTTGTCGAGAAATGCTACGCCCAGTTCGCGCGCAACACGTTCGCAGTCCTGCTCTGCATAAACTGCGAGCATGTCGGCACGCGGGCGATAGGCCTCACCCAGAGCCTGTGTCAGATGAACGCGCAGCTCTACGTCGTAACCCGCACGAAATTCTGGAAGGTACTGCACAAGCAAATAGGAATACGGATCGTCGAGCTCGAGAAAGACGTGCACCACGTGCGGTCTGCCGCTGAGACGCCTCTTAAATTCGGCCAAACGGCGTTTAATTGCGCGACCTTTTCCACTAAAGAGCGCCGAAATAAGCAACGAGCGAATTTTGCTCTTGAGGCTCAATCGTCGTCCCATGCGGCTGACGGTTTCCACAGCAATTCGTCGAGATCGGGTTGCCACCGATACTTTTGCATATCGATTCGGCCACCTATTACCGCGACATCGTCCAGCATGAGTCGTTTTTTCTGTTCTTCAAACTGCGACGTGTCCTTGTCGAACGCAATCTTGCCGGACGCCTGTATCACTCTGTGCCATGGCACATCGTGCTTATCGGGCAAATGCCTCAGTGCGTAACCGACCTGACGAGCACCACGCGGGATGCCGGCGACTTCCGCTATCTGGCCATAACTCGCAACGCTGCCCTTGGGGATGTCACGAATCGTGTCCCAAATGCGATGCATGCGAGCAATGCGGTCCATTCAGAGCTGTGAGTTAACCCACCCTTGTAGTTTCTCTTCGAGCATCGACAGCGGCATCGGCCCATCTTTCAGAATCTCGGTATGAAAAGCTCGCACGTCGAACTTGTCGCCGAGTTGCGCCTCCGCGTTGGCTCGAATCTCGCGAATCTTCAACATGCCGACCTTGTAAGCCAGCGCCTGTCCGGGAATCGCCATGAATCTTTCGGCCTCTGACACTGCACGTGCTTCCGATGTCGCCGAATTAGCAAACATGTAATCAAGTACCTGTTGACGCGTCCAGCCCTTGGCGTGGATACCCGTGTCGACAACCAGCCGAATTGAGCGCCACAGTTCTGCGTTCAGCGAGCCAAAGTAGTCCATTGGATCCGTGTACACACCAAGTTCTTTGCCAAGCGATTCGGAATACAGGCCCCACCCCTCACTGTAGGCTGTAAATCCACCGAAGCGACGGAAGCGCGGCAACGCCTCATTCTCGCGCTGCAACGAGATCTGAAAATGGTGCCCTGGGATCGCCTCATGCAAGAAGAGCGACTGCATGTCCCACTTCGGTCGCGATTCGACGCTATATGCATTCGCGTAAAAGATGCCGGGACGATTACCTTCGACTGAGCCGCTTTGGTACGAGCCCTTACTCGCTGAAGCTTCGCGAAACGGTTCAACCCTACGCACTTCAAACGTTGTTTCGGGGGCAACGTCGAATAGTTTCGGCGCAAGGCTCTCAATGTGCGCCGACATGTCCTGATAGTGCTTAATCAGCTGCTCGGGCTCAGTGTAGAAAAACTGTGGGTCGGCAAAAACGTATTCGAAGAAGTCTTGCAGGTCACCATCGAAGCCGATCTCCTGCATAACGCCACGCATTTCGCCGTGAATTCGCTCCACTTCATTGAGCCCGATCTGGTGAATTTCTTCGGGCGACATGTCGGTCGTCGTAATTTGACGAACTTTGTACGCATACCATGCGTCGCCGTCGGGCAGGTCCAATAGTCCGACTGAGTCGCGTGCCGCAGCGAGATATTCATCGCCCATAAAATTATTGATACGCGAGTAAGCGGGAACCAGCTTGTTTTCAATCGCATCCTTGTACGCCGCCGTCAGCCGCTCACGATCAGCGGCAGAGAAACTGTCTGGCATATTCTCGATCGGCGTGTAGAAACCACTGTCTTCCGCATTGTCGACCAGCTGCGACTGTACCTGCGGCACGTATTTGTGCATAAGCACTTTGGGTTGCGTGATGCCCTGTTGTACGCCTTCTTTCATGTTCTCAATCGACTGGTCGACGTAAACAACAAAGCCGTCTATGCGGCCAAGAAAGTCGTCATAGTGTTTGACGGTTTCGAACGGATGCTGGCCGCTGCCACTGCCAAGTCTGACAAAAGAACTGGTCGCCGAACGAAACTGGTTCATTGGTGCCAGGTGTGACGGAAAGCGTTCGCCCGCGAGCGAAATTTCCCGCTTGAGCTTGAACATGTCGTAGCTCAATTGCTCCTGCGCATTCAATTCGTCACGATTTATGTCAGCCAGGCGCGCGAGAAACTCGGTGTTGAGGTCATGCCGCTTGGCGCGGTGCTCGGGGCCGATCGAATTCGCATACTGATCGTTGTAACGGTAATCGCCAATATTCGTCGCCGATACCGGACTAAGCACGAGATTGGCCTCGAAATGGTCTTCGAGCAAAGCCGCAAACGCGGTCGCTGTATCCATTTCAGGTTCGCTGGCTTGTTCAGAACTACAACCACCAAGCAGCAGCATCGCCAACGATGCGAACAGAATAATTCTCATGAAAACTTTCCCGAATACGTAAGTCGGGGAAGGATATCAGACCATAAAGCCCAGATCGCGAGTGGCAAAATTATCGATATTTGGCGCCACGATATCGAGCTCAATATCCGGGATTCCGAACCACTTGGCTATTGTGGCCGCGTATTGATCCGCCGACGTTGTGGGGATCATGCGACCACCACCTACGTCATCATCACCGCCAATCTGCAACAGCGGATACGTGCCGTAGAGTTCCTGCCCGCGGACACCACCACCGACGACCAGTTGATTGCCACCCCACGCGTGATCTGTGCCATCACCATTTGATGTCAGCGTGCGCCCAAAATCGGACTGAGTGAACGTCGTTACTTCCGACTCGACGCCAATCTCAACTGTTGCTGCGTGAAAAGCTGCAATAGCCTCGCTGATGCCCGCAAGTAGCCCTGGTTGATCGGCATTTTGATTGTCGTGCGAATCGAATCCGCCAGCGGCCACGAAAAATACTTGCCGCTGCATCTGTAATTGCGCCCTGGCTGCGATGAGCCTGGCCACAGTTTGCAATTGCCCACCCAGTTGCGACATCGGAAACGGCGTCATTACAGCTTGCGCTTCGGGTGACTCAATGGCGGCGGTTACTGTGTCGGCCGCGTCAATAGCCCGGCGTTGTACATCCGCGAAACCGCGCTCGTAAATCGAGCCGTAGTTCGCATCGATGATTCGCCGAAATGCTTCTCGTTGCTCGAATCCGATATTGGTCGGGTCCGTCGAAAAACCTTCAAATTGCAACGGTCCGCCAGGCCCCATCACGTAAGCAACAGTTTCATCGGCAGACTGGAACAGATTGGTGCCAAATAGTGACGCATTGGTTGCCATTTGTTGCCCGGCAACATTGCTGCGAATCAAGTCGGCCATGCGACCCGCCCAGCCCGTCTTCGTAGTCGCCTTGCCCTTAAGCGAAAACCACTGATCTTGTTGATCGTTGTGCGAAAAGAGCTGTGGTGGCAAGTTCACAGACTGGTTGAAGAACTGGTCTTTAGTCGTCGGTTCAACGAGTGGCCCAACGTTTGTAACAAAGGCCGCTGATCCACCTTCGAACAACTGCTGCAAGCTCGACATCGCAGGATGCACACCGTATTGGACAACGTCCGGCGTCAACGGATTGATAGGCAAGATATCTTGTTGCGCAACCGCCAGATTCTGACGCGATGTTGCATATACATTGTACTCGGCATTACTTCTGGGCATGAGCATGTTGAACGAGTCGTTGCCGCCGAACATGAAGACGCAGACCAATGCACGATAGTCAGTAAATGGCGCGCCGCCACCTACGACTTGCGAGAATGCCGCGCCCGGCGTACTAGCGAAAGTGGCAGCAGCCGCTGCACTGCTGGTCTTAAGAAACGCACGTCGGTTAATCTTTTTCATTTTGCGACTCATCTTTGGTACGCATATTCAGGTGAAGTCACTACGAGATATATAGTTTCTGCAGCTCGTAGCAGTGTTTGATCCGCTGGAATCCGCGCCAGCATGCCGGTAATTTCAGTGCGCAAGGTGTCCGAAATCTGTCCGGCAAGCAGTTTTCCGGCGACCATGTTGATCAGTGCATCGACGTCACCGGCGATCGCAGTCTCTGCAGCGAAATCGATCATGACAGTGTCTTCGGTGATGCCCTGCCCCTGAGGGTCCGTTTCGTGATTCCAGAGAAACGTCTGAAAGAACATGTAGTTAGTGACGAATGTGCTCAGATACTCGGTCGCGATCGCTAGTTCGGGGGCGACCAGGTTGTTATCCCTGATCTCCCCGGGTGGCGCGTAGAACGGGCTAAAAAAGTTGAACACCGACGGCGATTGCAATGCGCCCTGACCAAGAACGATATAGGCGTAGTTGATCGGATAGCGCCCGCTCGCCGACGCCGCGTCATAAGATCGCCAGAATTGCGTCAGTCGAAGTAGTGGTTCTTTCAGCTTGCCATCGATCTCCTGCGGCGAATCGGGCCGGGCTTCAACATCCAGCAAGATCGCTTTGACGACTGCCGCCAAGTCGCCGCGTTCGCCGGCGCCATTGTTGTCGAACACCGCCGCAACGCGTGCCACATAGCCCGGAGATGGATTACTGGTCACAAGCCGCTGAATTAGCCGAATTGCGATGAACGGTCCAACGTTTTGATGATCGAAAATATTATCGAGTGCGTCTCGCAAGTCTTCGTCGCCCGTCTGACCCGGAGGGATGACGAAGTTGTTTAGCAGCGCTTTGCTGCCGGTATCGTGAAACGCCGGATACAACTGCATTGGAACGACCTGGTTGGCATCGTTCGGAAACGCGTTCTGGAAATTGAACGCGCCCGCAAAAGTCCAGCCCGTAAATACGTGTGCAAAGCCCTCGATTGTCGCCTGGTCGTAGGTCGGTACTGGCTGTCCTTCCGCGTCGACCACAATGGACCCATCGGCATTGAGTTCGACGAGGCCGATAGAGAACAACTGCATCAGTTCACGCGCGTAATTCTCGTCGGGCCGGATGTTGTTTACAGGATCGGGTTTTTCGTTACCCAGCATGCTGAGGTACATCCCCATCGCCGGATGCAAAGTCACTTCTTCAATCAGATCGCGGTAGTTGCCGAACGCATTGCGAGACAACACGTCGTAGTAGCCGCCGAGAGAATAGGTCAGGTTGCCGAGTACACCTAGCTCAGATACAACCATGATTTCCGACAGTGCAAATGCTACGCGTTGCCGCAACTGATCGTCGGCATGCAACGCATGTTGAAACCATATGTCGGCACGATCAGGTTGTAACTGGAACAGGAATTGCGGACGCGGCAAAGATTGCAGGTGCGGCAATTGCAATGACGCCGGCTTTTGCAGCTGATCGTCAATCCACGCCTCGTAACCCATATTGATGACGATCTGTGCTTCGGCTTCTGTCGCACCGAAGCTCGCCTGGTTTAAGAACTGGTAGGCCTCAGCTTTCGTGATTGGTGTGGGTGGTTGTGGTGGATTGTTATTGCCGCCTGATCCTCCACCGCAACCGGCTAAGGCAAGTAACGATGACGCGACGATTGATATGATTTTTGCTGTTTTCATCATTGCTCTTGATTAGACCCTGGATTCGCGGCTTGTTCCGATAGCAGCAGGTTTTTGAGAACCCGACGCCATACTAACGTCCCTACTACCGAATACGTTGACGCAATTAACACTGGAAATCTTTGGATTTATGTCAAATTGACGTTCGGCTAGCAGGAAACCGCTGGGCGCAGCCAGCTGGCGCCCGCCTGGTTGGCCTGATCAGCCTGGGGCGAAGGCGGTGCTCGTGACGCGACTGCCGGACACTGTCTGGTGCAATGTGAATGAAACCGCTTCCTTGCAGCCCTGCGGCTGAAAGGCGACGAAAATGGCGAAGCCGTGTTCGGCGCCTGACTCCCGTTTGCGCATGCCGGCGTCACACTCAACGATAAACCTATCGTTTTCGAACGCCTCTATTTCGGCGAGGCAAGTCAGGTACGCGATGACTTGAACGCGAATACGATCTGCCAGGCGCGCAGTTTCGTCTTCAAATACAGCCCAACGCGTTGCTTCGTCGATAGCGCTCACAACCTGTAAACACAAGCGTCGCACCGGCAGACTTCTAAAGCGACGATCCGACACGCTGCCTCGTCCCAAAGTCACCGACCCGTGCACACGCGACGAACTCGCCGGTCCATTGGCAATCACATTCATGCCGGCACGAATCAAGCTCGGCTCCTGTTCCTCGGCAATGTCGATCGCCGGCACCAGGTTGCGACTAAGGCCGAGTCCCTGCTGGTCCAGATCACTCCAGGCGCCGTGCTTACGATCGAGTTTGCACAACAGCCCGGCCAACGCACCACCAACGACACGCGCCGGTGTTCCCTCATCGTATCGATGATACATACGTGGAAAATAGCCGAGTAAGTTTGGACTGGCGTAACCCAATTGACGTATACCGGCGATAGCTGCATCGGCCGATTTCCAGTCGTTCAGCGGGTCAACAAGCATCATTGCACCTCGTTCGCGACAATAGCGTTCTGCCGCCAACACCGACGTCGGCCCGAGATCGCGATGCTTACCGGGCGGTGGCATGTAAAGCATGTCGAAATGATCAATTTGTTCGAGCGCAAACAACCCCGCTTCATGTTTGCGCGATCCAACGAGGTCGTAGTCCGACAACTCGTGTCCGTCGGTACCCTCCTGCGTGTGCCCAAGGTACGCCGTGCCGAATGCGTTGTTTGCGCTTAGGGTCTTCTCCGGTCGATGCGTTGGCAACGGGCTTTCGACATGCGCTAAAGTTGAATTCAATAACGCATCAACAACGAAATTATTGCTCTCATCGCTGATGCTGACTTGCTGGAATAGCTCCTGGTCAACAACCAGTCCGGTCGCCGGATCAACGCGCTGCAAAGTGAGATTGAAACACTCGTCATTTGCATCCTGAATTCCATCGTAGTCGATAGCTGCGCGAATCGACTCTGTAGAGCCTGGCTCCAGCGCTCTGAGTACCAACGCAGTACCACTCGCCGGCAGGCAAATCATCGCGCCACGCGCATTGTTTGCGACACGAACGATGTAAAGATTCTTGCCTCCGTGTTCGAAAAACAACTGCACCGCTGGGCCGAGACTTGAACGCGTCCAGACATCGCCAAAGCGTCGGCGAAATTCGCCGAAACCATGCACCAATACGGGTTCGTTTATGGGGCCGCGGAGCGCGCGTCCGACGAATGCGGCCGCAGTCTCACGTAAGACATCGATGGGCTGATCCATCGCTGCCATTTCGGTGACCGTGATGCCACGGTCAGCTGAATCTGACAAGTTTATCTCCGCAACAGTCAGATATTCGTGTGCGTATTCTAATCAGTGCCCGCGCCATATGCTATTCGATTAGCTACTATTAATGTGATGAATGATTCGCTCGGCATGTTTTACCCACATCTGGCGATGCGCTTGCCAAAGATTTCGATCGCCGACTTGCCGACGCCACTGCAGGAACACGCGTTTTCGAGTACCCCGACACGGTTTCCGGTACTTGTAAAACGTGATGACCTGAGCAGCGAGCTGTACGGCGGAAATAAGATTCGAAAACTCGAGTATGTTCTGCAACGCGCTAAAGAACGCGATGCGAGGCGCGTTGCAACATTCGGAACGGTCGCGTCGAATCATGCGTTAGCGACGGCAATTTACGCGACACAACTGGACCTTGAGTGCACCTGTTTCCTGTCGCATCAGGAGAAGACAGCTAAGGCGCCGATCACGCTGAATATGCACCTCAGGAACCACACGGAGATCGTTCGTTTTGGTGGTGGACGACGCAGCCGTGTGAATACGATGCGCAAGTACCTGCAAAACCGCCGCGCCTGGGTGATTCCGATTGGCGGCTCCAGCTGGCTTGGCGTGCTGGGATTCGTGAATGCAGGACTCGAGCTGGCTGTGCAGATAGAGCATGCCGGAATCGCCGCGCCCGATCGACTGTATGTCGCCAATGGGACGATGGGCACAGCCGCCGGCCTCGCACTAGGTTTAGCACTAGCGGGATTGCCCACCGAAGTTCAGGCAATCCGGGTAACGCACGAGTCAGTCGCGAATCGAGCCGCAATGCAGAGACTGATCAACAAGACTGCGGAGATGATGCGGCGTACTGATGCGACGATTCCAGATCAACTTGCGACGCAGGTAAAGCTTCGCTTTCGCGACGATTTTTTTGGTGATGGATACGCCATATCGAATGCAGCTACCGATCGCGCAATCGAGCTTGCGCGAGACGATCTTGGACTGACACTGGAGAGCACCTATTCGGGCAAGGCCATGGCGGCGCTATTGCATGATGCTAATGATCCGAGTTTGGCGGACCAGTCTTTGTTGTTTTGGAATACTTACAATTCGCGCAGTTTGCCAGTCACGTCAGACGCACCGGACGATACATCGGAATTGCCAGAGGAATTCCTGCGCTATTACGTTTGATCGTCTTCCAGCATGACCTCGTCCATCATCTCACGGACTTCAGACAGCGTCGGCGCGTCAGGGTCTTGTTCGACGATGTTACGAACCAACCTTGCCCGTGCAAGTACATCGTCTTCGGAATAGGACGTTACATTGACAGGTACACCATTGGCCGTAGCGACCACATCGCGAATATTTCGCTCCACATTGACCGTCAGTTCGTGCGTCGCTGATTCCCCAAAACCAACGAACAAATCATTAAGGCGATCGTCCGGGCTGATTGTGTCGTCTTCGAGCGGCGCATGCGCCTCGAAGATCAGCTCGCCGTTCAGGTCACCGAGCAAGAATGGTTCGTTGATGATCTGCACTGGTTCGCCAATGTTGACGAGTTCGTACAGATATTCGATGTTCTCCGGATACAGACGAACGCATCCATGACTTACTCGCATACCCACGCCATAGGGTTGATTGGTTCCGTGTATGAGATAGCCCGGCATGTCGAGTTTCAATACCCGTGATCCAAGCGGGTTGTCCGGACCGGCTGGCACCACCGACGGCAATGGATCGCCCATTTCCGCATGCTCGCGACGCACCGATGCCGGCACATACCACGCCGGATCAACCGCCTTGGCGATGACCGTCGCTGCTCCCAATGGGGTTTCCCAGCCAACCCGACCGATGCCGATCGGATAGGTTTTCACGACCTGCGGCTGTCCCTCTGGCATCTCAGGAAAATAAAACAGTCGCTTCGAGGCAATGTTAAGAACAATTCCGGCGCGCTCGACACTTGGCAAAACGAATTGTGTCGGTAATAACACAGGTGTCTGGTCGCCAGGCAACCAAGGATCCACCTCCGGGTTCGCTGCGATTAATTCGTCGTAACCAAGACCGTAGGTACGCGCCAGGTCCGACAACGTATCGTCACCATCAGTCAATACGATTTGCGGCACACCCACAACCGTTTGTTCGGGTGATTCGATGACGTAATGATTGAGGAGCGCGGGCTCCTCGACGGGTCGTTCACTTAGCGGTACTGGCGCCGCCTTTTTTTCGTTGTCCGCTCGACCCAGGAAATCCTCAAACGTCGCGCAGCCGCCAAGCAGCGCGAGTAGAAGGACAGGCGACAGTGTCGCTAAGCGGTATCGTTGTTGGCGTGGTCTGATCATGAGCCACGCTATTTTCGCAGAAATCGCGAAAATTTTCGCCGTTACGGCTGTGGTTCGATGCAGTTTGGATCTCGACCGGCTTCTAAAGCTTCGTTATACAGTGGCAAAGCTTCGCCCCACTCAGAGATCAGATCGTCAATGCGTTTGTCGCTGGACGGGTGAGTGGACATGAACTCAGCCGGTTTGTTGCCACCAGCCACCGCTTCCATGTTTTGCCACAGAGGTACGGCCTGACGAGGATCGAAGCCCGCCCGCGCCATATATTTAAGCCCAATGACGTCCGCCTCACTTTCCTGGTTGCGCGAAAACGGCAGCATAATGCCGAATGCGGCGCCCTGATTCAGCGCTTCGTAAGCTGTGTAAGTAGCGCCTCGATGGCCACCACCGAGAAGCACGGCCGCGACCTGAATGCCAACGCCCGAGAGCTTGCCGCGCGATGCCCGCTCGTTAGAGTGCTCGGCTGTCACATGCGCAATCTCATGGCCGATAACGGCGGCTAGCTGATGCTGGTTTTGTGCCGCTTTCAGGATGCCTTCCATGACGCCGATCTTGCCGCCGGGCATGGCGAACGCATTGACCGAATCGACCTCAAATATCGCCATTTCCCACGCAAGGTCGCGATGTTCCGGGTCCAAAGCGCCGACAACGGCGTTAGCCACACAAGCGATGTAATCGATGGTTTCCCGATCCGTGATCAACGGCATGTTCGCCTTCATCTCAGCGAACTGCTTGGCTGACTCGGCCTCCATCTCGGCATCGGAAATCCAGGTCGGCTCTGCAGACGGGCCGATGGTCGAGGCACAGCCGGCAGCCAGGACCGCTATGGCCATGCCAGAGGTAATCTTCCTGATGCACTGTGTGTTCATACCATCTCCTTACGCAATTTTGACACGCTTTACCCGCTACGGTTCAACAATTCAGCGCGGCAGACGTGACTCGAAGCGACGGCGCCAGCTCGCAGCATCAACCTTTTCCAGCGAGCTGTCGATATTTGCCATAAGTCGTTTTTGCAGGGGCTGCTTAATGCGATACGCCACTTGGTACAGTTCGCGATCAGCCACCAATTCTGCGATCAACTCATCACTGGTCTTGATGTCGTCCGCAAGACCGAGATCCAGGGCGCGGGTTCCGTACCAGTGCTCGCCAGTCGCTACTTTTTCGAGATCAAGCTCGGGCCGGTATTTGCTGACCGCCGACTTGAACAGCTCGTGTACATCTTCAAGCTCTTCTTTGAGCTTGGCACGATCTTCATCGGTGTTCTCACCGAACATCGTCACCGTGCGTTTGTACTTGCCTGCCGTAACCTGCTCAAAATCGACGCCGTGATCGTCGAGCAAGCGATGAAAATTGGGAATCTGCGCCAACACGCCAATCGAACCCAGAATCGCGAATGGCGCCGCGTAAATTTTTGACGCAACACAGGCCATCAGATAACCACCGCTTGCGGCGACCTTGTCGACACATACTGTCAAAGGAATATCGCGATCTCGGATACGCGCTAGTTGGGATGCAGCCAATCCATGCTCGTGAACCACGCCGCCATGATTTTCAAGTCGGACGATAACTTCATCGTTGTCCGTCGCTACATCAAGAATCGCACTGACCTCTTCTCGCAGTGATGGCACCGCACTTGCCTTGAGGTCACCCTTAAAATCGATAACGAAACTACGCGCTCGAGACGACGCCTCTTTGGCCTCAGCTTTGTCTCGCTTCTTCTCTTCCTTGGCTTCCCTTTTTTGGTCGCTCTTCTGCATTACAGCTTTGCGCAAAGTTGAAGCCAGTGTTTTGTATTTTTTGTTGATGCTTTCGACTTCAAGGCCTTCATGGCCGGCTTTGCGCCCGGTCGCTGCCGCAACGCCAATTACAACGAGAATCGCAACAACGATCGTCACTGCTTTAAGAAGAAAGAGACCATACTCCGCGAAAAATTCAGTCATACCGCAAGACCCACATTGTTTTTCTGTAACACCTGTTCTGCACGATAGCTCGACCGCACCATCGGTCCTGCAACTACCTCCATAAATCCTTTTTCGAGCCCTTCCTGGCGGTAGGTATCGAATTCCTCCGGCGTCACGTAGCGCTCGACAGCCAGATGATTCGGCGTCGGTCGCAGGTACTGACCCAGGGTCAGGATATCCACGTTGGCGGCGCGCAGGTCGTCCATTGTTGCCATGATTTCATTGTCACGCTCGCCAAGACCCAGCATAAGGCTGGTTTTGGTCAGGACATCCGGACGATGCTGTTTCGCATGTCGCAACACGTCGATCGTCTGTTCGTAGCTCGCGCGTGGATCGCGTACCGGGTGCGTAAGTCGTTTCACTGTTTCCACGTTTTGTGCGAACACCTCGAGGCCTGAATCAACGACGAGTTCAACATGCGCCTGAACACCATTAAAATCTGGCGTCAGCGCTTCGACGGCCGTCGCAGGGTTTTGCTTTTTAATTTCACGCACACAAGCGGCGTAATGCGATGCGCCGCCGTCTTTCAGGTCATCGCGGTCCACCGATGTGATCACAACGTACTCGAGGCCCATCAGATTGACGGCGCGACCTGTGTTGTAAGGCTCTTCGGTATCGAGCCAGCCTTTCGGATTGCCTGTGTCTACGGCGCAAAATCGGCAAGCGCGTGTACAAACAGAGCCCAGCACCATGATGGTCGCTGTGCCCGCATTCCAGCACTCACCGATGTTGGGACACATCGATTCCTCACACACCGTACTGAGGCGATGCTCCTTAACGATATTGCGAGTATTGGCATAGCCCTTGCCCGACGGCATTTTCGCCCGCAGCCAGGTTGGCTTCTGGCCGTGCACCATTGGCTCGGCATCACGCCGGTTCTTCACACCATTCTTGATCGCCGAGAAACCCGCATCGGTTTGATACTTGTTGCCGCTCGTCACGATCGGGATGCCACGGAACTGTTTGTCCGTCTTACTCATGTACAGATTTTCCGATACGGGAAAAAGGGCAGGCATTGTACAAAAAAATCCCGGCCAAAGCCGGGAGAGTCAGGGGGAATCGTTTGCGCCAGAAGTGTGTCAGTGCAATCGGGACCAGCTCACGAGCTTTACTGCGCTTCGCTGCAGGTCAAAATTCTGGGCCAATATGGCCTCAATGTCCTTGTTCTCCGTCGTGTGGTCCATCGGCTCACTTAGCTCGACCACACCACTGAACTCGTTGTCGCCGCGATATTGCGCGTCGGTCAAAATAAATTGCGTGTAGTACTTAGCGGACATGGTTAAAGACTACCTGTCGCGATTTGAGCCGACTGTGAGCCAGAGCACAAAATCCGGATCAAATTAGGCGGCAAACCCCTAAGTCTTTGATTCTTGGATCGAAAAACGCCTGCCTCTCGCGGAAATCGAACGACCGGCGTAGAATTTGGCTGCCGATGCTGGCCACAGCCAGTGGAGGGCGACACGCCGCACAGATTTGCGGCTGCAGCATATGTAATATTGAGCGTGAACTGCCTATCGCTTGGGCAGTAATTGACCATAGGCAATCTTAGGAATCGGAAAAATGGCTGTAAACCGAGGTTTCAGGCGCTGTGCCCTGCTACTGATGCTGCTGCTGGGCAGCACTACCGCAATTGCTCAGAATGAACTGCGCAACACCTTCTTTAAGGACGCAGACGCTGCCAAGGCGGCGGCCGACGCCGCAGACGCAAAACTTCTCGCACCACGCAGCTATGAGCGTGGCATAACCGAATACGACGACGCTGAAGAAGCTCTGGAGCGCGGTCGCAATATCGAAACCGTGCGCTCGAATGCAGCCGACGCGACCCGCTACTTCAAAACAGCCACAACCTCTGCCGAATTGGCGCGGGTCAAACTGGCCCAGGTCATGAAGAGCCGGCAGGACGCAGCAAATGCGCGTGCGCCTGAACTCTCCCCTGACATTTGGTCTGAGGCACAACGCAAATTTGCGGACGCAATTCGCCTGTTGGAGCGCGGCGACCTTAAAGGCACGACACGCCGGGAAATTGAAGCCACGAGTCTTTATCGCGATGCCGAACTGGTCGCTATCAAGGCAGAATATCTGAGTGAAACACGGCGACTTCTTGCTGATGCGGATCGAGCACGTGTCGGCCGTTACGCACCGATTACGCTTGGCAAAGCCAAGCAACTGTTGGCTAATGCCGAGCGTGAACTCAACGAGAATCGCTATGACACCGATTTGCCGCGCAACCTGGCTCGTCAGGCAAATTACGAAGCCAAACACGCAATTTATCTGTCGGAAGTTGTGCGCCGCGTACGCGACAAGGATTTGACGGCTGAACAGTTAGTGCTCGACTGGGAAGTATCGTTGCGCGACATCGCAGGCGCGGCTGATATCCAACCTGACATGGAAGAAGGTCCTGATCAATTGGCGGCAGAACTCGTCACTTTTATCGAAACAGCGCGCAACGAGAATCAGGCGCTTGTCCAGGAGAATGGGGAAAACGCGACCCGCCTTGCTGACATGGAAGAAGAGATGGCCGCACTTGACGAACGTCTCGGCGGTGCAACCGAAGAGCGCGCTGCGCTAATTCAGCGCCTTGAGGCGCAAGCACGCGTTAAGGAGCAATTCGAGAGAGTTGAGAAGATGTTTACCGGCAGCGAAGCGCGAGTGTTTCGCGAAGGCAATAATATTATCCTGCGCATGGTCGGGTTGACGTTTGCGTCAGGCGACGCGCAACTACGGCCTGAGTCATTTGACTTGCTCGGCAAAGTTGAGAAAGCCATTGACGTATTTCCACGCAGTGAACTGATCATCGAAGGTCACACGGATTCGTTCGGCGGCGATGATTCGAACCAGAAGCTGTCACAAACACGCGCCGAATCAGTACAGCAGTACATGATCAATGCGATGCGTATTCCGACCTACCGATTGATTGCGACCGGCTATGGCGAAACGCGCCCGATCGCGAGCAATGAAACGGAGTCTGGACGGCAGCGAAACCGCCGCATTGATATTGTCATTCGACCGAATCTTGACCAGACCTAGTCGGAACTGACCGAGCGCCACCAATCGACCACCACTGAGGCTGTCTCGGGATTGACCAGATAGCCGTACTCGGCATGTGTATTGAGCTCACCGTCGAGGCGAAACCAATTATAGATTCGGCGATCGTCAATACACTCGACCAGACCCAGCTCGGCCATCTCGCCAAAATCATTGCCTAGCGCCGGGTCTATTGCCGTCAGATCGCCAAATGACGCCAGATTAATCCAGCGTTGAATATTGTCGGGAAACCGAACAGCACCAATGGAATCACGCCCCTTGATTCGTTTTTGAATGTAGTGCTGTCCCAGCGGACTCCCCATCGTCAGCAGGAGATCAATGTGCATCGCCTCACGGTCGGCGCGCGACATCTGCCACAATGCCTCAAAGGCAATCACCGAACCCATGCTATGCGCGATCAACAAGATTGGTCGATTCTCATCGCGGGCCTGGCGTAGCGGCTTTTTGAGCAGTTGCCGCGTGTGTTGCGCGATGTCGTTGCGATTCTGGACATAGCGCCACAGATCTCGCAGATGCAACTCCATACGTTCAGTCGCAATATGTGGAATCAGGAACGGCATCAGATCGCCCAAAGTAAACATCCAGCGTGCGAATTTGCGCATGCCGGAAGTAGCTTCATCTTTGTCACGTTGCGATGCTTCTGTTTGCGCGATGACAGCGTCTATGGAAGCAGCGTCAAGCGCAATGTCGCGATGCTCGCCATAGAAATCATAGGTCCACGACACGATCTCAAATGTTGTGGGCTCTGCGGCGATATCATCAGCGATCGATTTGTCGACTCGCTCGATGCCAGCAAGCAAGCAACGCAGCAACGCCTTGCGGTGTGCTTTTTTTTCTGGCTTGGGCAGCAACCCAGGCACATAGAGAATCAACGGCGTTGCACTCACCGGCGCAATGCCGCCAAGAGAGATTGCAACTGTCCGATGTGGCTCACCGTACCGTCCGGCTTGGAAAACTCCTGCGGCCAACGCTTACCGCTACGATTCACCCAAACGGTGTGCAGGCCAGCTGCGCGCGCACCATGCACATCAAATTCAGGATGATCACCAACGTGTACGGTCTGCTGCACGTCAGCGCCACCGGCCGATACAGCTGCATCGAATATTTGCTGCGCGGGCTTTGCGGCACCTGCGGTGCGAGCTGAAATGAACTCGTGAAACAGATCGTCGATGCCGATTCTCTTCAAGTCGGCATTACCATTAGTCACTGCAACCAGAGTGTACTCTTCGCGTAGCGCGAGCAACGCCGGTCGTACTTCTGGAAACAGCTCGACGTCGTTGCGAACCGTATCAAAGATCTCCATCGCGTCGTCGACGAGAGCATCGCCGTAATTTGCGGCGATGCCCAACCGACCGAGCACCGTGCGCCGCATGAATGTGTAGTCATGATCGTATTCAGGAAACTGTTCAGCAACGGCTCTGCGTTCAGCCAGGACCGCTTCGCGCGAGAACATCGCGGTAATTCGAGGATAATTTTCCCCTAACCATTCGTACAATTTACGCTCGGCGCGATGAATCACCGGATGGATTTCCCACAACGTGTCGTCGAGGTCTATGGTCAGTGCGCGTATATCATTCACGAGGAGTATTGTATATTCGCAGACTAGAGACTGCCGCAACATTTGGAAATGACGAATGAAGTACTTGCATACAATGGTCCGGGTCACAGATATCGATGCTTCTCTCGATTTCTACTGTGACCAATTGGGATTGATCGAACTCAAGCGCTACGACAACGAACAAGGCCGATTCTCGCTGATTTTTCTCGCCGCACCAGGTGATGAAGATGCGCAAGTTGAACTGACCTGGAATTGGGACTCCGAAGACTATGGCGAGGGTCGCAACTTTGGCCACCTCGCCTACGCAGTCGACGATATCTATGCGCTGTGTCAGCGTCTGCTGGACAGCGGCATAACGATCAACCGCCCGCCGCACGATGGACGGATGGCGTTCGTTCGCTCCCCTGACAACATCTCCATCGAATTACTGCAAAAAGGCGACGCGCTCCCGAAACAGGAACCGTGGGCCTCTATGCCTAGCTCTGGCCACTGGTAGTCGGCATCAGCGGCGGCAATAAGTCGTCGACTGACCCATTGTCTTCCGTTAGCACGGCAAAAGAGCGCAGCGCCTTGGCCAAAGCGGCTCCGTCCCAATCAGCGCTTTCGGGACCGTAACTCAGGCGCGACAGCGCGCGTAGCTCGTCTGATAACGGCGCAGAAACGCGGCTCGCAATTACGCCAATGCTGCGCGGTGCATCGTCAGGCCATTGCAATAAACCCCAATTTATTAGCGCCGTGCGCACGCCCGATCCATCAGCGGCTATCGCCGCTTTGCGAGCACTCTTGAGAAATCTGGCTTGCTGTTTGTGAATGGGCACAGGTTCCGGCTCGCGCGGTGCACGTTTTGGTCGCGACGACCACCACCACGCAATTAATGTAACGACAAGCAGTGCCGCCAGAATTTCGCTGACACGTCGCCAAAATTCACTGTGCACAGTAACCGTCGTCGCAGTTGCAACGGCACCGTCTGCGGGTTGTTCGGGCGTCACAGGTGCAAGCAAGGCTGGTTCATCCGCCGCGACAATGTTGATGCTGCGCTCGGGCAGGCGCGCCACCTGCCATTCGCCGGACTCGACGTTCCACCATGGAATTTCGAGCGCCGGCAGTACAACAGCACCGGCGCGAACACCGATCAGCGCGTACTGATCCTTGCGCGTGCCACGAATGCCGCCCGATTCAATGATGCGACTTAGCTCAGGCTTATCGGGATAGACATTGAGCCCCTCCGCGGCCGGTGGTTCGACTGCAGGAATTTGCGTTTCGAGTTGTCCTAGGGCGCTTATCGTGACATGACGAGTCAGCGGTTCGCCCGCCGTAATCTCATCCCCATCGCGTGACCAGTCTTCCGTCAGCTGCAGATCACGTGCCGGCAACCAGACAGCGTCCGGGTAATCAGCCGGCAAGGCCGGCGTTGGCAATACCGATACCGTGAGCGGCTCGGACTCGTAGATTTTGCGACCCGTTATGCGACCGTTGCGCAATACGCGTGCTTCGAATCTGGCGGGTGTCAGTTCAATCTCACCGCTTTCCTGCGGATAAATTGCGATGACGCGTTCGATCACACCGTACGGGGTTCCGTTGATCACTGCTTCGTAACTGCGATCATCGCCAGCGAGTTCCAGCAGTACTTCGGCGCCACTAACAACTGGGTCACGAAGCGCCGGCTGGCGCACGGCTACCGAGCGATAGATTTTTACGGTGAGTAGGACCTGCGCCTGCACGTAAGACGTGTCGTAATCAACTTCGGTCGTGACAAAAACTTCAGCTTCGCCGGGTGGCGAGTACGTTGGTTCGCTCACCTCAACAACTAACGGATTGCTTTTCTCCGCACCGATTGAAATTGCCGGAATGATGAGCTCCCCGGCACGCCTCGGCATCAAGACATACGACCAGGTCTTGCTACGGCGAATCTGGCCGTTCGTGATCATCGTGTTACTTAGCTGGTTTCCCTGACCGACATAAAAATCTTTCTCAAGCACCGACACATCCGGCTGTAAGTCGATATTTCCATCGGTCATCAGTTCGAGCGTGAACGACTCATTAAGCTCGATATCCGCGCGATCGATACTCGCCGTAACCGCCGCGTTGGCGTTCATTGAAACGAGCAAGCTCATAACAAGAATAAGTCTGACTTTTACCACGGCTGTACCTCATCATCGGGCCAGGTGTTGTTGCCATCCTGATCCTTGCCGGTTTTTTGATATTGGTAGCGAAATTTGTTGCGCAACAGCGAACCAGGATCGTTCGGAATTCGCCGCAACCACTGTTCCATAGCCTGTTCTTGCTCGGCTTCACGACGCAATGCTGCGAGCTCCTCCGCAGTCATTTGCTCTGATTGCTCCTGTTCATTTTGTTGCGCTTCTTCGGCAGCGCGTTCGAGCTCTTCCTGCATCGCCTGCATATCCTCCTCACTCATCTCTTCATTGCGTTGCGACTCGTCACTTTCCGTCGCGTCGCCATCGCTGTCGGAGGATTGGCCGTTCTCGTCCGAATCGCTTTCACCGTCAGATTCCTCGCCCTCGCCTTGCTGATCCGAAGATTCCCCGTCCTGGCCTTCCTGCTGTTGCTGTTCCTGTTCCTCCAGCATCGCTTTGAGCAAATCGCGGTTGTATTCAGCATCAGCGTCTTCAGGATCCAATTCAAGAACCTGTTCATAGGCGTCGATAGCAGATTCAAATTCGCCCTGGCGCGTCAGAGCATTGCCGAGGTTGTACAGGCTTCGCGTGTCACCGCTTTCGGCAAATCTCGCGGCACTCTCTGGATAATCCTGCGCGCGATAATGCGCCACGGCACGCCACTCTGTGTTCTCAAACAGCTCGGCCGCATCTTCAGCTTCTTCCGCATCCAGCCTGCGCTGTGCTTGTTGATCCTTGGTCAGCCAAAGATCGTCCCACTCGAAGGCCTGTGCCTCTTGCGTTGGCGGCAAAAGGAAAACCACAAGAACGACGATCCAGCCGCGACGAAAAGCGAGCGCCGCCAACGGCAGCAACAATAACAGCAACCATGGTCCTTCCTCACGCCAGCGGTCAGTGGCCAGCGAGTCACCGGATGCCTGCCGCGTTCCAACTTCGCCCGACAACAGCAAGTCGAGATCGCGGTTGTCAGTGGACAAAACAGAAAACTGTCCGCCGCCCGCTTCAGCCAGCTCCTGCAACGCCCGTTGTTCAAGCCTTGGTACCGCAATATTTCCGGACTGGTCAGTGACGAAGCCGCCGTCGACCTGCGGGATCGGCGCTCCGTCACGCGTACCTACAGCGAGAACGGACAACGTGTAGCCGCTGTCATTCAGTTCGCGTGCGACACGCTCGGCCGCCGGTGAAGTACCGCCATCGGTGACGAGTAGAATTTCGCCAAATGTCGCGCCCGCGTTCTCGAGAAGCTGGCGACCTTTGTTGATTGCGGCAATCGGATAACTGCCGCGGCTCGGCATGATGTCGGTGCTCAGACTATTAACGAGCGAGGCAATCGTGTCGATATCGGTTGTCAAAGGCGTAACAGTGAATGCATTCGCCGAGTACACTACCAGCGCTGTCTGACCACCACTGCGCCGCTCCAGCATGTCGAGAATTTTGAGACGCGCGCGCAGCAAACGGCTAGGTGCAATGTCTTGGGCATCCATCGAGCGAGACATATCCAGGGCAACGACTAATGCCTGGTCTGAGCGAAACACCGGTTGTTCGATTCGCTCCCACGCCGGTCCGGCCATGGCCAGCGCCGCCAAAATGCCGCCTAAGCCCAGTAACCACCAGCGATACTCCGCCTGTTTGTTCAGCGAGACGGACAGCACGTAGGGCACAAGTGCCGGGGCGACCACATTCTGCCAGTTGCCGGGACCCAGGCGTCGATGCGCCAGCAACACGGTTGCCAGAATTACGAACGGCAGCGCCCATAGCCATTCGGGTCGCAGAAAGTGAAACTCAGCGAACATCGACCTGCACACCACTGGCGCGCCGCGCCAAAATATTTTGCAGCAAGTTGATCAATGCAAGAAATGCCGCAAGCGCGAACGAACCCGCGAGCGGTACGTAAAAAAGTGACTTCACGGGCCTAAACCCTGCTTCGGGTTCTTCAACCGGCTCAAGTTCATCAACCAATCGATAGATATCCTGCAGACCAGCCGTGTCTTTTGCGCGAAAGTATCGACCGCCTGTCATTTCGGCTATTCCGGTCAGAGATTCTTCATCGAGGTCGGCTGATGGATTGATATTTCGACGACCGCCAATGAGTGAACTCACTTCCAGTTGCTCCGCACCGATGCCGATCGTATAAATACGCAAGCCCACCTGTTGGGCAAGCTCCGCCGCTTTCATGGGTTGGACTTCACCCGCAGTATTCGCCCCATCGGTCAGCAAGACGAGTACTTGCTCGCCCGGATCTTCTTCGAGGTCGTGAATACGTTTGACGGCGAGTGTAATCGCGTCACCGATTGCAGTTTTTTCGCCCGCCAATCCAATGAACGCTTCGAGCAATAAGACTTTGACCGTTTCGCGATCGAGCGTCAGCGGCACCTGCAAATATGCGCGCTCACCGAATAGAATCAGGCCGATGCGATCTCCTTCACGGCGACTAATGAAGTCGCTGGCGACAGCTTTGGTCGCGGTCAGCCGATCAACGCGGCGCGCACCTAATTCAAAATCCTTTTGGTCCATACTGCCGGACAGGTCGACTGCTAACATCAGATTGCGGCCCGAGACTGGCACATCGAGTTCATCACCAATGCGTTCCGGGCGCGCCGCCGCAACGACCAACAAGACCCACGCAACAGCAGCAACCCACAGCTTCCAACTCATGAGTTGCTCAGTACTCGACCGATCAGCGAGTACCGCGAAGCCGCCAAAGTTGGGTACGCGTAGGCCAGCATCCTGCAGGCTCGAGGTTTCCGGCAGCAGACGGTTGATCAATATCGGCAACGGCAGTGCGAGCAGTGCCCAGGGCCAGGCGAGCGACCACATCAGCGTTTCCCTCCGACCGGAGTTGCGACGCGATGTCGCACAGCTGCCACAAGCTTCTCTTTGTCCGCAAGCGACAGGTCCGACTCGGGATTTCGGTACGGCAGGTCGAGCAGTTGCCGACCGGGACCGTCTGCAAAAACGGGTTGTGCGAGATCGCGATCCAACCAGTGAAGCCACTCCTCCCCAGTCAGTCCCGCGACATCGGCACGTGGCGAATACGCCAGCATCGTACGACGCAGCAACTCGGACAAACTGGCACCGAAAGCAACCTGATTCCGTTCCTCGTCGTAAACGCGCACGATGCTATCGAGCTGCCGCAAAGCATAGCGACGCGCAGCACCCCGTGCATGAATGCGTAACCACGCGCGTAACAGGAATCCAAGCCCGACTAGCACAAGAGCAATCACGGCCCACCACCCTGGCGCGAGCGGCCACCAGGAAATCGCCTCTGGCAGATGCAGGTCGCGCAATGGAATTTGCTCGGGATCCATCGCTATCGATCCCTTCTGCCCAGCGCCGTTTGCAAAGCGCTCACTGGATCATCCTGGGTGGACAGCGGCAACAAGTGGATACCGTAGCGATGACAAAAGACCTCGAGCTCGTGGCTACGCGCCTCAAACGCATTCGCGTAGTCGCGACGCGCTGCCTTTATAAAAGTGTCTATGGCGAGTTCTTCTGCACCGGCGACAAGTCGATAGCGGCCGGGTGGTGGCAATTCGCGTTCGATCGGATCATTCAGGAACAACGCAAGCACCTCATTGTGCCGCGCAACACTTGAAAGATAGGACTGCGCTGCACGCGACAAGCCTTGAAAGTCGCTGAGAATTACGACGAGACTGCCGGGCCGCGCTACGCGTCGCAGTGAGGACATGGCTTGCGTGAGTTGCTGCTCGCCATCGTCACCGTCGGCGCGATCGCGCGTCTGCCAGTCCGGATGATCGACGAGCTGGTGCACGAATCGCAATGCCGCCTGTCGGCCAAGTTTTGGTTTGAGTTCGCGGTGCGTTGTATCACCAAAGATCAGTCCGCCCAGACGATCGCCACGATGGTGTG
Organism: Woeseiaceae bacterium; assembly: GCA_051007995.1. Classification (GTDB taxonomy): domain Bacteria; phylum Pseudomonadota; class Gammaproteobacteria; order Steroidobacterales; family Woeseiaceae; genus UBA1847. The sequence continues at coordinate 10,873 of JBPCYB010000081.1, read as the reverse complement.
CCGCCCATGCCAACAGAGCAGCAGCGCGACTTGCGTTGACCGACTTGAAACATCCTCGTGTCGCAAAATGCATGCTTGCGCGCAGATCGACCATCACGAGCACTGGCCGTTCGCGTTCTTCACGAAATAATTTGGTGTATGCCGTCGTGCTGCGCGCCGTGACCCGCCAGTCAATGCTGCGTGGATCGTCACCAGGCTGGTACGGTCGAGATTCGTCGAATTCCATTCCGCGGCCGCGAAAATGCGAAACATACGCACCCGTTTGCAAAGAATTCACGCGCAAGACGTCCAACGCAATCGCGCGAGCCGGCCCGTTCAGCCGAATCAAACCTGCCTGGCTGACACTAACCGGCGATGCATCTTCGGGAATGTGATCTAGGCGCGCCACTGGTCGTCCCCGATTCTCTAGGGCACTCCGACGCCGTCTAGGATGCGCTGAATGACTGAATTCGTATCGACACCATCGGCTTCAGCTTCGAAGCTCAGCACGATGCGATGCCGCAACACATCCGGTGCAATCGCCTGAATGTCTTCGGGGCCAACGTAGTCGCGTCCCTCCAGCCACGCATGCGCGCGGGCGGCGCGATCGATGCCCATACTTGCGCGCGGACTCGCGCCGTACAACACCTGACCTTCAAGTGAATCGTCAGCCGTCCCCGGATTTCGCGTCGTCGTCACAATGTTGACGATGTATTCCTCGAGTTCAGGTGCCAAATGCAAACGCAGAATATCCTGCCTAGCCTGCATGATTGACTCAATCGACAACAAATCTGGCGGCTGGAATGCATCACGTTCGCCGGATTTCGCTTCATCGCGATTGAGAACCAGAATCCTGCGCTCATCTTCGATGGACGGGTAGCCTACTTCGATATGCAGCAGGAAACGATCAAGTTGTGCTTCAGGCAGCGGATAGGTGCCCTCCTGCTCGATCGGGTTCTGCGTCGCCATTACCATGAACAGGTCATCCAGCTCATAGCTTCGATCGCCAACCGTGATCTGACGTTCTTCCATCGCCTCGAGCAATGCCGACTGCACTTTCGCCGGCGCGCGGTTGATCTCGTCAGCGAGAATCAGGTTGTGAAATAACGGACCTTTGCGAAATTCAAATGTGCCTTCCTGCGGCCGGTATATATCTGTACCGGTCAGGTCAGCTGGCAGCAAATCGGGTGTGAATTGCAGGCGGTGAAAATCGCCCTCAATGCTTTCCGACAAGACCTTGATGGCGCGCGTTTTGGCCAGTCCGGGAGCACCCTCAACCAGCAAATGGCCATCGCACAGCAAGGCGATGATCATCCGGTTAATTAGGTGTGACTGACCAATGATCAGCCCGCTCGCGTGCGCCTCGAGTTGTTGGACTTGTTCTACGACGCTCATTCATAGCTCCGGTGGAAAATTCGGCGTGCCATTCTAAAGAGGATGCGTGTACAGGCCAACTGGTCGCGATGTTTTTTGTTCATAGGGGCTCTACTTCGGTAATAATGCTCCCAATTCCGACAGCAAACAGAGCCATACATTGCAGAGATTTCTAAGAATTTGCGCCAATTGCGGTCAGTTCGGCGGCGTAATAGGTCTCATTTCGGCGTTGCTGACGACTCTTTCGGCCTGCCAGCCGGCCAGCGAAACGACCGCAGCAGTCGTCCCCGAGGCGGCGCCTGCCGCTGAAATTTCGTATCAATGCGGTGCTGATGGATTTCTTGAGACACGCCTTTTTGGCGGCCTCGACCTCGAGTTAAATTGGCGTGCCAGCGACCTCAATTGTGAGGGCATGCCTCGACCCGACGGCGACGGAGCACGCCTTCGTTTCGCAGGCGATGCGAGCGATGGCCGCCGCATCGCGTTTATCATTGCCCTGCCCGACATGCAGCGTGGCGCTGCCGGTGCCGAGCTAAAAAGTACGGTCACGGTAATCGAAGAAGGCCAGGGGCGCTTTTTCAGCACCGCCGATGCCGAGGTATGTTGGACTGATATTACCAACGTCGCATTTGTCGCTGACTCGGACGCAATTTTTTCTGTCAGCGGAAATTTGTATTGCGTCGCGCCGCTTGCACAGATTAACGGCGATTCTGATGTGCTGATTCCGGATTTGAAATTTCGTGGCTTGCTGGATTGGAACGCATCGTGAGATATCCGGGCGCTCTTCTCGTTCTCCTGCTGGCAAGTCTGCCGATTGCCAACGCAATCGCCGATGATGACCTCGACGCCGCATTCGATAAGGACGTTTTAATCATCCACGCGAGTGAACACGCCTGTTATCGAATCGATATTTACATTGCCGAAACTGCCGAACAACGACAGCGTGGGCTGATGCACGTTCGCAGCCTGCCGGAAACTACAGGCATGTTGTTCATCTATCCGGCCGAACAATTCTTGTCAATCTGGATGAAGAACACGTTCATACCGCTGGATATCTTATTCGTCAAAGCAGACGGTCAGGTGTCATCGATTTACTATGACGCGGAACCACAATCTGAACGTTCTATGCGCTCGCTGGAACCTGTTCAATATGTGCTCGAACTGAACGCCGGTGTCGCCGAAACACTATCGATCGATCAGTACAGTCAGTTGGAATGGCAGCGTGACTGATTCGAGTGTGGGATTTTTTATAGAACGCTCGCGATCGAACTCGCGAGATAATCGACGTTGGATGGCGTGATGCCTGCAACATTGATACGGCTCGATCCAACCATGTAAATGCCAAAGTCTTTCTTAAGTCTTGCCACTTGTTCAGGCGTCACTCCCAGAAAGCAAAACATCCCCTTCGAATTGATCAGATGACTGAAATCGTGTTGCGGCGCTTTTTCTTTGAGCGCGTCGTGTAGCAATTGCCCCATACCGCTTAGTCGCTCTCGCATTACATCGAGTTCTGCAATCCATTCGGCGCGTAATTCTGTGTCATTGAGAACGATCCTTACCGCGGCCGCACCATGGTCAGGAGGCAACGAGTACATCGTGCGTACGAAACTATTCGCCTGGCTATCGGCGTTGCGACATATCTCGGCGTTCGCGGATAACACGGCCAATGCTCCGACCCGGTCGCGGTACAGTCCGAAATTCTTCGAGCACGACGACGACATCAACAATTCCGGTACGCGACTGGCGAGGTGCCGCACCACAAATGCGTCGGTGTCCAGGTCGTGTGCGAAGCCCTGGTAAGCCATGTCAATGAACGGAATGAGTTCGCGCTCGACAATGACATCACTGATCGCACGCCACTGCCCCTCACTCGGATCCAGGCCGGATGGATTGTGACAACAAGCATGCAATAACACGACGTCACCCCGATCCGCGCCACGCAGAGTTTCGAGCATCTCGTCAATACGTATGACGTGTGCGTCAGCGTCGTAGTACGGGTACGTCTTGAGCGCCAGGCCCGCACCGCCCAGCAGCGGCACATGATTGGCCCAGGTCGGGTCACTGGCCCAGACGACAGTATCTTCTTGCGCTCGCAAGAGCAGCCCTGCTGCCACGCGAAGTGACGCCGATCCGCCCGGGGTTTGTATGGTGAACATCCGATCTTCATCGGCGGATTCGGCGAATGCCAAAGCCTGCATCGCAGCATTGAACTCAGGGTCCCCTGCTGTGCCGATGTAGGCCTTACTCGTCTGCGTGCCGACCAGTCGGTGCTCTGCCTTTTTAATGACATTGAGCACTGGTGTTTGGCCAGCTTCATTGCGGTACACGCCGACGCCAAGGTCAATTTTCTGCGGGCGTGGATCATCCCGATGTTCAGCGATCAACCCAAGAATGGCATCCGCCGGGGTCGGTTGCAGAGTTTCAAACACAATGTTCTCCGAGACTTAAAATGTGTCGATGGGTGTCTTCAGGTACGCGATATCGTTGTCTTCGACGTCGGGTAAATGTCCAGCTCGAATGTTGACTTGAATCGCCGGGACAATCAACGCCGGCAGGTCGAGACTGGCGTCGCGATCCGCACGCATTTTGCTGAAGTCGGCTTTGTTGACACCGTCGTGCACATGAATGTTGTTTTGCCGCTGTTCGTCGACGGTGCAGGAGTAGCGCAGCTCGCGACCTCCGGGCATGTAGTCGTGGCACATGTACAGGCGTGTATCCCCCGGCAAGTCGAGCAGCCGGTGTATCGACTCATAAAGTTTTTCAGCATCGCCGCCCGGAAAATCGCAGCGTGCCGTACCGAAATCCGGCATGAACAGACTGTCACCGACGAAAACATGCGAGCCGATACGGTAACTTACGCTGTCATTCGTATGCCCAGGGGTGGCAATCACCTCGCAGGCTAGCTCACCAATCTGAAACACATCGTCGTTTTCGAAGAGCTTGTCGAATTGACGGCCATCGGTCGGGAAACTGTCGCCAAGATTGTAGATCGGCGCAAAATGCGACTGCACGTCACGGATTCCTGCGCCGATCGCAATTGATCCACCGGCGGCGGACTTAATGTATTGGGCGGCACTGAGGTGATCAGCATGTGCATGGGTTTCGAGTACCCACTGCAATGTGAGCTCGTGCTCGCGGACGAAATCGAGTATGACGTCCGACGGTGCCGTGTCCGTTCGACCCGACACCATCGAAAAGCCCAGCACGCAGTCGATGACTGCGGCGTTACGGCTTTGTTCACACCAAACAACATACGACAACGTGCCCGTAGGCACGTCGAAGAAATGTTGAATATTGGGGTTGATCAGGCTTTAGGTGCCCAGACGGAACACCAACCAGCGGCGGCGACGGCTTTGCCCGGGAAGATCTGGCATGGGCGCCATTCGTCGCCATCGTTGCCCTGAATAAGTGCGCAGTTGGCGCAAGTCTGATCTGCAGCAGGGTTAGCACGAGACGCTGCATCAACTGTGCTGGCGTCATGCGTATATTTCATTGCGCTGGCCATCGGATCGTCGATCGCCAATTGCGGAAGGTCTTGCGCTTGCGCTTCGCGTCCAGGTTGAACGAAAGCACCGGCGGCAGCAACGGCGGATAACTGAATAAACTTACGGCGTGCAATCTTACTCAAGGGAATCTCCTGATTCTAAGAAACGATACTGAATAACGATATTTAAATAAATTCTGCCCGGAACATATCCGGCGCGGGGTATTCTAAATTGTAAAGCCTGAACCTGAACGAGAGCATAACGGGAAATGCGTACTTACAAAACACCGCACTTTGAGAACGATTATCATTAACAATCAGCGCGTTAGAGTTCCTGTGGCTATCCTGATCGGCATGCTGCTGCAAGTCGCTTGGACAGCCGCATCAGGCGCGCACCAGTACACGATTAGCGTTGATGACAATTTGCAGAAAATGACGGTCGAGGCTCGATTTGACCGCCCGATTGACTACATTTCCGCCCGCTCTCGATATGCACCAAGGTACCTGGGTGGCGCACTGGATTGCGATACAAACAAGCGGCTGACAACGAGGGGGCGCAGGCTCGAGATTCCTGCCGCCGGTTTACGCTGCCTAAGCTATGACGTCAGTCTGGCGTCCGCCGATCGCGATGCCGAGAAAATAGTCATCTCACCGACGCTGTGGATGTGGCGACCACGACTTAGACGCGATGATGAAATCCTCACAACGTTTGAACTACCCGACGATGCCGGTGTGTTCGTGCCCTGGCAAATGATCGACGATGACCGCAGACGCTATCGCCTGGTCGCATCTCCGGAGAGTGGCACAGCGACGGCTGTGTTCGGACAGTTTGAAGAGCACATCGAGACTATCGCGGACACGCGTATACGAATTGTTTTGCTCGGACCACAGAGTGACATCACACTGGAAAAATTCGTCCCTTGGATAAACAGCACAGCGCAGAATATTGAACAGACCTACGGTCGATTTCCGAATCCCAACGTTGGCGTGATTCTGAACCCTGTGAGCCGATGGGGCTGGGGCGGCGATCGTGCGGTTTCGTTTGGGCGTGTCGTCCGTGACGGCGGCGAAACGATTGAATTGATGATCAATCCTGATCGACCGATAACGGATTACTACGATGAATGGACGCCTACTCACGAATTCTCGCATTTGATGTTGCCGTATGTTGATCGCGAGCAACGCTGGATATCGGAGGGATTCGCTCAGTACTATCAAAATGTATTGCTAGCACGTGCCGGCCAGCATTCGGCACTCGATGCCTGGCAAAAAATCTACACGGGTCTGGAGCGCGGCCGAGAATCCGCCCCCGGCATCTCTCCGAACGACGCGGCAAACGGCAGGATGCGTGACACACGAATGAAGGTGTATTGGAGCGGCGCTTCGCTCGCGCTAATGGCGGACGTGGAATTGCGGCGACGCTCGGACGGAAGACAATCTCTCGATTCCGTCCTCGGCGATCTGCAGCAGTGCTGCCTGCCCTCGGCGCGCTCGTGGAGCGGCGTCGAATTTTTTGCGAAGCTGGACGAGCTTCTCGGCGATACCTTGTTCATGGACTTGTATCGCAAGTACGCGGATGCCGATGATTTTCCCGACCCGCGCCCCTTGCTCGCACGCCTCGGTGTGTCCGCGCGTGACGGCGCGGTAGCCCTGGACGATGGCGCAGAGCTATCTGTGATCCGTGAAACAATCACCCGCCAAGATACAAGGCCCCATTAATATATAATTCGCGGTCCAGGATCGACGGTCAGAACATCATGTCTGTGAGCAGTTTCGCAGTTGAAGTCAGCAAAGTACGGGACGGCGTGCCAGAGTCGCTCGCGGACAGTGTCGCGGTCGAAGAACCGCTGGAAATCCGACTCGGCTATACGACACCGGACGGTCGAGCGACGCGCAGCATATCGATTACGATGCGGACACCGGGCAATGATCGCGAACTTGCAGCGGGCTTTCTGTACTCCGAGGCCATTATCCATCAGACCGCGGACATCGCGTCGATCGAGACCTGTGGCCCGCCCGCTCCCGATTCGGGCAATCATAACGTCGTCCGGGTTGATCTTGCGTCCGACGTCGCCGTCGATCTCGGTCGGCTACAACGGCATTTTTATACGACCTCCAGTTGCGGGGTTTGCGGCAAGACGTCGCTGGATGCGCTACGGATAAACGGCGCTGAGCCACTCGATTCCGCGGGCGTATCATTCTGCCGCTCGGTCCTAACCGGATTGCCTGACGCGCTACGGGCGACGCAAGTCACCTTCGACTCAACCGGTGGCTTGCACGCAGCCGCCGCATTCAGTCCCAAAGGCGACCTGCTGGTCACGATGGAGGACGTCGGACGTCACAATGCCGTCGACAAAGTCATCGGTTCTCTGTTATTAAACAATGAGTTGCCAGCCAATGAGCTGGGTCTGATAGTGTCCGGCCGGGCGAGCTTTGAACTCATGCAGAAAACACTTGTAGCAGGCATGCCGCTGCTGGCTGCCGTGAGTGCTCCGTCAAGTCTTGCCGTACAACTTGCTAAGGAATTCAATGTATCGCTGGTAGGCTTTTTACGCGGCGACACTTTTAATATTTATTCAGGCGAACAACGCATCACCGAGTGAATCATCAATTGAATCATGAAAACTACAACAAGGATGTCGCTACCGAGATCATTAACGGCTTCGGCAACCGCCCCGAGATGCTCGTGCAGGTCTTGCATGCGTTTATGAATCGCTTCGGTTGGATTAGCAGCGATGCGATTCGACAACTCGCTAAAGAGCTGAATTTGTCGCGTGCCGATGTGCACGGCGTCGTCAGTTACTACCATGACTTTCGAACCGCACCGGCTGGCAAACATGTCGTCAAGATTTGTGAAGCAGAGGCCTGTCAGTCGATGGGCAGCCGCGAATTATCCGAGCATGCAAAAAAATCGCTTGGCCTTGATATGCATGAGAGCAATGACAATGTCACACTCGAACCGGTGTATTGCCTTGGCAACTGCGCTTGCTCGCCGGCGATCATGGTTGATGGTAAGACTTTTGGACGTGTCAGCGCACAGCGTTTTGACGAGATTGTTGCGGCAATGGACGGGGCCAGCTCATGAGAACGCGTATTTATGTGCCGCGCGAGACGGCGGCCATCTCGGTGGGTGCTGATGACGTGGCTATCGCTGTTGCACGCTACGCCAAAGAGAATAAGTGTGAGATCGAGCTAATCCGTAACGGCTCCTGGGGCGCGACCTGGTTGGAGCCAATGTTCGAAGTCGTTGTTGACGACAAGCGAATTGCCTACGGAAATGTAGAGCCTGACGATGTTGCAGGTTTGTTCGAGGCTGGACTCCTCAACGGAGGAGATCATGCCAAACACCTGGGGCCGGTCGATGAAATTCCCTATCTGATCAAGCAGGACCGTTGGACGTTCTGGCGCTGCGGACTGATAAATCCTTTGTCGGTCGAAGACTTCCAGGCACACCAGGGTTTCGAGGCGATCAGTAAAGCATTCGAGATGGGCCAGCAGCCGGTCATCGACGCAATCAAGGAGTCCGGACTGCGCGGTCGTGGCGGTGCGGCTTTCCCGGCGGGCATCAAGTGGCAGACAGTTGCCGATACTAAAGGCGAGCAAAAGTACGTCGCATGCAACGCAGACGAAGGCGACAGCGGTACGTTTTCCGATCGCATGATGATGGAAAGCGATCCGCTCGGACTGGTCGAAGGCATGATGATCGCAGGCTTCGCCGTTGGTGCGAACAAGGGCTATATCTATTTGCGATCCGAATACCCACTAACTTACTCCATCCTGAATCGCGCCATCGTTGCCGCACGCGAAGCGGGATGGCTTGGCGAGAATATCCAGGGCAGTGGTTTTGATTTCGATATCGACGTGCATGTCGGCGCCGGTTCGTATGTCTGCGGCGAAGAAACCGCCATGCTCGAAAGCCTCGAGGGAAGATCGGGGATAGTGCGTTTTAGGCCGCCGCTACCGGCGATTAGCGGACTGTTCGGCGCGCCCACTGTTGTGAACAACGTGGTCACACTGGCTTCGGTGCCGAACATCGTCAATCTTGGCGGCGAAAAATACGCGTCCTACGGCGTCAATCGCTCCACCGGCACGCTGGCATTTCAGCTCGCCGGCAACATCAAACGTGGCGGAATGATCGAAAAGGCGTTTGGGCTGACTCTGCGCGAATTGATCGAGGACTGGGGGGGCGGCACGGCCAGCGGCCGACCGATCAAAGCTGTCCAGGTCGGCGGCCCATTGGGCGCCTACATACCCGCCGATCAGCTCGACACGAAGCTCGACTATGAGGCATTTCTGGACATTGGAGCGATGCTTGGCCATGGCGGCATCGTGGTTTTTGACGATTCGGTCGATATGGCACAACAAGCGCGTTTTGCCATGGAATTTTGTGCGATCGAGTCCTGTGGCAAGTGCACCCCCTGCAGGGTAGGTTCTGTGCGTGGGGTTGAGGTCATCGATCGCATGATCGCTAACGACAATCGCGATGGCAATCGCGAGCTGCTGCTGGAACTGTGCGACACAATGGAGAATGCGTCGTTATGTGCGATGGGCGGAATGACCCCCATGCCGGTACGCAGTGTTCTAAAATACTTTGCGGAGGACTTTGCTTCCTCGGAGAAATTACATGTGGAATGAAGTCAGGGGCCTGCGCGATGACATAGATTACGGCACGCCGCCACGTGACGGTAAGCCGGTGACGTTGACAGTGGACGGGATCGAAGTGACGGTGCCCGAGGGTAGCTCAGTCATGCTCGCAGCGGCGGAAGCGGAACGCGCCGTGCCCAAGCTTTGCGCTACCGACATGGTCGAGGCATTTGGCAGCTGCCGCGTTTGCCTCGTCGAGATCGAGGGGCAGCGCGGCTACCCCGCGAGTTGCACGACGCTTGTAGCGCCCGGCATGGTCGTACAGACCCAGTCCGACCGCCTTGCGGAGCTACGCAAAGGTGTCATGGAGCTTTATTTATCAGACTTCCCCGAGTCCGAGATTCCCGATGGTTGGAGCGAGTTTCATCGCACGCTTGAGGAAATCGGCATCAAGACCCACCGCTACGGCGAGGGACGGAATCACTTCGAGCTGCCGATTGACGACTCGAATCCTTATTTCCTGTTTGACCCGGCGAAATGCATTGTCTGCAGCCGCTGTGTCAGAGCCTGCGCGGAAATACAGGGAACATTTGCTTTGACGATCCAGGGTCGCGCCTTCGAATCCAAAGTTGCGGCGAGCCAGGACGAGCCTTTTATGGAATCCGAATGCGTGAGCTGCGGAGCCTGTGTGCAGGCATGTCCAAGCCATGCGCTGGTTGAGAAGAGCCTGTTCCCAGGAGGGTATGAGCGTGCCTAACCCACGTAAGCCTGAAAAAGAGACCATCACGATCTGTGCCTACTGCGGCGTAGGCTGCGGTTTCAAGGCCGAGACGATTGGCAATGAAATCGTACGCATGACGCCATGGAAGGAAGGCAAAGCCAACCACGGTCACAGTTGTATCAAGGGACGTTTCGCATACGATTATTGGAGCCATCCCGATCGGATCAAGACACCAATGATCCGCGACAGCATTGACGAGCCCTGGCAAGAGGTCAGCTGGGACGAAGCATTCGCTTTCGCCGCGAAGAAGCTAAAAGGCATCCAGGAAAAATACGGCCGCAGTTCTATCGGTGGTGTCTCGAGCTCGCGCTGCACTAACGAAGAGATCTTTCTCACGACGAAGTTAGTGCGCGCCGTGATGGGCAACAACAATATCGACAACTGTGCACGCATTTGTCACTCCCCGACTCAGTTCGGGCTCTCGGCCACTGTGGGTGCCGGGGCGGCGAGTCAGCATTTCGATTCCATTCTCCAGGCTGACGTCATTATGGTCGTCGGCGCCAACCCCACCGAGGGTCATCCCGTTTTTGGTTCGACAATGAAGCGCCGCATCCGCCAGGGAGCGAAGCTCATCGTCATCGATCCTCGCCGTACCGAAACCGTTGACAGTCCGCATTGCCGCGCCGATGTCCACCTGGCGTTACGGCCCGGTACGAACGTCGCAATCCTTA
>JBPCYB010000080.1:0-30449 GCA_051007995.1 Woeseiaceae bacterium | reverse complement strand
AAGCAGCTAGTGCGTAGTTGTCGTCGTTGGCAACTATAAGTTTTACAGCTGTATTTACGAGGTAATCTGTTCCTCGGCATGCACTCAGAGTTTCGCGACCCACGTCGAAGCCATGTCACCCCCGTGTTGAGCCTAGTCTATGGGCTTTAATGGGAATTTCAAGGTAATAAAACACATTAGGTATTAGAAATAAGCTAATGGTTTAGCACTAGTTTTTGAGAATTCTCTCTTTTTGTCGTTGCCAGTCCCGGTCTTTGTCTGCCGCGCGCTTATCGTGCTGCTTCTTGCCCTTGGCGATACCGATCTCCAGCTTGGCCCGTCCCTTGGACCAATGCAGGTCCAGCGCGACCAATGCCATGCCTTTGCGCTCAACAGCGCCGACCAGCCGGTCCAGCTCGTAGCGCTGCATCAATAGTTTTCGTGAGCGGGTGGGATCTGCTTTGATGTGAGAGGCCGTGGTCTTGGCCGGAGTAAAATGAGCGCCAATCAGCCAGGCCTCGCCATTACGTAGCTGCACATAGCTCTCCGTGATCTGCGCCGAACCGGATCTCAAGCTCTTTGCCTCCCATCCTTCGAGCACCAAACCAGCCTCGAGCGTGGACTCGATAAAATAGTCGTGCCGTGCTTTTCGATTCACGGCGATGACCCGATCGTTACCGGATTTGGATTTCTTAGCGCTCATTCAGATGATTTCAGAGGAGGTTTCAGGCTGGGGATTATACGGATGCTGTTGTCTGATCTCTGCATTTGTATGAGAATCTCGGCATCAAATGCCCGGTAGAGAATAATAATGCTAAGTAATCAGGCTAACGACTCCGAAAAACGCGCATCGCTGCATGGCCACTGGTCTTCGAGAATGGCGTTCATTCTCGCGGTCACCGGATCGGCTGTCGGTCTCGGCAATATCTGGAAATTTCCTTACGTCGCCGGCGAGAATGGCGGCGGTGCATTCGTCCTCGTATATCTCGCCTGTGTCGCGATTATTGGCATGCCTGTCATGATGTCGGAAATTCTATTGGGCCGGCGCGGTCGGCGGAACCCGATCGCATCGATGGCCTTGTTGGGTAAAGAGGAAGGTAAGTCCAGGCACTGGCAGTGGATTGGCGGCCTGGGCGTCATTGCCGGCGTGATAATTCTGTCGTATTACAGCGTAATTGGTGGCTGGACGCTGTCTTATGTATTCAATAGCGCTACCGGCACCTTCGATAATGCCGGTGCGGAAACGGTCACTGCTGTACGCGATGGATTCATCGGCAGCTGGCAACGTGTCGGGCTGTACCACACGGTGTTCATGGCACTGACCATATTCGTTGTTGCAAGAGGCGTCGAACGCGGCCTCGAGCAGGCGGTTCGCTTCATGGTGCCGGCGTTGCTCGTGCTTATGATGGTGTTGCTGGGCTATTCAATAAATTCAGGATATTTCGGCCATGGGCTGGAATTCATGTTCACGCCAGACTTCAGCAAATTGACCTGGGACAGTGTTCTTGACGCGATGGGGCAGGCCTTTTTCACTTTGAGCATTGGCATGGGCGCAGTCATGGCGTACGGCGCCTACCTGCCCGAAGAGACCTCGATTACCGGCGCATCGACTGCAGTCGCAATCGCCGATACGTCGATTGCTATACTGGCCGGTCTGGTTATTTTCCCATTGGTGTTTGCGAATAACCTCGACCCGGGTGATGGACCCGGGCTCGTGTTTATCACATTGCCACTTGCGTTCGGCCAAATGGCCGGCGGCGTGTTCTTCTCAACAATATTCTTTGTCTTGTTATCGTTTGCAGCCTGGACGTCGGCCATTAGTTTGATGGAGCCGGCGGTCGCCTGGATCATGGAACACTTGCATCGGACCCGCGCTCAGGCGGCTCTGATAACGGGACTGTCCATTTGGGCGCTCGGACTTGGCACCGTATTTTCGTTCAACATACTGGCCAACTTCACGTTCTTTAAGGGCACGATTTTCGACAATCTCGACTTCCTGACAATCAACGTCATGCTGCCGCTCGGCGGATTGCTGATCGCGGTATTTGCGGGTTGGGTGATGTGCCGAAATTCAAGTGCGGACGAGTTGGGTGGTGCTGGCACCACGTACAAACTCTGGCGTTTTCTGGTGCGATTTGTTGCGCCAATCGGCATCCTGTTTGTATTCCTTAAAGCGGTTGGATTGCTGCCAGATCTGTCCTGATTGAACTGAATATGGGTTGCGGCTGCTAAAATGCGTAACGTTCATCGCAGCGCTTTGGTGCAATACTCAGCGGACGAGATGTTCTCGCTCGTCGACGATATCGAGTCCTACCCCGAATTCTTACCCTGGTGTAGCGGTGCAGAGGTGCATAGCCGACAGGATGATATCGTCGAAGCCACTCTGAGTTTGCAGCTTGGTGAGTTGCGCAAGCAATTTCGAACGCGCAATACCGCAACGGACAGGAACGCGATTGAAATGCGCCTCGTTGACGGGCCGTTTCGTGAGCTGTCTGGACAATGGGCGTTTACCCAATTGGGAGAAACCGGCAGCAAAGTTGAATTGGATCTAGAGTTTGAGTTTTCCAGCCCAGTGGTTGATCTCATGTTTGGCGCATTGTTTGAAGAGACCTGCAACTCTCTGGTGGATGCGTTCACGCGTCGGGCTGCCGCTGTTTATGGTCATGCAAGCAAATGATCAGCGTTGAGGTTGTGTTCGTCGCGCCGAAATCAGAATCTCTAATTGCCTTGCAGCTCGAAAATGGCGCGACAGTTGCGGACGCAGTCGCGGCTTCGGAGTTACAGGCTGTCCATCCTGCCTATCGATTCGCGGAAATGGCGACGGGCGTCTGGGGCCAAAGAGTTGCGCGGGACCACCTGCTTAAAGACGGCGACCGGGTGGAGATCTATCGCGAGCTTGAGCGTGATCCGATGGACGCCCGACGGCTTAGAGCTTTGGGCTGAGCTCCTGGTCCTTGCGGATTTCACTGACGGTCTCGTCTTCGAAGACGACGGATACCCAGCGCTTGAAGGTCGCATCCTTGCGGCCGACCTTCAAGTAGTAGATGTAGTCCCAACGATCCGCATGGAACGGATCATCGATCATGGGCGTTCCGAGCAGGAAACGTACCTGGTTGCGCGTCATGCCAACTTCAACCTGGTCGAGGTCTTCCTGTTCGACAAGGTTGCCCTGCGCGATATTCAGACGGTATACGCAGCCGCTGGACAAGGCCAGCGAAGCAAGAATTATTGCGATGATGAGATATCTGGTCATAATAGGCGCGCATCATACCTGCTTGCCAAGCGGCAAAACAGCCAATTTCATTTGACACGATCTAGCCAGGAAATTCAGTCATGGAGCAACGTCAGGAATTACGCAAGGCTGGTCTCAAGATCACCTTGCCGCGGCTCAAGATTTTGGAGATCTTTGAGCAGTCGGATCAGCGTCACCTGAGCGCCGAGGATATCTACAAGGAGTTGTTGCAGTCTGATGAGGATATCGGCCTGGCGACCGTATACCGGGTTTTGACCCAGTTTGAGGCTGCGGGTCTGGTTACCCGACACAATTTCGAAGGCGGGCACTCTGTTTTCGAGCTCGACGACGGTAAACACCACGATCATATGGTCTGCGTTGATTCTGGCGATGTGATCGAATTCTTTAATGAAGAAATCGAGCAGTTGCAGCGCAAAATGGCTGCTCAGCATGGCTACGAACTACTCGATCATAGTCTTGTTTTGTATGTCCGCCCGAAAAAGGGCAAGCCACAAGCTTGACGCGTCAGGCGAGTTTTTGCCGCGCACCGGCCAGCATTTCGGCGGCGTGCTCGATTGTTTTCTGTGTTATCTCAACACCGCCGAGCATTCTCGCAACTTCTTCTACTCGTTCGTCCTCGCCCAAGCCGTGAACACCGGTCCGAGTCGCCTTGCCGTCGGTTACTTTGCTAATGCGGAAATGCGCGTCAGCCAGGCTCGCGACCTGCGGGAGATGCGTTACACACAAGACTTGCCGCCGCGCGCCCAACTCCTGTAGCCGTCGTCCGACCATTTCGGCAACGCTTCCGCCGACACCGCTATCAACTTCGTCGAATACCATCGTCGGAATTGAGCTTCCATCGCTGGCGATCACCTGGATCGCGAGGCTCATTCGGGACAATTCGCCGCCCGACGCGACCCGGGACAGCGGTTGTGGTTTTTGACCCGGATTAGCGCTAATCAGAAATTCGACGTTATCCACTCCCCAGGGGCGAGCTTCCGCCGAATCCAGTCGTGTCAGCGCAACGTCGAATTTGCCGCCGGGCATACCAAGGCTGTCCATTGCCTCGCTAACGGCTGTGGAAAATGCCTCGGCCGCAATTTTCCGGTCCGCGGATAGCGCTTCCGCCAGGACTTGGAAATTTAGTCGCGCGGAATCGACGGCGTCCTGCAATTGCTGGCCGCGTTCCTCAGCGTGCGTCAGCTCATCAAGTTCGTTCCGCAAGCGTTGCTGCAGGGCAGGGATATCCTCTGCGTCGATACGGTGTTTGCGCGCAATGGACTGAATCGCATCCAAGCGCTCTTCGACCCAGTCTCGTCGCGCCGGATCCATGTTGAGTGACTCACCGTAACGCTGTAGCGAGTCTGCGGCCTCTGCCAGCTGGATCGAAGCGCTGTCGAGTAGCTGTCGGACTGCGAGCAGTTCATCGTCGAATTGCAACAGCGGGTCGATGGACTTGCCCGCGTCGGCGAGCAGCGAGTTGGCGTTGCCGGATTCATCATTGGCTAGCGCGGTAAGCGCCTGACCTATGCCTTCGGCAAGTCGTCCACTGTGCATGAGTTTTTGTCGTTCAGTTTGTAGCTCACCGATTTCATCGCCACTTAATGCGAGCGCATCAAGTTCCGTCAGCTGAAAATTAAGCAAATCAAGACGCGATTCCCGGTTGGCATCGGCATCGAGTAATTCCTGAAGTCGGTCGGCCAGAACCCGCCACTGTTCAAACGCGGCTTCGCAGGCTTCGCGTTGGTCCAGCAAACTCCCGAAGTGATCCAGCAGATCTCGCTGGACAGGTCGGCGTACGAGTGACTGGTGAAAATGCTGGCCATGTATATCAAGCAAAGATTCGCCCAGCGACTTCAGCTGCTGAATGGTCGCCGCGTTGCCGTTAATGAACGCACGCGATCGACCGTCGGCATTTACAACGCGTCGCAAGAGGCACTGGTCATCTTGATCCAGCGCATTGTCAGCTAAGTACTCTTTTACTTTCGGTAGCGAAGCGATGTCGAATTCCGCGCTAAACTCTGCGCGCTTGGCACCATCGCGAACGAGCTGGCTTGAGCCTCGTTCGCCCAGAACCAGGCTAAGCGCATCGACAAGAATCGACTTGCCCGCACCCGTCTCACCGGTCAGGACTGTCATACCAGGGTTCAGTTCTATTTCGATCTGGTCAATGATCGCGAAATCACGAACTTGCAAACTAAGCAGCATGCTTACTCCGCATCCTGATCGCGAATGCGGCTATCCCGACCCCAAAACAATTTAGATCGCAAGATATCGAAAAAGTCATAACCCGGCGGGTGCACCAATTGAATACGTTGTTCGGACTCACGAATGCTGAGGACATCGTCAGGACCGATTGCGCCGATCGAATGACCGTCGATGACCACTTCAGTGCTCGTGTCTTCGCGCTCGAGAACTCGTATGTCAATTTTTTGTTTGGCCGGAATTACGACCGGACGGTCTGTCAGCGTGTGCGGACAAATCGGCACAATAACGACTGCGTCGATGCGAGGATCCAGGATTGGCCCGCCGCAACTTAAGGCGTAGGCAGTGGAGCCGGTCGGCGTCGCGATGATCAGGCCATCACCGGAGTGCGTGTTGAAATAACTGTCCTCAATGCTGGCGACAATATCCACCATGCGACCTGTTTCACGACGCTGCAAGACCACATCGTTAAAGGCCGTCTCGCTCAATTGCTCGCCCGATGCCCGTGTCAGGGTAGCGGTCAATAACAGTCGGCTTTCAGAAGAAAAATTGCCCTGCAATATGTGATCTACGCTGGCCAACATCTGTTCCGGCGAGACATCAGCAAGGAAACCCAGTCGCCCTCGATTGACACCGAGCAGCGAGATACCTGTTTCGCGAGCGAGGTTGCCGGCGTACAACATTGTGCCGTCGCCACCAATAGCGATCATCAGATCAGCATCGATCGCCAGCTGGGTTTCCTGAACGCGTTGTACCTCAATATCAAGGTCCATCTCCTCGCTGGCCAATACTGTTATTCCAGCTTTTGTTAAATGCTGGACCAGCGCGGTCATCGGCTCTGCGACGCGTGGATCATCATGGCGCCCAAGGATCGCCACTCGCTCAATCTTGCTGCTCATTGCTTTGTCTTAAGAATCCGGAGTATGTCGATTTTTACAAATCCTTGACCGGCCGCCAAGGCGTTGCTAGCGTGTTGAAAGATACCCTAACACAGTGAGCTGCTTGCGAATTTTTCGTATTTTTCGCGAATGTCTGCAGAAGCAAAAAATAATCCTCCCAATGAGCGCGCGCAGCATCTGCTGCGGGTCTTGATCCAGCGTTATATTCAGGACGGGCAGCCGGTTGGGTCCCGCACGCTTTCGAAAGATGCAGGACTGGAGTTAAGTCCGGCAACCATTCGCAATGTGATGTCAGACCTCGAAGAGATGGGATTGGTGTCAGCACCGCACACATCCGCTGGGCGAATTCCGACACCGCAGGGATATCGTCTGTTCGTCGACACGCTGGTTCGTTACCAGCAACCCAGAGACGGCGACATCGATTTGTTGCGATCCCAGATTCGCAGCCAAGTTGACGATGCAGGTGCGTTGGTATCGTCAGTGTCGAACCTGTTGTCGGATTTCACAAGCCTGGCCGGCGTTGTAACGATTCCACGTGGACAGCATGCGGCGTTGCGACAAATTGAGTTCTTGCCACTTTCAGAGAAACGTATTCTGGCGATCATCGTTATCAATGATCGCGAAGTGCAAAATCGAATTCTGCATACGGACCGCGACTACACGGCCGATGAGTTGCAACAGGCGGCGAATTTTATCAACCAACATTACGCCGGCAATGAGATGGATCAGGTGCGACGGCGAATTCTGACCGATCTTGAAGATACACAGTCGACGATGAATCAGGCCATGCATGACATCATTGAGGTCGCACAGTCGGTCATGGAAGGTGCCAACGATGCCGGCAATGAATTTGTGCTTGCTGGCGAAACCAATCTGATGGATTTCGCCGAGTTGTCCGATGTAGAGACTCTGCGGCGGCTCTTTGAGACATTCTCGCGTAAACGACTGATGTTGGATCTATTAGATCGAAGCATCAATGCTGACGGCGTGCAGGTCTTTATTGGCGCCGAATCAGGCTACGGGCTCCTCGAGGATTGCAGTGTAGTGACCGCGCCGTACAAGCTGGATGACGAAACCGTCGGCGTTCTCGGTGTGATTGGTCCCACGAGGATGGCATACGATCGGGTCGTGCCGATCGTGGATATAACAGCCCGATTGCTTAAGTCCGCCCTTAGCCAGTAAACTCGCGCCCGTAAAAAATGTCCTTAGGCTCTTGATATTGATAGTAAGAGCCCCACACTCCGAACCTCCTGAACCAAGCCTTTCTAAATTAGCGGAGCCCGAGCAATGAATGGCCAGCCAGACCGACCTGCGGACGACACCGAGCAGGCAGAAGAATTTGAGCAATCCGAGAATTCGGAAGCAATAAAGGATGCCGTTCCTACAGACGACCCTGAGGCGTTGTTGGAACAATTGCAGGCCAAGGCTGACGAAAATTGGGACCGCTATCTTCGTGCCGCTGCTGAGACCGAGAATGTCCGCAAGCGGGCCAGCCGCGACGTCGAGCATGCTCGCAAGTACGCGCTGGAAGGGTTTAGCAAAGAGCTGTTGGCGGTTCGAGATAGCTTCGAGATGGGTCTCGATGCGGCGGATTCTGCCGATGCCGCCAGTTTGGTCGAAGGCAGCAAAGCAACCTTGAAATTGCTGACCGCAACGCTCGAGCGATTCGGCGTCAGCGAGGTCGATCCGCTCGGCGAGCCATTCGATCCGGAATTGCATGAGGCTATTAGCATGCAGCCGTCCGATCAGGCTGAGCCCGGTTCGGTCCTGGTCGTCGTGCAGAAGGGCTATTCGCTCAATGGGCGCCTCTTGCGCCCGGCCATGGTTGTGGTAGCCGCTGAGGTAAGCGACGACTAGGGCGCGTCAGGCGCAAAATTATTGATTGAAATGGCTTGAAACGGGTTCTTGTGGCCCCACGTATCAGCCAGTCTTGAATTAGTTCTACAGAATTTCGGAGTACAGGAATGGGAAAAGTAATTGGAATCGATCTGGGCACCACCAACTCCTGCGTAGCAGTGATGGAAGGGGATGCACCCAAGGTCATCGAAAACAGTGAGGGCGACCGCACAACGCCATCGATTGTGGCGTTCAGCAAGGACGATCAGGTTCTGGTTGGCCAGTCAGCGAAACGCCAGGCGGTCACCAATCCGACCAACACGCTGTTTGCCGTCAAACGGCTCATCGGTCGTCGTTTTGAGGACGACGTGGTGCAGCGCGATATCGACATGGTGTCGTACAAGATCGCCAAGGCCGAAAACGGCGATGCATGGGTCGAGGCGAACGGCAAGAAAATGGCGCCGCCTGAGATATCTGCCCGCGTCTTGATGAAAATGAAGAAGACGGCTGAAGACTACCTCGGTGAAGAAGTTACCGAAGCAGTGGTCACAGTGCCGGCTTACTTCAATGATTCTCAGCGGCAGGCAACCAAAGACGCTGGCAAGATCGCTGGACTTGAGGTCAAGCGCATCATCAACGAGCCAACAGCGGCAGCGTTGGCTTACGGCATGGACAAGAAGCGCGGCGATGCGAAAATCGCCGTATTCGACCTTGGTGGTGGCACATTCGACGTGTCGATCATCGAAATCGCTGAAGTAGATGGCGAGCATCAATTCGAGGTACTCGCGACGAATGGCGATACGTTCCTCGGTGGTGAAGACTTCGACATGCGTGTCATTGAGTATTTGACGGCTGAGTTCCAACGCGAAAGTGGTGTTGATATCACGGCTGATCCACTGGCGATGCAACGTCTGAAAGAGGCGTCAGAAAAGGCGAAGATCGAGCTTTCGACGCAACAGCAAACTGAAGTCAATTTGCCATACATCACGGCCGACGCTGCAGGGCCGAAGCACCTCAATATCAAACTGACGCGTGCAAAACTCGAGTCACTGGTTGAAGAACTTGTGGCGCGCACGATCGCGCCCTGCAAAGTTGCTTTGAATGACGCGGGCCTGAAAGTGAATGAGATTGACGATGTCATTCTTGTTGGTGGTCAGACACGCATGCCGAAGGTTCAGGAAGAAGTGCAGAATTTCTTTGGTAAAGAACCGCGCAAAGACGTTAACCCGGATGAAGCGGTTGCACTGGGTGCAGCGATTCAGGGTGGCGTACTTGCTGGCGACGTCAAAGACGTACTGTTGCTGGATGTAACGCCGCTGTCATTGGGCATCGAGACGCTCGGCGGTGTAATGACCAAGCTGATCGACAAGAACACGACCATTCCTGCCAATGCAGAACAGGTCTTTTCAACGGCTGATGACAACCAGACGGCAGTTACGATTCACGTATTGCAAGGTGAACGCGAACGCTCCGGAGACAACAAGTCCCTGGGCCGTTTCGATCTGGCTGATATTCCGCCGGCACCGCGCGGCTTGCCACAGATTGAGGTGATATTCGATATTGATGCGAACGGAATCCTGAACGTGTCGGCCAAGGACAAGGCGACCGGCAAAAGTCAGACAATCGTAATCAAGGCGTCCAGCGGGCTGTCGGACGACGAGATTGAAACGATGGTTTCGGACGCCGAAAGTCACGCTGAAGAAGATCGCAAATTCCGCGAGCTCGTTGACGCACGCAATCAGGCCGATGGTTTGATTCATGCGGCTGAAAAAACTTTGACGGATCTTGGCGAAAAGGCGACTGGCGAGGAACGCCTGGCCGTTGAAAATGCCGTTGCAGATGTGAAATCCGCACTGGAAGGCGACGATCGTGAACAGATTGAAGCCAAGACTGCAGCGCTGGCCGAAGTATCGGGCTCATTAGCGCAGCGGCTCTACGAAGAGCA
This sequence comes from Woeseiaceae bacterium, assembly GCA_051007995.1. GTDB lineage: Bacteria > Pseudomonadota > Gammaproteobacteria > Steroidobacterales > Woeseiaceae > UBA1847. Next base: position 20,353 of record JBPCYB010000080.1, on the reverse strand, counting down.
AGTCGAGGAAGGGGCTTCCGGCGATGACGGCGGTAGTGCATCTGCTGACGATGATGTCGTCGATGCAGAATTTGAGGAAGTCGACGACGACGAATCCAAGTCTAAGTAAACTCCGCTAACGAAAGGAAGCATCTGGGCGCCGCATGCGGCGCCCATTTTTAAAGAGCCATGGCTAAACGCGACTATTACGAAATACTGGGCGTCTCGAAATCAGCGTCCGCTGACGAGATCAAGAAGTCGTATCGCCGTCTTGCGATGAAGCACCATCCGGACCGGAATGCCGATGACGCGACGGCCGAAGCCAAATTCAAAGAAGCCAAAGAAGCCTACGAAATTCTGAGCGATGCTGAAAAGCGCGGGACCTACGATCAGTTTGGGCATGATGGCCTGAACCTGGGGCAGGGTGGTCAGGGCGGTTTTGGTGCCGAGGGATTCGGCGATATCTTTGGCGACATCTTCGGCGACGCGTTTGGCGACATTCTCGGCGGTGGACGTCGCCGTGGTCGGCAGGTGTATCGTGGCGCGGACCTGGGCTATGAGCTCAAGCTCGATCTGGAAAACGCAGTCAGTGGCGACTCGGTCACTATTGACGTGCCGACGCAAGTAGCCTGCGACCCCTGTGGTGGTAGTGGCGCCAAGAAAGGTACCGAGCCAACGACCTGTAGCACCTGCAAGGGTGCTGGTCAGGTTCGTATGCAGCGCGGACACTTCTCAATTCAACAAGCTTGCCCGGCATGTAAGGGAGTTGGGACCGTAATTTCGGACCCCTGTCCTGAGTGTCACGGACGTGGACGCAATCGCAAGACCAAGACCTTGTCAGTGAAGGTGCCCGCGGGTGTTGATGATGGCGATCGTATTCGTTTGTCCGGCGAAGGCGAGGCGGGCCGCAATGGTGGTCCAGAGGGAGATCTGTACGTAGAGATCCGCGTCAATCCGCACAAGATATTTACACGTGAAGGCGCCGACCTCGCTTGTGAAGTGCCGATCAGTATCGCGACGGCGACATTGGGCGGCGAAGTCGAATTGCCGACGCTTGATGGTAATGTGTCGCTGAAGGTACCGGCGGGGACACAATCCGGAAAGACCTTCCGCCTACGCGGTAAAGGCGTCATAACAGTCCGAGACGCACGACAAGGAGACATGTTTGCCAAGGTTGCCGTGGAAACACCGGTAAACTTGACTAATGAGCAGAAGGAATTCTTGCAGAGCTTTGACGAATCCATTCGGGCCGGCGGGGAACAGCATAGCCCGCGTGCCGGCGGTTGGCTGGATTCTGTGAAACGATTCTTCGAGCGTATTAGCTCATAGGAGATCCGCAATCGACGACATCCGCATAGGCATCGCAGGCGCAGGTCGAATGGGTCAAGCCGTTAGCCAAGCGGTCGATGCTGCGAACGGCGTTTGTGTTTCGAAGATCTGGTCGCGCGGTGAGTCTCTCGCCGAACTGGTTGCCGACTCCAACGTCCTTGTCGATTTCAGTCTTCCTGAGGCCACTGCCGACGTGCTGGCGTCCGTTCAGAATGCTCGGATACCGCTGGTTACGGGCGTTAGCGGGCTCGATGCTGCGCAGATCGCCGCAATGGAGCAAGCGTCGACCGTTATTCCCATCGTATTTGATCGCAACATGAGTCAGGGCGTGACGGTGCTGGCCGATCTCGTGCAAAGAGCCGCCAAGTCGCTGGGCGCAGAATTCGAGGTGGAAATACGCGAGGTTCATCACGTACACAAGCTCGATTCACCATCGGGGACGGCCTTAAAGCTGGGCGAATCAATCGATGCAGTCCGAGGAGCCGGGGGAACCCCGGTCCGCTATGAGGTTGAGCGACGCGGCGAAGTACCCGGTGACCACAGCGTTGTATTTTCCAGTCCAACCGAGACACTGACGTTCGAGCATAGCGTTACAACGCGCCAGGTCTTTGCCGAAGGCGCATTGCGGGCAGCCAGGTGGGTTGTGCAGCAGCCGCCGGGCCTGTACCAAATGCGACATGTGCTATTTGGCGACCCGTAAACGCAAAAAAATGCCAGTCTAGTCTGGCGCGACCAGTTGCGCTTCAGTAAACTACGCCGGATCGCTGGGTCGTCAGTGAACTCACAAGCGGAAGGCCATGTCCTTCCGCTTTTGTGCATCTGACATTGACGCCCGCTGGCGATCTTGGGTTCGCAACTGACTGAGGGTCGCTTTTTGGGTACGCCTGCTGTTCTGGCACTACAAGACGGAACGATTTTCCACGGCACATCTGTCGGTGCCGATGGCAAGACCATCGGCGAAGTTGTTTTCAATACTGCAATGACCGGATATCAGGAGATCCTGACGGATCCCTCGTATTGCCGTCAGCTGGTCACGTTGACCTATCCGCATATCGGTAACACCGGCACCAATAGCGAAGATATGGAGTCTGCGCAGACGCATGCTTCGGGCTTGATCATTCGCGACAGCTCAATGGTGAACAGCAACTGGCGATCCGAGCGAAGCTTCAGCGACTTCCTGCAGCAGGGCGATACGGTCGCAATTGCCGATATCGATACGCGCAAGCTGACGCGAATTATTCGTGAAAAAGGTGCGCAATCAGGCTGCATCATGACCGGCGATGTTGATCCCGACACTGCCATTGCGCATGCGAGCAAGTTTCCGGGCATTTCCGGCATGGATCTCGCCAAGTTTGTGACCACGGACGAGGTGTATCAATGGTGCCAGGGAACGACGTTTGGACGCCGCCCGCGGATCATGAGTCGACGCATCGCGCCGTATCACGTCGTGGCTTACGATTTCGGCATCAAACGCAATATTCTGCGCTTGCTGTCGGATCTCGATTGCCGCATGACGGTCGTGCCGGCGACCACATCGGCTGAAGAGGCATTGGCGCTTAGTCCGCACGGAATATTCTTGTCCAACGGTCCCGGCGATCCGGAACCGTGTGACTATGCGATCGCGGCTATTCAGGACTTCCTCAACACGGATATACCGATCTTCGGCATCTGTCTGGGGCACCAATTGCTGGCGCTGGCGGCTGGCGCCAGTACGACCAAGATGAAGTTCGGCCACCACGGCGCGAATCACCCGGTCAGCGATCTTGAGACGGGCCAGGTCATGATCACGAGTCAAAATCATGGCTTTGCCGTTGACGAAGAGACTTTGCCCGACAACGTCGAGGCGACACATCGCTCGCTGTTTGACGGCAGTCTGCAGGGGATCTCGTTCACGGATCGAGCAGCATTCGGTTTTCAGGGCCACCCCGAGGCAAGTCCTGGACCGCACGACTTGCTCAGGTTGTTTGAGCGATTCATCAACGACATGGATGCCAAAAAGCTCAACACCCGACGTTCGGTCATGTCGACTTAGAGTTAAAACAATGAGTTATAGAGCTTACTTAAAGATAATTGTGATTAAGTGTAATGCCTAAACGGACCGACATCGACAGTGTGCTGATCATCGGTGCAGGCCCGATCGTGATCGGTCAGGCATGCGAATTTGATTACTCAGGCGCACAGGCCTGCAAGGCGCTCAAAGAAGAGGGCTACCGGGTCATCCTGGTCAACTCGAATCCCGCCACGATCATGACCGACCCGGAGACGGCGGACGCAATCTACATTGAGCCGGTGCACTGGACAGCGGTCGCGCAGATTATTGAAAAGGAGCGTCCCGATGCATTGTTGCCGACGATGGGTGGTCAAACAGGCTTGAATTGTGCGCTGGACCTGGCTCGCGAAGGGATATTGGAAAAATTCAACGTCGAGTTGATTGCGGCCTCTCGCGAAGCGATCGATATGGCAGAGGATCGGGACCTGTTTCGAAAGGCCATGACAGAAATTGGCCTGGAGTCGCCGCGTGCCGAGATCGCCCATAGCTTTGATGAAGCGGTCGAAAAGCAATCCGAAATCGGATTCCCGACAATCATCCGGCCGTCCTTCACGTTGGGCGGAACTGGCGGCGGCATCGCCTATAACCGCGAGGAGTTTGAGCGCATCGTGACCCATGGTCTCGAGATGTCGCCAACCACTGAAATTTTGCTCGAAGAGTCGGTCATCGGCTGGAAAGAATTCGAGATGGAAGTCGTTCGCGACCGTAATGACAACTGCATCATCGTTTGCGCGATCGAAAACCTCGATCCGATGGGCGTCCATACGGGCGACTCGATTACTGTAGCGCCGGCGCAGACGCTGACGGACAAGGAATACCAACGGCTTAGAGACGCGTCGGTCGATGTGCTGCGAAAGATCGGTGTGGAAACCGGCGGATCAAACGTTCAGTTCGCCATCAATCCTGACAACGGACGCGTGCTGATCATCGAAATGAATCCGCGAGTTTCGCGATCGTCGGCATTGGCCTCGAAAGCAACTGGCTTCCCTATTGCCAAAGTCGCAGCGAAACTCGCTGTCGGCTATACGCTCGATGAATTGCAAAACGACATTACTGGCGGTGCTACGCCAGCGTCGTTTGAACCCAGCATTGATTACGTTGTCACGAAAATTCCGCGTTTCACGTTTGAAAAATTCCCCGGTGCCACCGATCGCCTGACGACTCAGATGAAGTCGGTTGGCGAGGTCATGTCGTTCGGGCGGACTTTCCAGGAATCCTTACAAAAAGCATTGCGTGGGCTCGAGACCGGGATAACCGGGCTCAATGAACTGGTTACGTCTATTGAGGGCGATGCAGAACGCGGATTCTTGAGAAACGAATTGCGCATGCCTGGCCCGAACCGGTTGCGGTACGTGGCTGACGCCATGCGTCTCGGATTCACGATTGAGGATGTAGCAAAAATTTCGGGCATCGATCCCTGGTTCCTGGCGCAGATAGAGGATTTGGTGCGTTCAGAACACGAGATTCGTGAGGCAGGGCTTGCAGGGCTCAACGAACATACTATGCGTTCGGCCAAGCGCAAGGGCTTTTCGGACGCGCGCCTGGCCGAATTAGTCGGCGCGGCTGAAAACGCAGTCCGGAAACGCCGGCTTGAACACGATATTCGACCGGTGTTCAAACGAGTCGACACCTGCGCTGCCGAGTTTTCGACCAGCACTGCGTACCTGTATTCGACCTATGAAGACGAATGCGAGGCGGATCCTTCGGACCGGCCGAAAATAATGATACTTGGCGGCGGGCCGAATCGAATTGGACAAGGGATCGAGTTCGACTATTGCTGTGTGCATGCGGCGTTGGCGCTCAAAGAGTCTGGCTATGAAACGATCATGGTCAATTGCAATCCTGAAACGGTTTCTACTGATTACGATACATCGGATCGATTGTATTTCGAATCACTGACATTTGAAGATGTCATGGAGTTGATTCACAAGGAGCAACCAAGAGGCGTCATCGTTCAATACGGTGGTCAGACACCATTGAAGCTTGCGCGTGACCTTGAAGAGGCTGGTGCGCCGATCATTGGTACGACGCCTGACTCGATTGACCTGGCAGAAGATCGCGAGCGATTTCAAAAACTGGTTGAGAAAATAGAACTCAAACAACCGCCCAATTGCACGGCCCGCAATAAAGAGGAAGCGCTGGAACAAAGCTCTGACGTTGGTTTTCCGTTGGTTGTCAGGCCGTCCTATGTTCTCGGTGGTCGTGCGATGGAAGTGGTGCATAACGGCGACGATCTTGCGGCATACATGGACGCCGCTATTGATGTTTCGAACGATAGTCCGGTGTTACTTGATCGATTCCTGGATCTCGCGACAGAAGTCGATGTGGACTGCATCAGCGACGGCGAACACGTCCTGATCGGCGGCATCATGGAACACATAGAACAGGCGGGCGTGCATTCCGGCGATTCAGGTTGTTCGTTGCCGCCGTTCAGTCTCTCGACTGAAATACAAAAAGAGTTGATCGCACAAACGATCAAGCTGGCCAAAGGTTTGAATGTTGTTGGCCTGATGAATACGCAATTCGCAATACAAAACAATGTGGTCTATTTGCTTGAAGTTAATCCGCGTGCATCGCGGACCATTCCATTCGTTTCCAAGGCGATCGGCCTTCCGCTTGCCAAGATTGCGGCGAAAGTAATGGTCGGTGAATCGCTGGCGCAACAAGGTTATGTAAACCAGCGTATACCCGAGTACTACTCGGTGAAGGAAGCAGTTTTCCCGTTCATCAAGTTTCCGGGCGCCGATCCTATTTTGGGCCCGGAAATGAAGTCGACCGGCGAGGTAATGGGTGTCGGGCGCTCGTTCGGCGAAGCGTATGCTAAAGCTCAGTTGGCGTCGGGCGTAGTATTGCCGCGCCAAGGCGCAGCCTTGCTCAGCGTCAGGGACCGGGACAAGGACGGCGCTGTTGAACTGGCGCAAATACTCGCGGGACGTGGTTTTGATATTGTTGCGACGCATGGTACGGCACAACATCTGGCGGCCGCCGGGGTATCATGTCGGCGTGCGAACAAAGTTCGCGAAGGCCGGCCGCACATTGTGGATATGATTAAGAATCAGGAAATTGATCTAATCGTAAATACAACTGAAGGTAAGCAAGCGATCACGGAGTCGCATTCTATTCGAGCTGAAGCGGTGCGCAGGGGGGTGACGTATTACACGACACTCGGAGCTGCGGTCGCAACTTGCACAGCAATTGAACATTTGGATAACAGTGAAGTGAATCGACTACAGGATTTGCACAAAGAGGTAGCAGCATGAACAAGGTGCCGATGACGGTGCGCGGTCATGAGCTGTTGCAGGAAGAACTCAAGCGGCTAAAGAGTGTCGACAGACCTGCTGTGATTCAGGCGATATCCGAGGCGCGAGCACACGGCGATCTGAAAGAAAACGCCGAGTATCATGCTGCCAAAGAGCAACAAGGATTTATCGAAGGTCGCATCAAAGAGCTCGAAGGCAAGTTGTCGAACCTTCAGGTCATTGATGTAACTGAGATCGATGCAAAGGGCAAAATTGTATTCGGTTGCACCGTTGAATTGCTCGACGTGGACACCGAAAAGGAAATGGTCTACAAGATAGTCGGCGAAGATGAGGCCGATATTAAGCAGGGAATGATTTCTTGTTCATCACCAATCGCCAGAGCCTTGATTGGCAAGAACGAAGGCGACGAGATTTCGTTTGCGGCGCCAGGCGGAGAGAAGCAATACGAGGTTATTGAAGTTTCATACGTTTGATCGCCGGTTCGCGATTAGCGACTAGGCAGCCGTATTCTTTTTTTCTTTTCCGGATTCTCTCGATACAGCAAAGCCATGTTACCAATGCGTTGCACTAAATCAGTCGAGTTCCCGGAACTCAACGACTTGATTATCTCCGCTCGGGCATCTCTATCGCCGACACGTACGCTGACCTTGATCAACTCATGGTGCGATATCGCATTTTCAAATTCGGCCAGAACAGACTCAGACAAGCCCGACTCGGCAATCATAATGACCGGCTTCAAATGGTGCCCCAGGCCTCGTAAATACTTTTTTTGTGCTTCGCTAAGACTCATGGGCGCGAAGTGTAGCAGTATCGATGCTCGCCCATGAGTAAACCACGCGGCAGTGGTCGGAGCTGGCGCGAACGTCAGGAGCGAGATCCGTACGTGCAAAAGGCACGACGCGATGGTTGGCGGTCACGTGCCGTCTACAAGCTTGAAGAAATTAATGAACGCGAGCGTCTGCTACGCCCTGATATGACCTGCGTTGATTTGGGGGCTGCCCCTGGAAGCTGGAGCCAATACGTCACCGAAAAGCTCAAAGGGAGGGCCCGGGTTGTCGCGATCGATTTATTGCCGATGGATTCTCTGGCGAGTACTGAATTCATTCAGGGTGATTTCACCGATGACGCAGTATTGGTGGCGCTGCGAGATTTGCTGGGCGGTGACAAGGTGGACCTTGTAATGAGCGATATGGCCCCCAATATCAGCGGCAACCGGGCAATTGATCAGCCGCGTTCGATGTATTTGGCCGAACTGGCGCTGGACTTTGCTCGGGAGGTATTGGGCAAACGAGGAGATTTCGTTTGCAAACTATTCCAGGGTGCCGGAATTGACCCGTTTATGGCTGATGTTCGGAGTTGCTTTAGCAGCGTGAAAGTCAAGAAACCCAAGGCCTCCAGGGCTGGCAGCCGTGAGGTGTACTTGGTAGCGAGAAACTATCAAGTGTAGTAGTGTCTAAACCGTTAGAGTGCATCTAACTCCTTTATTTCTGGCGCATTTCGCCGCGGATTCTGAATGTGAATGATCTGGCCAAAAACGTACTAGTCTTTATTGTCATAATTGTTGTCCTACTGTCGGTGGTGCAGGGCCTGTCCACGGTCAATAGCGGCCAACCGCAATTGGTTGATTACTCAGAATTCCTGGATCGGGTGGAATCTGGCGGCGTCGAAGCAGTCGAGTTTTCCGAGGAGAACACGCGAATTGCGTTCGGAAGCCGAAATGGTCAGCCACTTCGCTATTACACGATCAATCCTGAGACGGACACGAGTGCGCTGGTCAGCACACTGATCAAGAACGACGTTCATTTCAGCGCAACTGAACCGCAATCTCCGAACATTTTCGGACAGCTGCTGTTCAGCTCGTTTCCGATCTTGCTGTTGATCGGTGTCTGGATATATTTCATGCGCCAGATGCAAGGCGGCGGCGGAGGACGCGGTGCGATGTCCTTCGGCAAGAGCAAAGCAAGGCTTCTCGGCGAAGACCAGGTCGGCGTAACGTTCGCTGACGTCGCAGGCATTGACGAGGCGAAAGAGGAAGTTTCCGAAATCGTCGAGTTCCTCAAAGATCCGAGCAAATTTCAGCGCCTTGGCGGAAAGATTCCAAAAGGTGTCTTGATGGTCGGCTCGCCGGGCACGGGTAAAACCCTCCTGGCGCGTGCGATTGCCGGTGAAGCACAAGTACCGTTCTTCACAATTTCTGGTTCGGATTTTGTCGAGATGTTCGTCGGTGTTGGCGCGTCGCGCGTGCGTGACATGTTCGATCAGGCGAAGAAGCAGGCGCCATGCATAATCTTTATCGATGAGCTTGATGCTGTTGGACGGCACCGTGGTGCCGGACTTGGCGGTGGCCATGATGAGCGCGAGCAGACTTTGAACCAGATGCTTGTCGAGATGGACGGATTCGAAGGCACCGAAGGCGTCATCGTTATCGCTGCGACCAACCGACCGGACGTACTTGATCCGGCCCTGTTGCGTCCCGGTCGATTTGATCGCCAGGTGGTCGTGCCGTTACCGGATATTCGTGGTCGCGAACTCATACTCAAAGTGCACATGCGCAAAGTACCGTTGGACGAAGACGTCAAGCCAGGGTTGATAGCGCGTGGTACGCCCGGGTTTTCCGGTGCAGATCTTGCAAACCTTGTTAATGAGGCTGCGTTGTTTGCCGCGCGTGCGAATCGCCGTGTCGTGAGCATGGAGCATTTCGAAAAAGCGAAAGACAAGATCATGATGGGCGCCGAACGTCGCTCAATGGTCATGAACGAAAAAGAGAAGCTGAACACCGCGTACCACGAAGCAGGGCACGCGATCGTTGGATTCATCGTTCCGGAGCATGACCCGGTTTATAAAGTAACGATCATTCCTCGCGGCCGAGCATTAGGCGTAACGATGTATTTGCCCGAAGAAGATCGCTACAGCATGTCGAAACAGAGTCTTGAAAGCCGCATTTCGAGTTTGTTTGGCGGCCGCATTGCTGAGGATATGATCCTGGGATCGTCCGGAGTAACCACAGGCGCGTCAAATGACATTGAACGCGCGACCGAGATCGCCCGCAACATGGTGACCAAGTGGGGTTTGTCCGAACGTCTTGGACCGCTGACATACAGTGAAGACGATGGCGAGGTATTCCTCGGTCGCTCGGTCACGCAACACAAACAAGTGTCCGATGATACTGCGAATGCGATTGACGAAGAGGTGCGCAAGATCATTGACACAAATTACTCGCGTGCAGAAGACATTCTCAAAGAGAACCTTGAGAAACTACACTCGATGGCGAAAGCACTTGTGAAGTACGAAACGATCGATAGCGATCAGATCAAGGACATCATGGACGGCAAAGAGCCGCGGCCGCCAGAGGATTGGGATGATTCACCAGATTCATCAGAACCAACAGGTCCCAAGAATCCGGAAAGTGAGTCGAAGGGCTCGATCGGTGGCCCTGCAAGCGAACACTAGCGTTACTCCCCGTATTCGCAACGAGAATCGCCCATCCGTTATGGGCGTGCTCAACGTAACGCCTGACTCTTTTTCAGACGGCGGCCGGTTTTCAAATCTGGAGTCGGCGCTACATCAGGCAAGATCGATGATTGCCGACGGCGCCGCAATCATTGATGTCGGTGGCGAATCAACGCGACCCGGTGCCGATTCAGTCAGTGTGCAAAAGGAACTCGATCGTGTTGTGCCTGTTATCGAAGCGATTCGCGCAGAATTCGACGTCACAATATCGATCGACACCAGCAAGCCGACCGTGATGTGCGATTCGGTCTCGGCGGGTGCGACAATGATCAACGATGTTTGCGCCCTGCAAGTTGACGGCGCGCTCGAAGCGGCGGTCGAATTGCAGAAACCAGTTTGCCTGATGCATATGCAGGGCGATCCGCGCTCAATGCAGGCAGACCCACAATATGACGATGTTGTCGAAGAAGTCACAGAGTTCTTGCGCGACCGCGTGGCACAATGTGTCGCTGCCGGTTTGAATCAGAAATTGCTGGTGGTAGATCCTGGTTTTGGCTTTGGCAAAACGGTTGAGCAAAATATCGAGTTACTGGCGAATCTGCGACAATTTCAAGACGTCGGTTGCCCGGTACTGATCGGCGTATCTCGTAAATCCACGTTAGGCGAAATGTCGGGACGCGATGTAGAAGATCGAGTCGCGGCCAGTGTCGCCGCCGCGACCGTGGCTGTAATGCATGGGGCTGATATTATTCGCGCACATGACGTAAGAGCAACGGTCGATGCGGTCAATGTCGCGTATCTTTTAAGTGAAGCTGGCAGAAACGAATGAGTAGAAAGTTTTTTGGTACAGACGGCGTACGTGGAAGAGTTGGTTCCGATCCGATGACGGCCGATTTCGCGATGCGGCTCGCTAGCGCAGCGGCGCAGGTGCTGGTTCCTGAGGGCGGTACCGTACTGATTGGCAAAGACACACGATTGTCCGGTTACATGTTCGAGTCAGCACTGGAGGCTGGATTCGTCGCGGCCGGTGTCGATGTGCTCTTGCTGGGACCATTGCCGACGCCCGGTATTGCCCAATTGACGCAACAGTTCGAGGCGGATTTGGGCGTTGTTATCAGCGCCTCGCATAACAGCTATGAAGACAATGGGATCAAGTTTTTTGATGGCAGCGGTTCGAAGCTCAGCGATGAGGTTGAGCATCAGATCGAGGCGCATCTTGAGCAGCCCGCGATTACTCGTGAGTCGGGCAAGCTGGGTAAGGCAAAGCGAATTGACACGGCGCGAACTCGCTACCAGGAATTTGCGGCATCTACATTTCCACCGGAATTGAGTCTGGATGGCGTGAAAGTCGTCTTTGACGGCGCCAATGGTGCAGGTTACAAGGTCGGACCGCGCGCATTGGCGGCCCTGGGCGCTGAAGTGATTCCGATCGGTTGTTCCCCAAACGGTCTCAATATCAACGATGGTTGTGGATCGACCCACACCGAGCTGTTGCAGCTGACAGTGCCGGCAGTGCGTGCCGATGTTGGCATCGCACTGGATGGCGATGGCGATCGCGTCGTCATGGTTGACGAAAACGGCAGTCTGATCGACGGCGACCAGATGCTTTATATACTGGCGACCGCGTTGCACCAGGCTGGGCGCCTGAAAGGGCCCGTGGTTGGCACGGTCATGAGTAATCTCGGCCTGGAACATGCCCTTGGCAGGTCGGATATCGAATTTAGACGCGCCAACGTTGGTGATCGATATGTTCTTGAGACGCTGCGCCAGACAGGCGGTGTTATCGGCGGTGAAACGTCAGGGCACATGATCGTATTGGATAGGACCACCACTGGCGATGGTCTCGTTTGCGCCCTGCAGGTCCTGGCCGTCATGACGCAAAGCGGCAGCAAATTGTCGGAGCTGGCATCCGGCATGCCCAAGTACCCCCAAACGATGCTGAATGTGCGGACTGAGAAGCGTTTCGACCCAACGACATCGACTGTCATAAAAGAGGCGGTCGTGAAGGCTGAGAGAGAATTGGCCAGCACCGGCCGCGTGGTTTTGCGTGCCTCGGGAACCGAGCCCGTCATTCGGGTCATGGTCGAGGGCGAGGATCACGAGCAGGTCGTTGCTCTGGCTGAACGTTTGGCTGCCGTGGTCGCCGACGCGGCCACCTGAAATAGCTATAAATCACATTGATTTGCGGGGTTAGCCTCGGTATCCTGCGCGCCTTTTTGGGGCTTGCGGACTTAATTCCATGCGCGACATTCTTGTAGCCGGAAACTGGAAGATGAATGGCGATTCGGCCGGAAATTCCGACCTGGTGGCCGGCATACTTTCGGGCGCGCCAGATTCGGATCGGGTCCGTCTGCTCGTGAGTCCTCCGTTTCCGTATTTGGCCGCCGTGGCGGCACAAATTTCGGGCAGCAGCGTCTTATTGGCCGCACAGACCGTATCAGAGAACTCAGCGGGTGCGTTCACGGGCGAAGTATCGGTGTCGATGCTCAAGGATATGGGTTGCACGCATGTCCTCGTCGGGCACTCGGAACGTCGTGCCTTGTTCGGCGAATCGAGCGCCGATGTCGCCGCGAAGTTCAAGGCCGCAATTGAGGGTGGATTGACGCCTGTTCTTTGTGTCGGTGAGACGCTGAGCGAGCGTGAATCGGGTTCGACTGAGGCGGTGATTGACGGGCAATTGAGCGCCGTCCTCGATGCGGTCGGCATCGCAGGCTTCGATACGGCCGTCGTGGCGTATGAGCCGGTTTGGGCGATCGGTACGGGCATGACAGCGACACCGGAGCAGGCCCAGGATGTGCACAAATATATTCGTTCGACGATGGCCGCGCAGGATGCCGATATCGCCGACGCAACACTTATCCTGTACGGCGGCAGCGTGAAAGGCGACAATGCGGCAGGTTTATTTTCAATGCCCGATATTGATGGTGGCCTGATCGGCGGCGCATCACTCAAGGCAGATGATTTTCTGGCAATTGCCACAGCGGCAGCCAGTATTTGAGGATTTGATGGAAACGATTCAGAAAGCTGTGCTCATTGCACACACATTGATTGCACTGGGCATTATTGCGTTGGTGCTGTTGCAGCGCGGCAAAGGCGCCGACGCGGGCGCGGCCTTCGGGGCAGGCGCCTCAGGCACCGTTTTCGGTGCGCGCGGCTCCGGTAGTTTTTTCTCGCGCGCAACTGCGGTGCTCGCAACGGCATTTTTCGCCAGCAGCCTGACTTTGGCCTACTTGAGCAGCCAGCGTGTCAGTGATCCGGAGCGATTGATCGAAAATGCGCAGCCTGCGGTAGAGCAAGAGGAAATCGTGCCGGATTTAGCCGACGAAATTCCGGCTGATGAGATGCCCGCGCTCGAGCTCGAGCCTGCAGATGAAGGCGATTTGCCGGCGCTCGAGGACGACGCTGAATAGGCTGGATGACGATCGATCTGCATATACGCAGGTATTTAGCTCTGGTGGTGGAATTGGTAGACACGCTGTCTTGAGGGGGCAGTGGCGAAAGCCGTGCGAGTTCGAGTCTCGCCCAGAGCACCAATCTCTTTATTTAGGTTTTCAAATCGCGTCACACTGATACAATGTCGCGCTGATTCGAGCGGGCTAAAATGCTACAAGAATATTTTCCAATCCTCGTATTTCTGGGCGTCGCCGCCGGCATCGGCGTCGCGTTATTGGCGTTGGGATTCTTGATCGGACGTGGCGGCAAAGACGCCGAAAAACTGTCCCCCTATGAGTGCGGTTTCGAACCATTCGATGATACGCGCACCAAGTTTGATGTCCGCTATTACCTGGTCGCCATTTTATTCATCATTTTCGATCTGGAAATTGCTTTTCTGTTTCCGTGGGCCGTGTCGCTGGATACGGTGGGTCGGTTCGGCATTGTCGCGATGGCGCTGTTTCTTGCCATTCTTGTTGTTGGCTTTATATATGAATGGAAGAAAGGGGCGTTGGAGTGGGACTAGCTACTAGCGAGGTTGCGACAGCACCTGCTGCCGGAGCAACGGGCGCAGGTGAGAGCCTGCAAAAGAAGGGCTTCGTCGTTACCAGCGTCGATTCTGTCATGAATTGGGCGCGAACCGGCTCGTTATGGCCGATGACCTTCGGGCTGGCCTGTTGCGCAGTCGAGATGATGCAGGCGGGCGCGGCGCGCTACGACCTCGATCGCTTCGGCATTATTTTTCGACCGAGTCCACGTCAATCCGATTGCATGATTGTTGCCGGCACATTGACCAACAAGATGGCCCCTGCATTGCGCAAAGTTTACGACCAGATGCCGGAGCCACGCTGGGTCGTTTCCATGGGCTCTTGTGCTAACGGCGGTGGTTACTATCACTATTCGTATGCGGTTGTGCGTGGTTGCGACCGTATCGTCCCTGTCGATGTATATGTTCCAGGATGTCCGCCTACTGCAGAAGCTTTGATTTACGGATTGATTCAACTGCAAAACAAGATTCGTCGCACCAGCACTATAGCCAGATAAGAATTCGCCAGATAAGAACAACAAATGACTGACCGGCACGAGACATTAGCAGCTCGAATTGATGAGCGCTTCGGCGACCAGGTAACCCGTGTTGCCTCGAGTTGTCGCGAGTTGACGATCGAAGTCGGCAAAGACGACCTTGTCGCCGTCGCGACTGCGTTACGGAACGAGCCGGAATTCGGATTTGAGATGCTCATGGATGTCTGTGGCATGGATTATCTGAACTTCGGCAAGACTGAATGGACGACGTCTTCTGCGACGGATAGCGGTTTCAGTCGTGGCGTCCAGCGGGCGCCGGTTATTCTGGATGAGGCCGACGAATTTGATGGGCGACGATTTGCCGTTGTGTATCACTTGTTGTCAATTCGTCACAACACGCGTTTGCGTATGCGTGTTTACACGGGCACCGATAATCCGCCGATCGTGCGCTCGGTTGTCGACATATGGAATTCAGCGAATTGGTTCGAGCGCGAGGCGTTTGATCTGTTCGGCATTTTGTTCGAGGGTCATCCGGACTTGCGCCGCATCCTGACCGACTACGGCTTCATCGGACATCCGTTCCGCAAAGATTTTCCATTGATGGGCAACGTCGAGGTCAGTTACGACACCGAAAAAGGTCGGGTTGCCTATCAGCCAGTTTCAATCGAAGAGAGAACCCTGGTGCCACGTGTCATTCGCGACGACAACCGCTATGACGAGCAGCTGCGGGGTACCGGCGATGAGTGAGATTCATAACTACACGATGAATTTCGGTCCGCAGCATCCAGCGGCGCACGGCGTATTACGTCTGGTCTTGGAGATGGACGGCGAGACCATTCAAAAGGCCGATCCGCACGTTGGCTTGCTGCACCGTGGCACGGAAAAACTTGCCGAATCGAAACCATTTAATCAGAGCATCGGTTATATGGATCGTCTCGACTATGTGTCGATGATGTGTAACGAGCACAGCTACGTATTGGCCATTGAAAAGCTGCTCGGAATTGAAGCGCCAACGCGAGCGCAGTACATCCGCGTGATGTTTGACGAGATCACGAGAATCCTCAATCACCTGATGTGGCTGGGCGCACACGGCCTGGACATCGGTGCGATGACGATGTTCCTGTATTGCTTTCGCGAACGCGAAGACCTGATGGATGTTTACGAGGCCGTATCAGGAACACGTATGCACGCGACCTATTATCGTCCCGGCGGTGTATATCGGGATTTGCCCGACAGCATGCCCAGGTATCAGGAATCGAAGTTTCGTAACAAGAAAGAGCTCGATCGCATGAATTCAGTTCGCGACGGTTCTACTCTCGACTTTATCGAAGCGTTTACTGCGAAATTTCCTGCTTGTGTTGATGAGTACGAGACGTTGTTGACCGACAATCGCATCTGGAAGCAGCGTACGGTGAATATCGGTGTTGTTTCACCGGAACGCGCGATGCAACTCGGCTTCTCCGGACCCATGTTGCGCGGCTCAGGTGTCGAGTGGGACTTACGCAAGAAGCAGCCCTACGAAGTTTATGACCAAATCGATTTTGATATTCCGGTTGGAACCAACGGCGATTGCT
This sequence comes from Woeseiaceae bacterium, assembly GCA_051007995.1. Classification (GTDB taxonomy): domain Bacteria; phylum Pseudomonadota; class Gammaproteobacteria; order Steroidobacterales; family Woeseiaceae; genus UBA1847. The sequence goes on along the minus strand of JBPCYB010000080.1, from coordinate 4,256 downwards.
ATGACCGCTATTTGGTGCGTGTCGAAGAAATGCGGCAGTCCAATCACATCATCAAACAATGCGTCGACTGGCTGCGGGAAAATCCCGGTCCGGTAATGCTCGACGATGCGAAAGTAGTAGCACCGAGTCGGGTCGAGATGAAAGACGATATGGAATCGTTAATCCATCATTTCAAACTGTTTACCGAGGGCTATTGCGTCCCCGAGGGTGAGGCTTACGCTGCGATCGAACATCCGAAAGGGGAGTTCGCGATTTACCTCGTGTCGGACGGTGCAAACAAACCGTATCGCGTGAAGATTCGTGCGCCGGGTTTCGTGCACATCTCCGCAATGTCCGAGATGGTCGAAGGGCACATGCTCGCAGACGTCGTTGCAGTGATTGGTACGCAGGATATTGTTTTTGGTGAGGTGGATCGATGAGCGAATCGGGTCTCTTGTCTGCTCACGCGCTTGAGGAGATCGATCACTGGAAAGCTCGCTTCCCGGAAGATCGCCAGCGTTCTGCTGTTATTGGCGCGTTGCACGTTGTGCAACACGAGAATGGTGGTTATCTAACGGCAGAGTTGATGAATGAGGTTGCCGCCTACCTCGATCTGCCGACGATTCAGGTTTACGAAGTCGCAACTTTTTATTCCATGTTTCAGACAAAGCCGGTTGGGCGTCACAACGTCGCTATTTGCACAAACATATCCTGCATGCTGCGTGGTGCCGACGATATCGTAGATCACGTTGAGAAAAAGCTGGGCACTAAGCTGGGTGAAAGTACGGCCGACGGTCGCATTTACCTGAAGCGCGAGGAAGAGTGTTTGGCCGCCTGCTGCGGCGCTCCGATGATGATGGTTGATCATGTCTATCACGAGAACCTGACGACGGACGAAGTCGACAAAATCCTGGATGGGCTCGACTGATGGCTTACGAACAAAACCTCACTTGCTTCAATACCTTTGGCGCCGATGAGTCGTGGACGCTGAAGACCTACGAAGAGCATGATGGCTACAAGGCCTGGCGCGACATTCTTGCAGGCAAAATGACGCAGGATGAAGTGATCGAGGTCGTCAAAGCATCGGGATTGCGTGGTCGAGGCGGCGCTGGATTTCCGACGGGCTTGAAGTGGAGTTTCATGCCGCGGAATGCGCCCGGACAGAAATATCTCGTGTGCAACTCGGACGAGAGTGAGCCGGGAACCTGCCATGACCGTGAAGTCTTGCGTTACAACCCACACTCGCTTGTCGAAGGTATGGCAATTGCCGCGTATTCAATGGGCGCGACGGTTGCGTACAACTACATTCGCGGCGAATTCATCGAAGAGCCCGTGCCGCGTTTCGAAGCAGCCGTAAAAGAAGCGTACGCCGCCGGCCTGTTGGGTAAGAACATTCAAGGTTCCGGAATCGATTTTGATCTTGAGACTTTCGTCGGTGCCGGTGCTTATATATGCGGCGAAGAAACAGCGTTGCTCGATTCGCTTGAAGGCAAGCAGGGCAAGCCGCGTTTCAAACCGCCGTTTCCTGCAAATTTCGGTCTGTATGGCAAACCCACGACGATCAACAACACGCAAAGCCTCGCCAGCGTTCCATCGATAATTCGTAACGGCGCGGCATGGTTCGCCGGCCTGGGTCCGGAAGGCTCGGGCGGCACCGCATTGTTTTCTGTTTCCGGCCACGTCGAAAAACCTGGCAATTATGAATTGCCGATGGGTATCCCGTTCAAAGATCTCCTGGAGATTTGTGGCGGCATGCTGGGTGGTCGCAAGTTGAAGGCCGTTATACCTGGCGGTTCGTCCTGCAAGGTGATGCGTGCCGAGACCATTATGGAGTGCACGATGGACTACAACTCGCTGCAGGAAGCGGGTTCGTCGTTCGGTACGGGTGCCGTCATTGTTATGGACGAAACGACTTGCATGGTTAAAGTGCTGCGACGAATTTCGCGCTTTTACATGGCTGAATCCTGTGGCCAATGCACACCGTGTCGCGAAGGTACGGGTTGGCTGTACCGCATGTTGACGCGGATCGTCGACGGACAAGGCACGGAAGCCGATCTCGACAAGCTGCTGGACGTTGCCAACAAGATTGAAGGCCACACGATTTGTGCGCTCGGTGATGCTGCCGCGTGGCCGGTGCAAAGTTTTCTCAAACAGTTTCACGACGAATTCGAATACATGGTTCGCAATCATGGACGCAGTATTGTTGATGACCCCGCTGAGGCAGCAGCCTGATTCGCTATGAGTGACGACGTCGTAAATATAGAAGTTGACGGCAAGCCGGTAGAGGCGCGCAAGGGTCAGATGGTCATAGAGGTGACCGACAAGATCGGCGCGTACATACCGCGCTTCTGTTATCACGAGAAGCTCAGCATCGCTGCGAATTGCCGCATGTGTCTCGTCGAGGTGGAGAAAGCGCCGAAGCCGATGCCGGCTTGTGCAACACCGGTTGGCGAAGGCATGAAGGTCTTTACCAAGTCGCCGAAAGCAATTGCCGCGCAGAAAGCGACAATGGAATTTCTGCTCATCAACCACCCGCTCGATTGCCCAATATGCGATCAGGGTGGCGAGTGTGAATTGCAGGACCTCGCGATGGGTTACGGTCGTGATATCTCGCGATACCAGGATGGCAAGCGCGTCGTCAAAGACAAAGATATCGGGCCGCTCGTATCCACCGACATGACGCGTTGCATACATTGCACCCGTTGCGTGCGCTTCGGTGACGAAGTTACCGGCATGCAGCAACTCGGCACGACCGAACGCGGCGAGAACATGAAGATCGGCACGTTTGTTGAGCAAAGTATCGATCATGAAATGTCGGCGAACATCATCGATCTGTGTCCGGTAGGGGCGTTGAATAACAAGCCGTATCGTTACAGTGCGCGTGCCTGGGAAATGATCCAGCACGAAACGGTGTCGCCGCACGACTGCGTTGGCTCGAATATGTTCGCGCACGTATTGCGCGGTACTGTAAAGAGAATCGTGCCGCGCCCGAACGAAGAAATTAACGAGACCTGGCTGTCAGATCGTGATCGCTTCAGCTACGAAGGAATCTACAGCGCTGATCGTTTGCAGAAGCCTCAGATTCGCGAGAATGGTCAGTGGCGCGATATTGAGTGGGAGGACGCGCTAGGAACAGTTGCGGAAGTTCTGGGTCGCGCAGAAGGCGACAAAATTGGCATGCTTGCGTCACCGAGTTCGACGCTCGAGGAGACGCATCTACTTGCCCGTCTGGCAGCGCACCTGGATACGGCCAACATTGATCATCGCATCGGTCGACGCGATTTTTCCGATCAGAACGACGATCCAACGTTCCCGTGGCTCGGCTGCGACATCGCCGCGCTGGAAGAGCAGGGCGCAATATTTGTCGTCGGCTCGAATATTCGTCACGAGGCGCCGATTCTGGCGCACCGTCTACGCAAGGCTGCGTTGGCAGGTTCCAAGATCAGTTTCGCAAGCAGCGGGCGGCACGAATACTTCTTTGATGTAGACACTTACATCGATGGTGCCGGTCTGATTGAACTGCTTGCGGGAGTTGCAGTTGCTGCTACCGGCAGCAAAGCTCTGCCGTCGTCGGTGGCCGCTTTGTGCGAGGGCGTTGTGGCAAGCGACGCGCAAAAGCAAATTGCGAAGACGCTAAGCGACACAGATAACAGTCTGCTTATTTTGGGCAATATTGCGGGTCGTCATGCCGCATATTCTGCGCTGCGAGCATTGGCTGCATGTATTGCGAACTTAACGGGCTCGAAACTCGGCAATCTTTCGGAAGGGTCAAATTCAGCCGGCGCGCATCTTGCCGGCGTGTTGCCGCATCGAGTCCAAGCTGGCCAGGCACGCAAATCGACTGGCCTCAATGCGGCTTCGATGTTGGATGACGCGTTGGACGCAATTGTGCTGCTGAATTTGGAGCCCGATGCTGACCTTGCCGCGATTGACGATGCTGCGAGCAAACTCGAACGACAAGATTTCGTTATTGCATTGACAGCATTCGATTCGGACGCGTTGCGAAAATCAGCGGACCTGTTGCTGCCGGTCGGGACGTTTGCAGAAACGTCAGGGACCTTCGTTAATGCTGCGGGCACCTGGCAGAGTTTCGCCGGTGTGGCCGCGCCGGTTGGTGAAGCGCGCCCGGCCTGGAAAGTCTTACGTGTCATCGGCAATTTGCTCGATGCGGACGACTTTGACTACGTATCGAGCGAAGATGTACGCGACGAATTGGCCGATCAAATTGGCGAAGTTGTTCCGAACAATGAACTGAGTGGCTCAAGCACGCACAGCGC
>JBPCYB010000079.1:0-93784 GCA_051007995.1 Woeseiaceae bacterium | reverse complement strand
AGGTGAACTCGTCGCGGGCATCAGTCACGAAATCAACACGCCGCTCTGGTACCTCATCAGTAACTCCACTGTTCTTCAGGAACGCATGGAGGACGTTAGCAAGCTGGTCGGAATTTCCGAGGAAATGATTGCTTCCCTGAAGTCAGGCTCCGACGTCAAAGAAGCAGTGCGTCGTGGTCTGATCGACATGCAAACCATGCTGAAGGATGGTCTCAGAGACGACATCGACGAAGCGAAGGATCTGATCAGTGACAGCATTGAAGGTCTCGAAGAGTTAACCGAGCTCGCGCAAAGCCTTAAAGACTTCAGCCGACTTGATCGTGCTCATCATGGCGAGTTCAATGTCAATGACGGTCTGGACAAGACGCTGTTGATTACCAAGAACAAGCTGAAGAGCAAGGTCAACATTCACAAGCACTACGGCGATGTACCGGTGATTCGTTGCTCACCATCGCAAATCAACCAGATCTTCCTGAACTTGCTCACAAACGCGGCCGATGCGATCGAAGAATCCGGCGACGTCGTTATTCAAACATCTGCAGAAGGCAACACTGTTCGAGTCAGTATTGCCGATACGGGCAGCGGTATACCCGAAGATGTCATGGCAAAGATTCGGGACCCGTTCTTTACAACCAAGGAGGTTGGCAAAGGTACTGGCCTCGGACTTTCTATCGTCGACCAAATCGTAACTTCGCACGGTGGGGAACTCCTCATCGAATCGGAGCCTGGTAAGGGAACAACGGTTACGGTCGTACTGCCGTTGGTTGCACCACAACCTGAAGAGGCAACGGATGAGGACGCTGCGGCGAACGACGCAGAGATTGTTGACGAGGCGGCTGCCGCGACGGTGTGAAATGAATCGTAAAGCACGCATATTGTTTGTTGATGATGAGAAGCGCGTTCTCAACGCGATGCGTGGTTTGTTTCGTCGCGAACATGAGCTGTATCTTGCGAATGACGGTGCTGAAGCCGTTCAACTCGCCGCAGAGAACGACATTGATGTCATCGTCGCGGACCAACGCATGCCGGGCATGACCGGCGTCGAAGTGCTGGCCAAGATTAAGCAACACTCTCCTCGTACTGTCCGAATCCTGCTAACTGGCTACGCCGACCCTGCCGCGATTGAGGGCTCGATCAATATCGGCGAAGTATTCCGCTTTCTGAGTAAACCGTGTCCGCCAGCCTTGCTGCGCGAAACCTTAACGCTGGCAATTGAGGCTTCACACACCGAACCTGTGGCACCAAGTCCGCCACCGGCCGCAGCAGAACCTGAGCCAGAACCAAGGCCCGTCGCAGCACCGACCCCAGTTGTTGAGCCGGTCCCAGTCGCCGAACCAGCGGCTGCCTCAGCACCGACACCCATTGCTGAACCCACGCCCGTCGCAGCACCGACACCCGTTGCTGAAACGACACCAGACGATGCAACAATCAGCGACAATGATGAGACCCAGCCAGCCTTGCAAGTGATAGACCTGGCCAATCCGCCACCGGTGCCGGACGAACATGAAGAAACACACTGGCATACAGTTACCAACGTAGTCCTCTCCGAAGATAAGGCTGAGGAAACGCACAACTCAATTCCCGCAATTGCCTCGGCGCCGCCAGCACCAAAAGTTGGAGTCGTCGTTTTCACCGTCGACTCTGAGTTTGCTGCCACTGTCATTCGGGCCGTCTCCACAGAACGGGAAACGACGATTGCGACAACCTTGATCAAGGTTGCCGAAACCATCGCGCGCAAGAAAGCTGGCGTGTTGATTACCGACTTCACGACCAACAAACAAATTCTGCAAAAAATCATTGGCGCACTCAAACAGCGCCTCCCGGAGCTGGTCACGATCACGGTTAGCGACGGTCGCGATTCGGAAGACATGATTAATCTGATCAATTTTGGTCAGGTATTTCGCTATGCAGTAAAACCGATTGATTCACACCGGATTCGAAATGACATAAATGCGGCAGTTGTTCGGCACGCACATTTGTTGGAGAACCCGGAGTCCGCCAAACGCCACCAGGTCGCAAACGACGAAGGCACGGCGGACCCATCGAGTTCGGTCGAAAAATTCCTCGGCAAAGTCCGCAGCGGAGCTGGCGGCCGGGTTAACCCCGTAGACACGATCACCTGATTATGAGCATCCGAAGATGACAGACGCTAAAGACAGCAGTTCGATTCCACTGCTAATGTCAATTACCGGCGCAATCGTCGTAGTTGCCGTTGGCGGTTGGTTCTTCCTGGACCAGGACGAACCACAGCCCGAGCGCAGCTACGAACCACCGCCTGAACTCGCCGCAGCCAAGTCAGAACCGACTTTCGATCGCAGTGCGTTAACGACAGCTTCATTTACCAACACAGCGACAGGGCCCGCGACCGATGAGCTTGATACTCCCGATCCACAAGTTTCGGCGCCCGTAGAGACTGTCGCCGCACCCACCAGCAGCGTTGAGGTCGAATTACGCAAAGCCCGGCTCGCGGCTGACGCCGAATTGTTGATCTATCCGGCTGATCAGAGTGCGTTTTACTACTACGGCCAGGTGCTGGCGGCAGAACCGTTTCACGCACTCGCGACGGCCGAGCTTGACGCCGTGCTTGCGAAAGTCACTCTTACAGTGAGCCAACATATGGCGGCCACCGAATACGCTGAGGCTTATGCCATTAGCCAAACCGTCGCCACCTTACGTCCCGAGCATGAGCTCGTTATCGACACACAACGAACGCTCGACCAGCTAACAGAGGACATGGTTTCTGAAGCCGTGCAAAACGCGCGCAACGGTCAGGATGACGAAGCAAACCAACTGCTTGACGATGCAGCGGCATTGCCTGGCAGAAGTGCCGAATATTTTGTCGCCATCCGTGAGTCGATCAACGAAATCCGTGATGTTCGCCTGGCGGCAGAGCGCGACCGCGAGGCGCGCGCAAATCTGGCCGAGAACGAAGCAAAAGCCGCCTGGATGGACAGTGTTCGTAGCGCAATTGCTGCGGGCAACCTCGTCTCGCCCGCAGGCGCAAGTGCTAGCGACCTGCTTGCCGAGAATAATCGCTGGGCTTCGGAGCGAGCAGAATTGGAAGGTGAATTGCTCGACGCAATACTGACGGCTGCTTCGCTGAATATCGAAACATACGACTTCGACATGGCTGAACTGCTCATCGCATCCGCCGAGAATTATCCGGACGAACAAGACGCTTTCGATGAGTTACGTGCATCGCTCGAAGAAGCCTATGTCACATACGAGTCAAACCAAGTTAAGCGAGTATCCCAGTTGGTGGCACTAAAGATCACTCAACCGCGCTATCCGCGCAGTGCGAGGATGAGTAACACAACTGGCTGGGTTGAAATCTTTTTCACGGTTGCGCCTGACGGAAGCACCGAGCAAATCGAAATCCAGCGCTCCGAGCCCGTAGAGGTATTCGACGCGGCCGCCGTCAAGGCTGTCGATAACTGGGAATTCGAACCAGTCGAATACCGCGGTCAACTAATCAACCAACGAGTTGCCACACGTCTGGTATTTAACGTCGAATAGTTCACAATTCGACAATGCTCAGGCAACTCATAGCCCGCGTAACATCCGCCATTGATTCAACAGATGCCGGCAGCGACGACGTAGATCGCGAGACTGCGCTGCGCATGGCAACTACTGTGCTGATGATCGATGTCGCGCGTGCCGACCATGTGTTCGAGGATAGTGAATTCGACCGCGTCCTTGAGTTAGTTGAATCTCATTTCGGCATAACGGGAATCGAAGCAGCGGAACTCGTTGACGGAGCCAGCGACAAGGCGGAAAAACTGACGTCTGCTTTCGAATTTACCCAAGTCTTGCACAAGCACCTGGACGAGGCCGAAAAATCCCGCATCGTTTCCTTGCTATGGCAGATCGCCTACGCCGATGGTCGCCTCGACAAGTACGAAGACTCGCTCGTATTGAAGATAAGCGATCTCTTGCACGTCAGCCGCGGTCGCGTAATGCGCCTCAAGCACGATGCCGAGCTGGAATCGCCGCAACAGAATTCTAGCTAGCGCGCGTCGTACTTCTGCCAGACCTGCCAGGCCACCTGCTGCAAGAATGCCGCATCTTTTTCAGCCAGGCCGGCTGAATATTGCAGACCTTCCGGGCTCTCTCCATGCAGCGCTGCATAAAACGTGCACGATGCGAGATAAGTCCCCGCCATCGTCGGATGCTTGTCGTCATTGGTAACGAGATCCAGATCCGGCCGTAGAGACAACGCACGCGCAAACGCAAGACCGACCGGTACCACCTTCGCGTCGAGTTCGACCCCGATTGCTGTATACGCTTCGTCCAACTCCGCTGTCATCTGCGGGAGACTCGTATACGCCCAGGTCATGAAAAACACGGGCTCGGCACCGTTGTGTCGAATGATAGCCGCGTAGTCGCGCGCCGCCTCACGAAATTGCTCAGCCTTGCCCGGCGTTATCGGACCGTTGCTGTATCCCTGCAATACAACGGTATCCCATTGCCCGGCCTCGAGCATCCGTCGCAACCCACCTTCATGCTCGGCCAATGAACCGCCTGAGATTGCCAGCATGCGTGCAGTGCCGTCTGCGTTATTTTCGTTCCGCAGGGCGCGGTAGTGTTTGTGCACGCTGTTGTTGTAATAGGTAAAGCTATTGCCGACGAACAGCACCTGCTTGGGCGCCGCGTCAACTGGAATGAGGGTTGCCGCAACCGGTGCCATTTTCGCGTTGTTGTGATCAGCGCCTTCAACAACAATTACTCGCCAGTTTAGCTCCGCGCCAATCTTCGCGGCATTGGTTTTGGCAACGGCATACATCGTTAGTCCGCGTAGCAGCCGGTTTTTTCCCTGCCGCTTCGCCTCGCGCGTATTGCGAAGATCGGGGTCATCGTAGTCTGTGTCTTCACGCCCGAGCAGTATGACCATGTCTTTTGCGAAGGCCGCACGTAAATCATCTTCGCCGATCGCGGCGTCTTCCAGCCCATACGGATATTCAGTATCGAAATCCGGCATCGTGTACCAACCCGCATTAGCCGCGATGTAACGATTCACACGTGCATCCGGCACATAGTAGAGATAGCGATGTACGAACTGCGATCCTGCAGAATGGCCGTACAGCGTGTACTCGGTTTGGGCACCATCAATGCGCGCAACGACATCGTCGAAAAGCCGCTCGATGGCGGCAAACGTCCACTCCTCCTGCGGCCGCACATCGCGCTGATCTTCATCGAAAACATGACCCAGGTTGTATTCAAGCGAACCCGGGAAGTCGCTGGCCGGGAAATGCGGCACGACCACGACGAAATTCTGTTCTTCTGCCAGCGCCGTCCAGTCGTTGAAATAACGCTCGGCCGCACGGCTCCAGCCATGCATGACAATAAGCACGGGGGTGTCTGCCTGCAGCCGATCCGGGGTGAACAGGTGTACGTTGATCGCGGGACCTGACCAGCCGTCGAATTCGTATTGCTCAGCCCAGACCGGGGTCACGAGATGGGCAAAAATCAGTGCCCCTATAATAAGTGTGCAACGTTTCAATTCTGTCTCCCTCGCAGCTGCTCCTACCGAGCCTACACTTGTTATATAATCGCCCGCCAGTATTCGGGTCAGACGCCCGACCTCATCAGAGCATCATCTCCGGAGCAGAGCATTGAGTCGAGATCAGAAATTTTTCGATGTGTATTCGATCGTCCTCGGCGTTAGCGCCGCTGTCGCGCTGGCCTTTATTGTGTTGTCGATGAAAATGGCCGATTTGACGCAAGGCGTCTATATTCGCGACGCCGACGAATACCAGGCCGCTGTTGCGGCACGCATCAAGCCTTTCGGACAGGTTTATTTACCAGGCGAGGAACACACGTCTTCGGCGCCGATCGTCGAAACGGCTGTAGAACCGGCGCCCGTCGCAACAGCGCTATCCGGACCACAGGTCTACAACGAAGCATGCATCGCCTGTCATGGAGCAGGCATTGGTGGCGCACCGATCTTGGGCGATGTTGACGGCTGGACCGCGAGACTTGCCAAAGGCAATGACGTCCTCGAGCAAAATGCGCTTAAGGGTTTCACCGACATCGGCTACATGCCACCGAAAGGCGGTCGCGTTGACCTATCAGACGAGGAAATTCTGGACGCTGTTACCTACATGATCGATCAGTCGAACTAACGCCGATCCAATTGTCGTAATACCAACGCCTCCGCTATATGCGGGGGCGTTATTGCATCAGCCCCTGCCAAATCAGCAACTGTTCGCGCGACCCGTAATACGCGTTGATAGGACCGTGCTGACAAGTTGAAGCGATCGACCGCACTTTCGAGCAACGCCAGACTCTTCGCACCCAAGCCACAATACCTTTCAATTGCATTGCCACTGATGCGCGCATTAGAGAAATTTTGTCGCGCCATTTGAGTATCACGGGCTGTCGCCACTCGGCTCGCGACGACGCGGCTGCTTTCACCGCTTGGGCCCTTAGTGCGCATTGCTTCTTTTGCTGGTCGACCTACTTCGACGTGTAGATCTATGCGATCCAGCAACGGCCCGGAGATCTTACTGCGATAGGCTTCGACGCGTTGTGCGCTGCAACCGCAATTTCCTGCTACATCACCGAGGTAACCACAAGGACAAGGGTTCATCGCCGCAATCAACTGAAAGTTTGCTGCGAAGTCCGCGTGATTTCCTGCACGGGCGATTGTGATAACACCTGCTTCGAGGGGTTCGCGCAAAACCTCGAGAACATTGCGATTGAATTCGGGCAATTCATCCAGAAATAGAACACCGTTGTGTGCCCTGGAAATTTCGCCCGGTTGCGGGCCCGCGCCGCCACCAACGAGAGCCGGTGCCGATGCTGTGTGGTGCGGCGCACGAAACGGGCGCCTACGCCAGCGTGCAAGGTCGACCGGCCGGCCAAGTAAGGAACTAATTGCGGCTGTTTCGAGCGCCTCCGCTTCCGACATAGCCGGCAATATTCCAGGCAGCCGTCGCGCCAACATACTTTTGCCGGTTCCTGGTGGGCCAATAAACAGAATGTTATGGCCGCCCGCTGCGGCCACCTCGAGCGCGCGCTTCGCGAAACCCTGACCTTTGACGTCGGACAAGTCCGGGTCCGCACAGTCAACAATGTCGGGGCAGTCCTGTTTGAGCACATCGATTTTTTCGACACCCGAAAGATGCGCCGTTACTTGCAACAAAGTTGCCGCTGTACGTGCTTCTGTTTTGCTTAAAGCAGCTTCGGCGGCGTTCAGACCAGGCACAAGAACACTGTTGCCATCCATCGCCGCCTTGAGTGCGGCGGGCAAAACGCCAGGTACACCGCGAATGTCACCATTGAGCGCAAGCTCTCCATAGAACTCAATGCCGTTGACCTCGTCGAGCGGCAGTTGTTTGGCAGCGCCAAGAATTCCAAGGGCGATCGCGAGATCGAATCGCCCTCCGGTTTTACGCATGTCGGCTGGCCCGAGGCTAACCGTGATGCGCTCTTGTGGGAACTTGAAACCCGAACTCAAGATCGCGCCGCGCACACGGTCTTTGCTTTCGCGCACGGCCGTTTCTGGCATACCCACGATTGAGAACGACGGTAAGCCGCCAGAGAGAAAAACTTCGATAGTGACCGGTGGCGCATCACTGCCATGCTGCGCGCGGCTTTTTAGTATGGCGAGACTCAAGCAGCCCTCCTTGGCGCGATCTCGTTGCAGCCGAAGCCGCTGTTACGAACTAAGTCTCCAGTTCGTTTAGTCGCGCCTCCAGCGCTTCGAGTTTTTGGCGAGTTTTCGCGAGCACAGCTTCCTGCACTTCAAATTCTTCGCGTGTAACAAGCTCGAGCTTGCCGATACCGCTTTGCAGTACAGACCGAAAATTCTTTTCAAGATCGCTCTGAATAGAGCGAACACCTTCCGGCACCGCATCAACCAGCTTTTTGGCGAGTTCTTCAATAGGCGTTGTGTTCATGTGCATTTGATACCGCAGCGCCTGCCGAAACACCAGCACCATTTTAGTGCGCGACACCTGAATTCGTGCGCCGGAATGGGGCGGCGATACGACCCCTATTCTTCTAAGTGATTGTTATTAAAAGTATAATTTAAGTTGGCACGATTGCTGCTCTATAGGGGATGAATCTATTCACAAACCTTTTTGGGAGCACGAAAATGAAAACCGTTTTAAGAACCGGACTGCTGATTGGCTTACTCACCGCAACCGGGGTTGCAAATGCAGACTGGTCGGTCAACGCGGGTTTCGCGAGCGAATACCACTACCGAGGAATTTTCCAGAAGAGCAGTTCTGCCAGCGCAGGCCTCGACTACGAGTCCGGTGGATTCTACGCGGGAACCTGGGCTGCAGATGTCGGCGACGGCATGGAAGTCGATGGCTACTTCGGTTACGGCACGGAGGTCGGAGACGTGGGCCTGAGCATCGGCTTCACGGGTTACTACTACACCGGTGACTTTGATGACACGTACCAGGAAATTAATCTCGGCGCAGGTTTTGGTGACCTGAGCTTTGATGTCGCTATCGGCGAGTACGACAACTTCGATGGTCCGACTCAAGACTATACCTACTACTCACTCACCTACGAGAAGAACGGCTTTTACGGCAAATACGCCGGATTCGAGCAGGACGCCGAGGGGGAGTATTTCGAATTCGGTTACGGCGCAACCGTCGCGGAAATCGACCTGGGCGTGTCGCTCATCCTCGCCAATGACGACCTTGTTGGTGACGCAGAAGAATCCGTCGTCTTCACGATCGGCAAAGCATTCGACCTTTGAGCAGGAGTCACCGTAATGAAAATGATCACAGCGATTATCAAACCCTTCAAGCTCGACGACGTGCGTCAGGCGGTTGCCGACATCGGCATTCAGGGAATAACGGTCACCGAAGTAAAAGGCTTTGGTCGACAACGGGGACACACCGAGTTGTATCGCGGCGCTGAATACGTCGTCGATTTTTTGCCAAAGTCAAAAATCGAACTTGCGGTTGCCGACGATCTTGCAGACCAGGTCGTCGAAGCAATTGCCAACACGGCACGCACCGGAAAAATCGGAGACGGCAAAATATTTGTCTCCGAGATTCTGGAAGCCATTCGCATTCGTACCGGTGAGACCGGTGCCGAAGCCGTTTAACAACTTGATAGCGGAGCAAATCACGTGAATGAAGTAACGCAAATTTCGGCGCAGGTCACAGAACTGGCTTATGCGCTGGACACATTTTATTTTCTGGTAATGGGCGCCCTGGTCATGTGGATGGCTGCGGGTTTCACGATGCTCGAGGCAGGTCTCGTTCGGGCCAAGAATACGGCCGAGATACTGACCAAGAACGTCGGCCTGTATTCGATTGCCTGCATCATGTACATGCTGTGTGGATACACGATCATGTACCCCGGCGATGCATTCGCTGGCGGGCTCTTCCAGAGTCTCTCAACAGTTGGCAGCGGTCTACTGGGATCGGCTGACAATTCCCAGGAAGCGGTGCTCGCGGGTGACGCTTACTACTCAGGCCTGTCTGACTTTTTCTTTCAGGTCGTGTTCGTCGCGACCGCCATGTCGATTGTTTCGGGTGCTGTCGCTGAGCGCATGAAGCTTTGGTCGTTTTTCCTGTTCTCCGTTGTTCTGACCGGCTTTATTTATCCGGTCCAGGGCTTCTGGAAATGGGGCGGTGGCTTTTTGCAGGAAGCCGGCTTCCTTGACTTCGCAGGCTCGGGCGTCGTGCATTTGTGTGGTGCCGCCGCTGCTCTGGCGGGTGTGCTGTTACTCGGTGCGCGCAAAGGCAAATACGGCAAGAATGGTCAGATCAACGCTATCCCAGGTTGCAACCTGCCGCTCGCGACTTTGGGCACATTGATCCTGTGGCTGGGGTGGTTTGGTTTTAACGGCGGCTCCGAACTCAAGATCTCGGACGTCGGGGAAGCCAACTCGGTTGCGTTGGTGTTCGTCAATACGAATATGGCCGCAACCGGTGGACTCGTGTTTGCCCTCTTGCTGTCACGTTTGTGGTTCGGCAAGGCCGACCTGACAATGGCGCTGAACGGTGCACTCGCCGGCCTGGTCGCGATCACCGCTGAACCTCTGACACCTGAGCCGATTCAGGCAATTTTGATCGGCGCTGTCGGTGGACTGCTTGTCGTTGGTTCAATTGTGACACTCGACAAGCTCAAAATAGACGATCCGGTTGGTGCGATCTCGGTACATGGTGTCGTCGGTATCTGGGGCTTGCTTGCCGTCTGCTTTACCAATCCTGAAGCGACTTTGTCCGCTCAGTTGCTGGGCATGGCAGCGATCTTCGGCTGGGTCTTTGCGGCCAGCTTCGCCGTCTGGTTCGCCATCAAGAAAACCATGGGCATACGCGTCTCCGAAGAGGAAGAATATGAGGGCGTCGATATCTCAGAATGCGGTCTGGAGGCTTATCCGGAGTTTGCTGCTGCCGAGTGACCTACCCCATCTTTGTCGGGAATTCGCGACAAATCAACAACTTAGCGGGCCCTTGGGCCCGCTTTGTTTTGACCATAAGGCGCGCTGGGACGCACGAAATCGCATGTGAAACTGTTCACATAAAAGTCACCCCCAGCATGGTTAAATAGTGGCAATACGATTGCCCTCGGACGGAATGACTCTAATGTTTCGCAAAACCCTGGTTTTATGCTCTGTCGCAGCACTAAGCTTCAGCGGCGCTGCTCTGTCTGGCGAGATATACAAGTGGACGGACGACGACGGCAATGTGCATTACGAAGACCGTCCGATTGGTGACAACGTCGAACGACTCGATGTCGTTTCTCGCCGTACCGACAATTCATCGGTGCAGGCCAGCATCGATGCCCGCCGTGAACGCGAGTCCGCACGTGCGGAGGCTCGTACCAAGCGCGACGAAGATGCCAAAGCCGCAGTCGATGCCGAAGCCGAAGCCGAGCAGCGTTCGACCAAGTGTCAGGAGTCACGGGCACGGATGGAAAGCTATCTTCAAGCCCGCCGCCTGTACAACCAGGACGAGTCTGGCGAACGTGTCTATCTCGACGAGTCAGAGATCATGAAGGCTCGCGAGAGAGCACAAGAGCAGATCCAAAAATACTGCAGCTGATGCCCCACCCCAAATACGGGGACAGTTTACTCAATTACCTATTTCTGAAATGCGGACCGCGCACGGGCCGTGTGCGAGGGAATTGAGTAAACTGTCCCGGATATTCTTGGGAGCTCCTCGCTTGGCCGCAAAACCGGTTTCCGACGCCACGGAGAATCAGGCCTATCTGCCTGATTTTTGTGCTGCCAGTACCGTTTTTGTCGTTGTCCTGATCGCCGAACTTGTGGCGATTCTGTTGACCCTCGCCGCCTATGACACGCCCGGCATGTTTCTGATCGAACTTGCCAAGACTTCGCTGTTCGTTTTGTGGCTGGCGATACTGGGTTCGGTTGTCATGTGTCTGTTTCGAGGGCGGCTCGAAAGTACGGGCAAGACGGCTGCGTTCGTTGTCAGCTTCATAGTTCTGGAAGTCGTTTGTTTGGTACTTGCAGAACTCGCGTATCAAATTACGCGTGTATTTGCTGAGTCAGTCATTATTGATGATTCGCATTCTGGCTTTCTCTTGAGAACGTTTGCGATCAGTTCGATCGTGATCGCGCTTACCATGCGCTACCTGTATGTTTCGAGTGAGTGGCGCCGCAGCATTGTTCTCGAAGCGCAAGCACGCATCAGCGCACTGCAAGCACTGATCAGACCACACTTCCTGTTCAACAGTATGAATACGATCGCGTCGCTGACACGCACTGACCCCCGGCAAGCCGAGGAAGCAGTTGAAGATTTGTCGGATTTGTTACGCGCTAATCTTGGCGGCGCCGGCGATCGCACGACGCTGAAGGAAGAGCTTGAGGTCGCCGCCATTTACCAGCGCATTGAAAAGCTACGGCTCGGCGATCGACTCAATGTTCGCTGGAATATTGAAGATTTACCGATGCGTGCATTGATTCCAAGTTTGATCATTCAGCCATTGTTGGAAAACGCTATTTATCACGGCATCGAACTACTGCCAGAAGGCGGCGATGTCGTCGTCTCCGGCAAACGCGACGATGACTTCCTCGTCATCACGATCACCAATCCGGTCGCGAAGGGCAAGCAGCGTTCCAAGGACGGCAACAAGATGGCCATGAGCAATATTCAGCAACGCTTCGAACTTGCTTACGACAGCCGCGCAGACGTCGATGTGGAGGAATCCGAGAGTTCGTTTTCTGTACGCTTGCGCTTCCCGCATGAAGAGAGAGGCGCGTGAAAGTCCTAATCGTCGACGACGAAAAACCAGCTCGCGACCGGTTGCGACAACTGGTCGATGACTTTGGCAGTCACGAAGTCGTTGCCGAGGCCGCAAATGGCGAACAGGCAATCTCGATGGCAACGGCACACAACCCCGATGTAGTTTTGCTCGACATCCGCATGCCGGGTGTTGACGGCATTGAAACAGCACATCACCTCAATGCGATGGAAGCTCCGCCTGCGGTCGTTTTCACAACGGCCTATGATGAGTACGCAATTGATGCATTTGAGGCGCGGGCGATTGGCTATGTCCTGAAGCCCGTGCGCCGTGAACGCCTGGAGAAAGCACTGGAGCACGCCGCACGAATTACCGGCAAGATGCTCACTCAACTCACTGCGGAATCAAACCTTAAGAATGCGCGGCAACACGTGTGTGCACGCGTGCAGGATGAGCTTCGTCTGATTCCTGTTACTGACATCCACTGCTTTATTGCCGATCAAAAGTACGTCACGGTGCATCACAACGAAGGCCAGGATTTGATCGATGATTCTCTGAAAGCGCTCGAAGAAGAGTTTGCAGACAGTTTTGTGCGCATTCATCGCAGTGTACTGGTGGCTGTAAGTGAGATTGACCGCATTGAAAAAACCGACGATGGGAAAACCCGGGTCATTCTGCGCAATGCGCAGACCGCTGGCAGCGAAGACCTGTTCATCAGTCGTCGCCACCTCGCCGACGTTCGACGCCGGCTCAAAGGAGGTTAGGATATTGGATATTCGAATAGCGACCCGTCAAAGCGAACTTGCATTGTGGCAGGCCGAACATGTCGCTGCGATCTTGCGCGAACATATCGACGTTCGTTCGGTCAAGCTCGTGCCGCTGACGACACGCGGCGATGAAATTCTGGATCGTAGCCTGCAAAAAATTGGCGGCAAAGGACTGTTCATCAAGGAATTGGAAGTTGCAATGCAGCAAGGCGAAGCCGACATCGCCGTGCACTCGATGAAAGATGTTCCAGTCGACATGCCAGACGGTTTTTGTGTCGCCGCGGTACTGCCACGCGCCAATTCAGCCGATGCACTAATCGGAAAGTCGCTCGATGAATTGAGCGAGGGCGCTTCTGTCGGCAGTTCGAGTTTGCGCCGCGCCGCACAGCTCAAAATTCTGCGACCCGATCTCAAAATCGAGCCATTGCGTGGCAACGTAAATACACGGCTGGCAAAGCTCGCCAGTGGTGACTTCGACGCCATTGTTCTTGCTGCCGCCGGGCTGGAACGACTCGGCCTTGAGGGCCACATCAGTCAGCAACTAACGCCTGAAGAGATGCTGCCTGCCGCAGCTCAAGGCGTCATCGGCATCGAATGCCGTACCGAAAACGTCGAGCTCCGCGCCATGCTTGCGAGCGTTAACGATCAAGCGGCGTCACGCACGACTCTCGCCGAACGAACAATCGCTCGTCTTTTGCACGCGGACTGTCAGTCACCGGTCGCTGCACATGCTGTAGCCGTCGGCAGTGTGTTGAAGATTTCGGCTCTTGTGGCGCTGCCTGACGGCAGTCGTTACATACGTGACAGCATCGGCGGTCAAACTGATGATGCCGAACAACTGGCGACGCAACTTGCGAAACAGTTGATCGAGCAGGGCGCGCGCGAGATTCTCGACGAAATTTCCAAGCAGGGCGACGCGGATGACTGAACTGCCGCTCGCCGGCATCGGCGTATTGGTTACGCGACCGGAGCACCAGGCTGATGGACTGGCCGGCGCGATCGAGCGCAACGGCGGCACCGCTATTCGTTTTCCGACCCTGCAAATTGTCGCGCGCGATCCCGCCGAAACAGCAGCCGCCGCGAGCGAGCTCAAGAAACCGGATATTGCTGTATTTGTCAGCAGCAACGCGGTCCAGCACGGCCTGCAATACGCTTGTGACGCAAGCATCGCGGCGGTCGGCCCGGCAACCGCTACAGTCATTGAATCGGCCGGACGATCGGTCGATGTACTTTCAGCAAGCGGCTTCGACAGCGAGCATCTGCTCGAGGCACCCGAACTTCAGGACATAGACGGCAAGACAATACGAATCATCCGTGGACAGAATGGCCGCGAGTTACTTGCAACGACTTTGCGTGAGCGCGGCGCGCTCGTGGACTACCTGCCTGTCTATGATCGGCTGCTGCCTGATTATTCCGTCGATATGATCAGCGCGCTCGCGGAAAAATGGCACTCTGGCGAGGTCAACGTCGTAACAGCGATGAGTGTTGCGTCCTTCGAAAACCTGCTTGCATTGCTGCCAGTCGCAACACTTGAAATACTCGCACGAACTCCTCTGGTTACGCCGGCCGAACGTGTGTTAAAAGAGGCGCTGAGCCGGTTTCCGGACCTCCCGGCCGTCCTTTCTGATACACCGGATGCAGACGAGATAGTTAGGGCGATAGTTGCGACAATAGATGCTGCAGGACGACAAGCACCCGGATAAGCAAAATGAGCGAGACAGACGAAAACGAAGACAGCGTCCAACCGGACGAGCCAGTTGCTAGCCCGAGCCCGGCGCCGAAGACCAGGGGTGGCGGTGTTGCCTGGTTGGCACTGCTCGTGGCGGCAATTGCTTTGGCGGCTGTTGCTTACACGATTTACGACGACTGGCGTACGCAGCAAGACCTTGAACTGAGCAGCGGCAATATTGAAGCGTCCGTATCCACGCTTGGTGGTCGCATCGATGACGCCAGAGAGGCCTTAGCCGCCATCGAATCGGAATTGGATGTCCTCGCACAAGCCGACAGCGGCATCGGCGACGAAATTGATGGCCTGCAACGCAAGATTGACGACGGCCTTCGACAATTCGACTCATTGCCGTTGCGAATGGGCAATCTCGAAGCATCAATTGCGACGCTACAGGGCGTATCCGATGGTGCTCGCGATACCTGGTTACTCGGTGAAGCTGAATACTATATGCAGCTTGCCAATGCGCAGCTGCAGCTCGCTAACAATCCCGATCTTGCCGCGCTTGCATTGGGCATGGCCGACGAACGTATTGCACAACTGGCGAATCCCGCCCTCACGAACATTCGCATCGCGATATCCGATGAGCGTGCAGCGTTGGACGGCATGAGTACGCCCGATATCGAAGGCATCACGTTGCAACTGGCAAGCCTTGGGCGGGTCGTTGAAACTTTGCCCTTACGGCCGATAGAGCGTATTGAGGATGAAACCAGCGCTGAATCGGATGAGGAACAGGGTCGCCTCGACCGCGCCTGGAACTCTGTGAAGCAGGCGACCTCAGGCATCATCAAGCATCGCACGACCGATGAGCAGGTCATGCCATTGATTTCGCCCGAAGCCGAGTACTTCCTGCGCACCAATCTGAGCCTACAGATGCAGACGGCCCGACTCGCTCTGCTGCGTGGCGAGCAATCCGTATTTGAAGAGAGCCTCGCCGATGCGGCTGGCTGGCTGGAAACATATTTCGACGCAAGCAGCTCACAGGTTGCGGCGGCCGTTGCCTCGATCAACGAACTCCGTGGCGGCATGTTTGCGACTGCTGCGCCGGATATCTCCGAATCGTTGCGATTGTTGCGGCGGCATAACTCGGTGACAGAGTCCGCGCAATGAAGTTCGCGCTGACGGTTGTCGTCACACTGGTTCTGGGCGCGCTCGCGGCGCATTTCCTGCTCGGCGATCCGGGCTATGTGGTCATCAGTTTTCGTGGTCACATTTTTGAGATGTCAGTACCCACCCTTGCGTTAGTTTTTGTGGTCATCGCATTCATCGCCTGGCTGATCTGGTTCGTCGTAAGAGCACCGCGCAAACTCGGAGAAGCTGCCGGCCGCATGCGTGCCGGACGCGCCGGACAGAAACTGACAAAAGGCATGATTCAAATCGCAGAAGGCAATTTTGCACGTGGCGAGAAATTGTTGGCGCGCGCCGCCAGCAGCAGCGACGCACCGTTGTTTAATTATCTGCAGGCCGCGCGGGCGGCCCACTTGCAAGGTCAGGATGAGCGTCGCGACGAATGGCTAAAACTCGCGTACGAACACACACCCGAAGCCGCCAATGCAGTACTCCTCACGCAAGCCGAATTGCAACTGGATCGCGAACAATATGAACAGGCGTTGGCGACCCTGCGTCGACTCGATGACAATTCCAAAGATCATAGTTACGCAATCGCACTCCTTGGACGTTTGTACTACCGCCTCGAAGACTGGACGCAACTTGCCGAGATATTGCCGCGCCTGAAAAAACACGGCCGCATCAATCAGGAAACGATCGACATGTGGACGGTTCGTGTTTACGTCGAAAACCTGAATCGTGCCTCGACCGGCGATGCGGTAATTGCCGAGTGGAAATCCATACCGAAGAAACTCAAAAACGAAGTCTCGTTGCTTAACGCTTACTACATGTCACTGATGCGGACTGACAGACACGACAAAGCCGAGAAGGATCTGACTGCAGCATTGAAAGCAGACTGGCGGGACCACCTCGTTCGTTTGTATGGCCTTGTTGAGGGACCGGATGCCAGCAAGCAGCTAAAACGTGCCGAGAACTGGTTAACGGCGCATGGCGACGATGCCGATCTGCTGCTGACATCGGCACGCTTGTGTCTGCGTGTCGAGCTCTGGGGTAAAGCACGCAGTTATCTTGAAACGGTGATCGCATTGCGCCCATCACCAGAGGCCTACCAGGTGTACGGCCGGCTCCTTAACCAGATGGGTGAAGGCGACGCTGCAGCAGATGCATATCGCGCTGGCCTCGGCATGGTGACTGACGATCCGTTGCCTGCCATCCCGCATCTCTCGCCGGGCGACTAGGCAACACGCCGCATGGGCGGTCTACCTATTATTATCGTCGGCGCAGGCTACGTTGGACGGCGCGTAGTTTCAGAACTGCACGACCCGGCAACGATCGTACTTGGGCGCTCCACCTCCCTCGACCTCGATGTCGACAGTTCGCTTCCAGTGACGCTGCCTGATGCGTATCACGTCCTATACACGGTACCGCCGTCGCCGGCGCACGCGGACGACCCGCGATTAGCTCGCTTGCTAAGCCTGCTCGACCGGGTTCCGCAGCGCTTCATCTACATCAGCACGACCGGCGTCTATGGCGACTGCGGTGGGGCTATCGTCAACGAAGAATCGAACATCCAACCGCTCACTGAACGGGCCAAACGTCGCGTCGCCGCTGAAACACTGCTGCAGTCCTGGGCGCGGGAGCGCACCGTACATCACAAGATACTCCGCACACCCGGCATTTACGGACCCGGCCGACTCGGGCTCGAACGGCTGCAGAAAATGCGACCACTCATCAATGAGGCTGAAGCCAACCCGGGCAATCGGATTCACGTCGACGACCTCGTGGAGTGCTGCATAACAGCGTTACGCGGCGATGCGCCGGCCGGAATCTACAATATCGGCGATGGCGATCACCGCAGCCCTACCTGGTTCAGCAAGGAGGTTGCGAAGCAGGCGGGTTTGTCGGCACCACCAGAGGTCGGCCGCGAAACCCAAAGCGAATCGCGGCGCGTTGCGACGCAACACATGCGCGAAATATTGGGTGTGACGCCAAGATACGCGAATGCCGAGGACGGCATTCGCGCCAGCCTGAAAATTGTTAAGAAAACCTAGGGCTGACTTCGTACGCTACGCAACCACGACGTCAGCGGTTCCCACTCTTCCCAATCGGGCCAGGCAAGATATTCCGGCAACTCAAAGATGCCCAGACCGCGAGTGTATGCACGCACATAATTCTGTGCTTCTCGAAGCGCAGCGATGTACGGCACCCGAGCTTTCGTCAGGTACTCGTCGAGATCGTCGAAGATCAACGTATTGTCGCGAACACGATTCGCGACCGCACCGATTTTGACGTCTTTATTATGGACTCGATTCAGGCCTTGCAGCTCTTTGAGAAATGTTGATGTCGCCTGCATGTCTATTGTCGACGGCAGAACCGGCACGATGATTGTCTCGGCGTGCTTGACGAGATTAGTCAGTTCGGCGCCGTGCGATCGAGCCGGCGCATCAATGACCAAAATGTCTGCATTGCGTGGCACGCGACGCAGACCGTCATCAAATGCGGCCACACCCGCAATTTTCGGACGGTTATCCGGCCGGCGCTCGAGCCAGTCGAGACTGGATCGTTGTGGATCGTAGTCTGCCAGCGCGACGTCGGCGCCTTCGCTGGCGAAATAAGATGCGACATTGGTAGCCAGCGTGCTTTTTCCGCAGCCACCTTTCGCGTTCAATACCATTATGTGCCGCATGACTCTCCCCAAGGGCGATGTTGTTAGATTGGCGTGTTACTTATGTAAACTACAGACGCAGAAGTCAAAAGTCCATCCGCCAAATTGATCACGATACACTCTCCAGATGCAGTTTAGTTTTCAGAAAATGCAGGGCGCAGGCAACCAGATTCTGGTCGTCGATCAGCGCGGCAAAGAATCGGTTTCACCGTCGGCGGAGCTCGTGCATGCACTGCGAAAAACAGCAGCTGGCGATGTTTTTGACCAGTTAATGTGGCTCAACCCGCCGCAAAGTCCGAGCGCAATCGCGAGTTATCGAGTGTTTAACAACGATGGCTCAGAAGTTGAACAATGCGGCAATGGGGTGCGCTGTGTTGCGGTGCTGCTGGCGCAGAAAAACGGCGGATTGGACGAGATGTTGCTCGATAGCCCGACCGGAATCGTCGAAGCTCGCGTCGTAGGTCCACAACGAGCATCGGTCAACATGGGCCCACCTGAATTTAATGACGAAATTGCGCAACTTGAAGTGAATGGTGTGCATATCGATGTCAACGTGGTGTCGATGGGCAACCCGCATTGCGTCCTGGATGTCGCAGACGTGAATGCCGCCGATGTGGCAGGCCTCGGACCTGCAATCGAGCACCATGCATGCTTTCCCAACCGCAGCAATGTTGGCTTTATGCACGTTGTCGACCGAGCGACGATAGACCTGCGTGTGTTTGAGCGCGGCGCCGGAGAAACATTGGCTTGCGGTACCGGCGCGTGCGCGGCTGTGGTGTCCGGGCAGCGCCGCAAGATGCTCGACGACGAGGTCGTCGTACGACTGCCTGGCGGGCAACTCGTGGTAAGCTGGCGCGGTCAACGCGACGCGGTCTGGCTGACTGGCGACGCCGAATTGATCAGCGAGGGAATAATCGATTTATGAGCACGCAACGCAAGCCGGATTTCATCGACAATGAGCTTTCGGACCAGGCGGTTCGAGAGTATCTCGAAGCCAACCCTGACTTTTTTGAGCGCAATGCTGCGCTACTTTCCTCACTGAGCGTGCCACACGGCTCCGGCGAGGCTGTTTCGTTGGTTGAACGCCAGGTGTCGGTCTTGCGGCAAAAAGAGATCAAGCTTGAACGTCAGCTCAAAGATCTGATCGAGGTCGCCCGTGCCAATGACACGCTCGCTGCCAAGATTCACGAGCTGTCACTGCAGTTAATCGGCGCAACGCAGCTAGATGCGACGGTTGACGCTGTCGAAAAAGCGATGCGCAGCGGGTTTGGCGCCGACCAGTCCATTCTCGTGTTATTTAACGATCCGACGATGTTCGAAGACGTCGATGCAGGTCGCTTTTTCCGGGTTGTCGAACGAAACAATGAGGTCCTTAGACCATTCGATACGTTTCTTAATGGCAGTGGCCCGCGTTGCGGTCAGGTTCGCGACTCACAGCGAGAGTTTCTGTTTCACGCTGACAGTGACGAAATCGGCTCGGTGGCGCTGGTTCCGCTCGGTGAGAACGCCCAGATCGGTTTTCTCGCCATCGGCAGTGCAGATGCGGATCGTTTCCACCCCGGGATGAGCATCGACTTCCTCGCTCGCGTCGGAGACCTGGTCGCCGGAGCGCTCGGACGCTACTGAGTCGCGGGAGTTTGCCCGTTGGACAGCGCTGAAACAGACTGGATCGACAAATTTATCGGCCATCTCGAATTCGAGCGCCGCTTGTCTCCGCTTACTTGCCAACATTACCGTCGCGATCTCGAATCGCTGGCCGCTTTTTGCGACGAAATCAGCGTTTCACTGTGGGACGACCTCGTTAGCGAAGATGTACGCGCTTTTGCGGGCACGAGTTATCGGCGAGGCTTGTCGTCGCGCAGCATTCAACGGCGCTTGTCGGCAGCACGCACATTTTTTCGCTATCTGCTGCGAGAAAAGCACGTCAAGAGAAATCCGGTCGAGTCAGTGCCCGCCCCCAAAGGCGGCAAACGGCTGCCAGAGAACCTCGATGCCGATCGCATGGCCAAATTGCTCGATATACCTGGTGACGGTGCGATTGTTGATCGCGACCGCGCAATCCTCGAGCTCTTGTATTCATCGGGTCTGCGCCTTGCCGAGCTCGTAGACTTGAATCTTGGCGATATCGACAAGCAGGACGGCACAGTAAGGGTTACGGGCAAAGGCAACAAGGACCGGATCGTACCGGTGGGCCGCAAGGCACTCGAGGCACTGGCCCATTGGCACAAGAGCCGTGCGGAAATGGCCGCAGCCGATGAACCGGCTTTGTTCGTCAGCAATCGCGGCCAACGCCTGAGCCCACGCTCGGTGCAGGCCCGAGTTACGCATTGGGCAAAACGCCAGGGCATTGACTCCAAGGTCTACCCGCACCTGTTTCGCCACTCGTTCGCCACCCACTTGCTGGAATCCAGCCACGACCTGCGCGGCGTGCAGGAGCTGCTTGGCCATTCGAATATCTCGACGACCCAGGTCTATACACACCTTGACTTCCAGCATCTCGCCCAGATATACGACAAGACCCATCCCAGGGCACGAAAAAAAGACTAGCCCCGCTCGAGGAACAACATCATGGAACAATTTCGAGGGACAACCATTGTCTCGGTCCGCCGCAATGGCAAAGTAGCCATCGCCGGCGACGGTCAGGTCAGCATGGGCAACACCGTTATGAAGGGGAATGCCCGCAAAGTCCGGCCACTCGCGGAAGGCCGGGTAATTGCCGGCTTCGCTGGTGGCACGGCCGATGCATTTACCCTGTTCGAGCTATTCGAAACCAAACTTGAGCAATACGGCAATCTGACCCGTGCCGCCATAGAGCTTGCGAAGGACTGGCGCACCGATCGACGTTTACGGCGTCTCGAGGCGCTGCTTTGCGTTGCCGATGCTGAGAGTTCATTCATCGTGACTGGCAACGGCGATGTCATCGAGCCCGAAGACGACTTGATGGCGATTGGCTCAGGCGGGCCCTACGCCCAGGCAGCAGCCCTGGCGCTATTGCGGAATACGGACCTCGAAGCGAAGGAAATTGTCGAAAAAGCGCTAGGTATCGCTGGCGATATCTGTGTTTTCACCAACCAGCACATCACGGTAGAAGAGCTTTAGTCATGTCACAAATGACACCCAGAGAAATTGTCCAGGAGTTGGACAAGCACATTGTCGGTCAGAATGACGCGAAGCGTGCGGTTGCCATTGCACTACGCAATCGGTGGCGGCGTGTGCAAGTCGATGAGCCGCTACGCAGCGAAATCACACCAAAAAATATTTTGATGATCGGCCCGACTGGCGTCGGTAAGACCGAAATTTCACGACGTCTTGCGAAACTGGCCAAGGCGCCGTTCATAAAAGTCGAAGCAACGAAATTTACCGAAGTCGGCTATGTCGGTCGCGAAGTGGACAGCATCATTCGCGATCTGATGGACGTCGCCGTCAAATTGATTCGCGAGGAGTCAATGGCGAAGTTCCGGCACCGGGCAGAGGATGCTGCTGAAGAACGCATTCTAGACGCACTCTTACCTCCGCCGTCACAACCTATTGGCTTTACTGGCGAAGGCGAGCCGGCCAAAGACAACAGCGAAACCCGACAGAAATTTCGCAAGATGTTGCGCGAAGGCAAGCTTGACGAAAAAGAAATCGAAATTGATATTCAGGCGCTGCCTGTAGGTGTAGAGATCATGGCACCACCTGGCATGGAAGACATGACCAGTCAGTTGCAGGGCATGTTTCAAAACCTTGGCAGCAACCGCAAAAAAACGCGAAAACTCAAAGTTAAAGAAGCGTTGAAGCACCTTACCGATGAAGAAGCAGCAAAACTGATCGATGAGGAAGAGCTCAAGGCGCAGGCGCTTGAGTCGGTTGAGCAGCATGGCATTGTTTTCCTCGACGAAATTGACAAGGTCGCACGCAGTTCCGGCACACAGGGCGCCGACGTTTCTCGTGAAGGTGTGCAGCGTGATCTGCTGCCGATCGTCGAAGGCTGCACCGTGAACACCAAGTACGGCATGGTGCGCACGGATCATATCTTGTTTATCGCGTCTGGCGCATTTCACGTTTCCAAACCATCCGACCTCATTCCAGAAATGCAGGGTCGCTTTCCGATTCGAGTGGAGTTGAGTTCATTAACCACTGACGATTTCGTGCGCATTCTGACCGAGCCTGATGCTTCGTTGACGGCGCAGTATGATGCGCTCCTCGAAACCGAAGAGGTTAAGGTCGAATTTACGGACAGTGGTGTGCGACGCATCGCTGAAGTGGCGTTTCAAGTTAACGAAAACACGGAGAATATTGGCGCGCGCCGATTGCATACCGTTATGGAACGATTACTTGAAACGGTATCGTTCGAGGCGTCCGACAAGAGTGGATCCCATTTGCAGATTAACGCCGGCTATGTCGACGACCATCTGGCTGAACTCTCCCAAGATGAAGATCTGAGCCGATACATATTGTGACGCCCACTGAAATACGTCTGAAGAAGGAATCGAAGCTACTCATCATAAGCTTCGACGACGGCAGCGAATTTCAGTATTCCTGCGAGTACCTGCGCGTCCATTCGCCAAGCGCTGAAGTCAAAGGCCATGGCCCCGGACAGGAGACCCTGCAGGTCGGCAAGGAGCATGTCGGAATCACGGACATAGAGCCCGTCGGCCACTACGCCGTGCGGCTGAAATTCGATGACGGCCATGACACCGGGCTGTATACGTGGGACTACCTGCACGAGCTCGGCGCCGACATGACGGCGAAATGGCGTAGCTATCTCGACCGCCTAGCGGCAGCAGGGTATGCTCGAGAAAAGCCCGAATAACACTCCAACATGGCCAAACGCGACACATCCGCTGAAACTACCCATTTCGGCTACAAAACCGTGCCAGCCGATGACAAGGCCGAGCTCGTAAAAGGCGTCTTTGACTCGGTCGCCAACCGCTATGACATCATGAATGATCTGATGTCAGGTGGGCTGCATCGTCTGTGGAAACGCCGCACGATTGAACAAGCCGCTATTCGCAAAGGACACGTCGTTCTTGATCTCGCTGGTGGCACCGGCGATCTCGCCAGAGAATTTTCGAAACAGGTAGGACCGGACGGTCATGTCGTTCTGGCCGATATTAATGCTGCAATGCTTCGCCAGGGTCGCAGCAGGCTCATTGATGCGGGTGTCGCAGGCAATTTATCCATCGCGCAGGTTGACGCTCAAAACCTGCCCTTTGAAGACAACACATTTGATCGCATCACAATTGCCTTTGGCCTGCGCAATGTCACCGACAAAGATGCGGCGTTACGCTCCATGTTCCGGGTCTTGAAGCCCGGCGGCAAACTGCTGATTCTCGAATTTTCGAAACCCGACGAGGCAATCAAACCGGCCTATGATCTTTACTCATTCAAGGTACTGCCTCTACTGGGAAAATTCGTCGCGCATGACGAAGACAGCTATCAGTATCTGGCTGAATCGATTCGCATGCACCCCGACCAGGAAACACTGCTAGGCATGTTGCAGGACTCCGGGCTCGAACGCTGCCGCTACCAAAACCTCGCCGGTGGTATCGTCGCGTTGCACAGCGGCTACCGCATTTAGGCGCCGCGATGGCAGGACCACTCGAAGTCTTACTGCGCCCGGTTGCTGAGATCCTGAATCGCAATATTGACGAAACGACGCCCGCGCGTGAACTCGCCGGCGAACTGAACGGCACGACAATCGCGATTCGAGCAAGCGATACATCGATCAGTGCCTTTTTCTCTTTTGCAGAAGAACTTGTCACTCTAAAGACTGAGTATGACGAAGACCCTGACGTTGTAATTTCCGGTTCGTTGGTAACGCTCGCGAGAATGATTGGCGGCGGTGGCGAAGCAGCGATTCGCAGCGGCGACCTGGAATTGAGCGGCGATGCGGCCACGGCGCAGCGTTTTCAGAAACTGCTCGATTACGCGAAACCTGATATTGAAGAAGAACTGTCGCGCATCATTGGCGATGTCGCCGCACATCGACTCGCGCAGATCGCTCGAGGCATCGGCAACTGGGCACGCGAGACACGCTCGACGATGGGCGGCAATGTCCGCGAGTATTTGCAGGAAGAGAGTCGTGAGGTGCCGACTCGCTATGAAGTCGATAGATTCACGCAACAGGTTGGTACGCTGCGCGACGACGTAGAACGCGTTGCCGCACGCCTCAATCGATTGCAGGGCGAAGGTTGATGGCAAAACGGCGCAGCATCGCAAGACTGATCGGGATTCAGCGTGTACTTGTTAAGTACGGTCTCGACGACGTCATCAAGCAGACACATTTGTTGCGGCCGCTACGATTTCTGTTCTACCTGTTTCCCCGTCGGCGCAATAAATCGGCGCCGCTGGGCGAACGCATACGTTTAGCGCTTCAGGAACTCGGCCCGATATTCATCAAGTTCGGCCAGGCTATTTCAACGCGCCGGGACTTACTGCCTCCGGACATCGCTGACGAACTCGCCAAGCTGCAGGACAAGGTTCCACCCTTCCCAGCTGAACAAGCCGTCAAGATTCTTGAAGAGACCTACGGCAAATCTCTAGACGACGTGTTTGAGCGCTTCGATGTCGAACCATTTGCGGCGGCATCAATTGCCCAAGTACATACAGCAAAACTGCCTGACGGTGCAGAAGTCATCGTCAAATTGCTGCGACCGGGCGTGCAGGACATCATCGAACGAGATATTGAAGTATTGCGTTTGTTGGCGGGGCTTGCGGATAAGTACTGGCAGCATGGTAAGCGCCTGCGTCCACTCGAAGTTGTTGATGAATACGAGAATACGATCATCGATGAACTCGACCTCATGCGTGAGGCCGCCAACACCGCGCAGCTAAAACGCAACTTCGCTGGCTCTGACATGCTGTACGTACCGGATGTGTTTTGGGACTACTGTCGTCCTGAGGTATTGGTCCAGGAGCGAATTTACGGTATTCCGATCAGCGATATGGATGCGCTGCGTGCATCCGGTGCAAATATTCAAATGCTGGCCGAGAACGGTGTCGAAATCTTCTTTACACAAGTATTTCGCCACAATTTCTTTCATGCGGACATGCATCCAGGCAATATTTTTGTCATTGCGACTGATCCGGAACGACCAAAGTACGCAGCTGTCGACTTCGGTATTGTCGGCACATTGAGCCCCAGCGATCAGCGCTATCTCGCCGAAAACTTTCTCGCCTTTTTCGATCGCGACTACCACCGCATTGCAGAGCTGCACATCGAATCCGGGTGGGTACCGGAAGGCACCCGCATCGATCAACTCGAAACTGCAGTTCGGACCGTCCTCGAACCAATATTCAACAAGCCGCTCGCCGAAATATCGTTCGCGCAAGTCTTAATGCGGCTGTTTCGCGTCGCACAACGCTTCAATGTGGAAATCCAACCGCAGATGATCTTGCTGCATAAGACGCTATTTAATATTGAGGGACTTGGTCGTGAGCTTTACCCACAGCTCGACCTCTGGAAAACGGCACATCCGGTTCTCAGGAAATGGATGAACGAACAGGTCGGCCCGGCTGCCATGCTTGAGGACTTGCGTGAGTTCTTACCGCAGCTACGGGACGTTCTGCGTGACTTGCCCGCTGCCATTCGCTACCTGGCGGAGAAAGCGAAATGAAGCACGACACCGTGTGAATACCTTTAGCGCCAGAGCAATTGCAGCCGGCATTGTATTGACCGTGCTTGCGGCAGTGCAGCTCGACGGCCTCAAACTAAACGGGGATCTTTATGGTCTGTTGGGCGATGACGATCCGGCTGTAATAACGTTTCGCAATCTTGCCGCCCTTACGACCGGGCTCGAAGAGTTGCTGGTCGTTTGTGAACCCGACCAGTACATGCCGCGCCTTGTCGTCGAAAAAGTAACATCGCTAAAAGACATTCAAGCCAACACGCGTACCTACATTCAACCCGGCAAGTCGTCTTTGTACGCGTTCTCCATGACCGGCGATCCCGCTGACTACCGCGACGCGGGCGTTGTTTACGATCGTGTTGGTGCGATCCTGTCCGCGATGGCAACTCGCTGCGGCATGGCTGGCACACCGGCGTTCATCGTCGAGACACATGAGCGCCTCAACACCGATTTACTCATAGCGTTAGGTATCGCCGTCGTCCTCGTTACGTTGATGTTCGCGTTTGTGTATCGAATTGGCTGGCTAGCGCTCGTTATGTTGCTGCCTGTTGGTGTCGGTATCGTCTGGGGCATCGCAGCGTATAGCCTGATTCGCCCCGAGCTAACGCTGTTTGCTGCGGCCGTTCCCACACTTCTAATCGGCATCGGGATTGATCACTGTGTTCATATGATCCAAGCCAGTCGTTATTCGATCGAACATGACGGGCTATCGCGTGAAGCCGCCGTCATGTCAGCATGGCGACGTTTACTCAAACCAATTACCGTGGCCAGCCTCACTACGGTTGCGACTTTTTGCGCCCTGGCTACGGCGCAATTGCAGGGATTCGCAGATCTGGGCTTGTCGGGCGCGCTGGTATCGACCGGCGTCTATTTGTCCTGCGTCGGCTTACTTCCGGCCATCCTGCTAAAGGTCCCGGAGACATGGTTGGCTGGCAAAGCCGCTTTCGCTGCACCGCTACGTCGTCTCGCGCCCCGGGTGATGAAATCTCGCGGGCCAATCGCCGCTGTTGCGATTACGGCAACCGTGTTGGCCGCATTCGGCGCCGGCAATCTCGAGGTGATGAGTGATATTCGCAAACTTGAAGGCGATGGTTTGCAGGCGCGCGTACTACAAAATCGTATCGCCGAAGAATATGGCCTTAGCGCCTCTCCGATTTTGGTTAACTTCGACGATGAAATGCATGCTGTGGAGTTTATGGCGGATGACGAACGGCCTGGCAGCATCGCATCGCTGATCGAAGTACCCGATGTGCCGGGTCTTGTTCAGGTTCACCCGACAGAGAATCCGTTTATTCGCGGCAACTTTGAAACGGTTATCTGGGACCTGGAACGTCAAATCGAACGCTTACAACTCGACAATTGGCAGTTGAGTGGGGCGCCCGCTTTAAATGCGAGAATTGATGAGTTGTTGTATGCCGACATCCGCTTTGTCTTGCCGCTCGCCGCCGGATTGATACTACTTATTCTCGCTATTGGTACGCGCAGCGGAAGTCTGCCGTTTATCGTCTTGCTGCCACTCGTTTTGTCGTTGATCTGGCTTAGCGGGACGATGTCGTTCAGCGGCGTTGCCGCGTCAGTCGTCACTGCTGCAATTATTCCGATGGTGTTGGGCATCGGCGTCGATGGTGGCGTGCACTTATTGGCATCCTGGCGTCGCCACGATGGCGACCTCGGCGCCGTGTTTGCAGAAACGGGCCTTGCCGTCGTCGTTACAATCGCAACATCAATTGCAGCGTTCGGCGCATTTACGATTGCCAAGAGTCCCAGTCTTGCTCAGTTCGGTGCACAAGCGGCCATCGCGCTGCTCGGTTGCCTGCTGGCAACCTTGTTGATACTGCCGATCATCTTGCGGCACCGTCGATCCGTTGAACTGGCGAAGGGTGAATAAGATGTTTTGGCCGCGTGTTGCAAAATTCTTGCTCTGGCTGGGTCGCTGGACCCCGGTCGGCCCGCTGCCGTGTGAAAAAAAGGCCGTCATCATCGGCGCACCACACACGTCGTACTGGGATGGGTACTGGCTGATCGTCTACAAAATTGCCTACGGTCTCGACGTCAAGTTCTTCATTAAGGAGTCGATGTTCTGGTTTCCAATGAGCATCCTGCTGAATGGCATGGGCGGTGTACGGTTGAATCGAGGTGATGCTCGTTCAGCCGTGAAACAAGCGGTTGCGGCATTCGACAATAGTGAAGAACTCCTGTTTGGACTTGCACCGGAGGGAACCCGCAGTAAGACCAAGGGCTGGAAAACCGGCTTTTATCGAATTGCCGAAGGTGCAGGCGTCCCGGTTGTCTTCGGTTTCTTCGACTACGCGAACAAGCGGCTTGGTTTTGGGCCAAGCATGATGCTGACGGGTGACATGGAAGCCGACATGGTCATCATCCGGTCGTTCTACGAATCGGTGGGCGGTCGCTCGCCTGAGAAAACCAGCCCGGTGCAGACAATTCGTGGCAAGCGACGAGCATAAGCGGTCCGTCCGCAGCTTCGTCCGTCGCGCCGGGCGTATGACGGCATCGCAACAACGCGCGCTCGACGAACTCTGGCCTGTGTACGGGCTGGAGTATTCACCGCAGCAACTCAATCTCGACGAAGCATTCGGTCGCAGCGCGGCGCGCGTGCTGGAGATCGGTTTTGGTAATGGCGACTCGCTCGTGCAACTCGCCGCCGACGATCCCGCGCGCGATTATCTTGGTATCGAAGTGCACGACCCGGGCATAGGTCATTGCATGATCGCAGCGCGCGACGCCGAGATCGCAAACCTCAAGCTCATTGCACACGACGCGATCGAAGTACTCGAACAACAGATCGCTCCGCTTTCGTTGACTCGCATTAATCTCTATTTTCCCGACCCATGGCCGAAAAAACGCCACCACAAGCGGCGAATCGTACAGCCGAAATTTCTCGAGCTCTGTGCCAGCCGACTCGAATCAAGGGCTTCGTTGCATATTGCAACGGACTGGGCGAACTATGCCGAGCACATTGATGAAGTTCTTGAAGATTCCCCACTGTTTTCCTGTGCCGAGCGACGTGAGCACGACGGCGAGCGACCACTTGCCCGACCGCCGACCAAATTTGAGCGCCGCGGCTTGAAAAAGGGTCATAAGATCTGGGACTGGCGCTTCGAGAAAAAGTGATCTATAACTAATAGTAAGAGCCCAAGAAAGGATCAGGATCATGGCAGTCGCCTACCCGATCATTGGCAAGTGGTTTCGTCGACGTAACGGAAACACTTTCGAAGTTGTTGCCGTCGATGAGGACGATGGCACGATTGAGATTCAACACTTCGACGGCACGGTCGAAGAAACCGACCTTGAATCCTGGCCCAGCCTGTTGACCGTTGAAGTCAGCGCGCCCGAAGATTGGTCCGGTTCAGTCGACATGGATCCCGACGACTATGTTGGCCGCAAGGAAGGCGATATGCCAGCAGGCTTTCATGACCCATTTGAGTTTCTGAAAGAGTCGGAATAACCCGCGTTCGTTGCCTAGCGCAACGCTTTTCCGCGCGCGAATATCACTCCGTCACGTAACGCGACTTCGACACTGCGTAAGGACTTGCCGACGCACGGTCCGGCGAAGCACAGCCCCGTGTCGATCTCGAACGTCGCTCCATGCGACGAACACATAATCGACGCGCGATCTTTGGTCAGGAATGCATCTGGCATCCAGTTCAGCGGATGTCCGACGTGCGCACAAACATTTTCGTAAGCGTAAATCTCGCTGCCGCGACGTACTACAAAACCGCGTAATGGCCAATCGCCCGCACCGATTTCAAACTCACGGCAACCCGGGTCGCCGAGTTCATCCAGCCGGCCAACCACAACCTCGAGCGTTTCGCTCACGCTTGTCCCACGAGTTTATCGTGTCGTTTTGCGACGACGAACGAAAGCGCAATAGCAGGTATCCCCAAGGCCGCTGCATACAGAAAAAATCCCAACCAACCGATCGATTCTTGAACGTTGCCAGAGAAACCAGCGGAAAACTTGCCAAGCAAAGACATGAACGAACTCAGCAGGGCATATTGCGTTGCCGTAAATGACAGGTTCGTCAGACTCGACAAATAGGCGATCAAAACCGTTCCTGAGAAGCCTTGCGCAATGTTGTCAGC
The DNA here is from genome assembly GCA_051007995.1 of Woeseiaceae bacterium. Lineage (GTDB taxonomy): Bacteria > Pseudomonadota > Gammaproteobacteria > Steroidobacterales > Woeseiaceae > UBA1847. The sequence goes on along the minus strand of JBPCYB010000079.1, from coordinate 63,662 downwards.
GCTTATTGTTACCGCCAGCATCCATGGCTCCGGACCTACAATCACCATTGCGGCAAAAAACAGATTCGTGCTCGCAATCAGGATTGTTGCGATCACAAGACAGCGCGCGACGCCGAACTTCATAACACCCCAACCGCCGAGGCCGATTCCTGCCAGGCCGACCCACAATCCGTAGCCCTTTGCGATTACAGCTATTTCGGTCAGTGAATAGCCGATATCAACATAGAACGGGTTAGCAAGAATGCCGAGAACGTAGTCGCTCAGACGATACAAAGAAATAAAAGCCAGCATGACAATCGCGAAACTGCCGAAGCGCTTAATGAAGTCCATGAACGGATCGACAACCGAATGTGCAAACCACTTCGCCAATTTCTGCATGGCATTCGCGCCAACAATTGCGGCTCTTTTGATTCGCGTAACAGGTTCTTCACACCAAAGCGTCGTCAGAACGCCGATCAGCGCGCATCCTGCCATCGCCATATACGCGACCGACCACGGCGCTCGATCCGCGATCGCCATTGCGACGGCCCCGCTCACGAGCATCGCTGTGCGGTAACCATATTGATACGCGGCGGCCAGCACTCCCTGCATGCGACTCTCGGCACATTCAATCCGATATGCGTCGATGACAATGTCCTGCGTCGCCGACGACAGAGCAACTGCCGCTGCAACCAACGCAAACGCCTCAATATTTTGCCGGGGGTCCATTCCGGATAACACGACCAGGCTGAGCACAATGAGGAGTTGGGCAAACAACATCCACGCTCGCCGACGCCCTAGCAAACCTGTCAACACAGGCAGGCGGATTGTATCGATCAACGGCGCCCACAAGAATTTGAAGCTATATGCGAAACCAAGCCAGGCGAAAGTACTAACTGTACTTAGCTCCACCCCTGACTGCGCCAGCCAGGTCGATAAAGTTGAGTAAACCAATGGGAACGGCAGCCCCGATGAAAAGCCAAGTAGCAGAATTACGAGGACCTTTTTTTGCAAAAGGTGCTCCCAACGAAAACGCTCGTCGGTTGTCGCTGCCTCCGTATCAGTCACCATGTGACCAATCGTAATCCATGATCAATGGTGCGTGATCGGAAAATCGCTCTTTCTTGTATATATCGGCACCCAGAACGCGGTCTTTCAGTCCCTCGGTCACAACCTGGTAATCGAGTCGCCATCCGACATTGTTATCCCAAGCGCGGCCGCGGTTCGACCACCAGGTGTACTGGTCTGCCTCGGGCTGCACGACGCGGAACGCGTCAACCCAGCGATACTCGCCAAACACCAAGTCCATCCAGGCACGCTCTTCAGGAGTAAAGCCCGAATTCTTCCGATTCTGCCGCCAGTTCCTGAGGTCAATTTCCTTATGCGCAATATTCCAGTCACCGCAGATCACTGTTTCCGAGCGTCGCCGACGCAGCTTGTGCAAATGTTCAGTAAATGTATCGAGGCAACGAAACTTGGCGAGTTGGCGTTCATCGCTTGACGATCCGGACGGTAAATAGACAGACACCACTGAAATACCTTCGAGCTGAACTTCGAGATAACGGCCTTCATCATCGAATTCTTTGTCGCCGTATCCGCGAATGACCTTCTTTGGTTTCTCACGCGAGTAGATTGCGACGCCGCTGTAGCCCTTTTTGACCGCGTCTTCGTAGTAGCAGTGGTAGCCTGCGGGTGAAAAGCAATCATCGACGAGCTGATGCTCCTGCGCCTTGGTTTCCTGAATGCAAACAACATCAGCATTCTGATCTCGCAACCATTCGAAGACGCCCTTGCGAGCAGCGGCACGAATACCGTTGGCATTCAAACTAATTACTCGAAACAATCTGCGCCTCCATTGGCCGTATGTCATACTTCGATGCGTTTTCGAAGGCCGCCATCATACCTAAGCATGCAAGCGTATAAGAAAGAATTCATTGATCTCGCCATTGAACTTGGCGTACTGCGGTTCGGGGAGTTCACACTAAAGTCCGGTCGAGTGAGCCCGTATTTTTTTAATGCCGGCTTATTCAACACCGGCTACGCTGCAGCCCGCGTCGGCCGCTACTACGCCGCGACAATTGCAGAGTCCGGTCTGGAATTCGATATGATTTTCGGACCGGCCTACAAAGGCATTCCGCTGGCGGCGCTTGCCGCCGCTTCGCTCGCGGAACACCAGGACATGGACGTGCCGTTTGCCTACAACCGCAAGGAAGCGAAAGCGCATGGCGAGGGCGGCAGCATTGTTGGTGCGCCGCTTGAGGGCCGGACTCTGATTGTGGACGACGTTATTACGGCCGGCACGGCGGTTCGCGAGGCCTACCAGGTTATCTCCGCCGCAGGCGCCGAGGTTGCCGGCCTCGTGATCTCACTGGATCGCCAGGAGCGCGGCCAGGGGCCCGCATCGGCTGTGCAGGAATTGAAACAAGCGCTCGGAATTCCTGTCATAAGCATTGTCGGGCTCGACGACCTCATTATTACGCTCGAAGAATCAAGCGAATACGAAGAGTATCTCGAGCCGGTTCTGGAATACCGTCGGAAATATGGCGTTATTTCGTAACTTGTTGTTTTTAAAGGGGGTCGCGGAATCGATTTACAGAATGCCGTGACCCAACTAAGCTGTAATTTCGCGAACCAGTGCCGTTTCAGGAGTTGCCTTTCGTGGCATAGTTTTGTAATGCGAAAAAGTCTAGCTGTGATCACTGTATTTCTGCTGCTGCCACTGGTGGCGAGCGCACAGCAACGTCCTTTGTATTCCTGGGTCGATGATGATGGCGTGATCCACTACGGCGACAGCATTCCGGCTGAGTTCGCCGATAAGCCGAAGAATGTCGTCAACGAACACGGCGTAACGGTTGGCCATATTCGCGGCAAGAAAACCCCAGAGGAAATAGAGGCCGAGCGCATCGCAGCCGAAGTCGAGCTACAAAAAGAACTGCAGATGCGAGCCGATCGTGCGTTACTCGCGACCTACCAGACTGTCGATGAAATCGAGATGCACCGCGATCGCCGTATTGAATTGTTCCAGGCGCAATCGCGAGTCACTGAACTTTACTTGCGTAACCTGAATCGCAGACTCTCTCAGCTAAAGCAAGAGTCTGGTCGTTTCCGCCCATACAGCTCTGATCCCAGTGCCGAGATGGTTGATCCGAAGTTAATTCAGGAAATTAAGGAAACCGAAAGCACGATCTCGCGGCACAAGAAGAATCTGTCCAGATACCAGCAAGACGAAGCCGACATAATTGAGCGTTTCGATGGCGACATCCATCGCTTTAAAGACCTTAAAGGCCTGACGATCACAACGGCTCAAGCCGTACCTGAGTGACCGAAACCTCCTGATCCGCGCTCACTGTCGTCAAACTCCTCGACGACATCGAATTTCACTTGTTCTACTGGCACGAAAACCATCTGTGCAATGCGCTCGGCTGGCTGTACTTCATAGGTCTTGCTGCTGCGGTTCCAACACGAGATAAATACCTGACCTTGATAGTCTGAATCGATCAGCCCGGTCAGGTTGCCGAGTACGAGTCCGTGCTTGTGCCCCAAACCTGATCTCGGTAACAAGACTGCGGCGAGCGACGCATCACAGATGTGAATCGCCAAGCCGGTCGGGATCAGGGTGGTTTCGCCGGGCGCTACAGAAATCGCGTCATCAATACACGCGCGCATATCCAAACCGGCCGAGCCGTCTGTCGCGTAATGGGGTAGTGGAATGGAATCACCGACTCTAGGGTCGAGGATCTTCAGTTCAATTGATCGCATATTCGTCGGCACTGTACTCGATCTGGAATCGTTCGGCGACGAGTTTGATAAGCGTGCGCGCCAGTTCAGTTTTTTCCGTTGATTCAAATGACTGTTCACCGCCACGCCAGTAGACATCGACGGCATTTACGTCGCTATCGAACCCAAGGCTCTCGCCAACCTGGTTGGCAACGATCATGTTGAGTCGCTTGCGCTCAAGCTTGCCCAACGCATAGTCACGCACGTTCTCTGTCTCAGCCGCAAAGCCAACCGTGAATGGCGCCGTGTCGAGTGCTGCAACGGACGCGAGAATGTCCGGCGAACGCACTAGATCGATGGTCATCGACTCTTCGGTTTTCTTGATCTTGTGTTCTTGCGCAGCTACCGGGCGATAGTCCGAAACTGCAGCCGTTGCGATGAATATGTCAGCATCATGCACGTGCGCATGCGTCGCCGCGTACATCTGTTCAGCCGTCTGCACTTGCTGCGTGACAGCTCCGGCCGGGACCTGAATTGACGTTGGGCCGCTGATCAAAATGACACGCGCGCCTTGCTCGAGTGCTGCAGCTGCAATCGCGTAGCCCATTTTTCCAGAACTACGATTGGTGATGAAGCGCACCGGGTCGATCGGTTCGCGCGTCGGACCGGCAGTAATCAATAGTGTCTTACCGCTTAGCAACAGTTGATCGTTGTCGACGAGCTGCGGACCACAGACAATTGCGGCGATGTCATCCGGTTCGAGCATGCGCCCTTCGCCAGTCTCGCCACAGGCTTGCGATCCCCGGTCCGGCCCGAGCACACGAACGCCGCGCTCTTCGAGTGTCTCGCGATTCTTCTGCACGGCCGGGTTGGCCCACATGACGTGATTCATCGCCGGCGCGATTGCCAGCGGCGCCTCAGTGGCCAGACAAATCGTCGTGAGCAAATCAGACGCGGCACCTGACGCGAGTCGCGCCATGATTTCGGCAGTCGCGGGCGCGATCAGTACAGCATCCGCCCAGCGCGCAAGCTCGATATGACTCATCGACGCTTCAGCTTCCTTGTCCCAGAGGTTGGAACGAATCGGCCGACCCGATACGGCCTGCAGCGCGGTTTCGGTGACAAACTCCTCGGCCGACGCTGTCATGACAATCTGTACATCAGCCCCGCGCTCGCGCAAGCGCCGCACTAGCTCCGGGGTCTTGTAAGCGGCGATTCCGCCAGATATGCCAAGAAGAATATTCACAGCCGCAAGCTTAGCTGAATCCGGTACAGAAGGCCTGATTGGCAGCTTGTCCTGGCGCGCAGCACGGGCGACATTGGGCGTTATGACCGATGCCGATCTGCTAGCGAGCGTACTGGGTGAGCGACGCCTCGCCAAGCGCCTGCTGCGGCGCTTCGGTGGTCTACAGCAGCTCTTGCACGCCGATATCGATGCGTTGACGGCTGAATCGGGCATTGGTCGCTCGCGCTCAGCCAGAATTCTCGCACTACCTGAGCTCGCCAGGCGCTATTTCGCAGAATCGTTGCCGGTCGGTCAGGCTATCCGCAATCCGGCCGACACCCAGAGCTTTTTGCACGCCAAGATTCGTCACCTGGGGCACGAGATGTTTTGCTGTCTGTATCTGGATAATCGGCATCGGGTCCTGCGTTTTGACGAGTTGTTTCGCGGCACCATAGACGGCACCAGCGTCTATCCGCGCGAAGTCGTCAAGGAGGCACTGGCAATCAATGCGGCCGCTGTGATCCTCGCCCACAACCACCCTTCCGGCGTGGCAGAGCCCAGCCAGGCTGACGAACGCATCACAAAACGGCTCAAATCGGCCCTCGAGCTGGTCGATATTCGGCTGCTGGATCACCTGATTATCGGTAACGCCGAAACGACCTCGCTGGCCAGTCGGGGCTTGCTGTGACGGGTCCTTGTAATGGCATCTCTGGGCTGGTATAAAGTTCCGCTCTCTGCCTGCCTACCGCGGGCAACTTTATTGTAAAAACAGAGACTTACACGTCATGTCCAAGGTATGCCAGGTCACAGGGAAGCGCCCGCAGAGCGGAAACAACGTTTCTCACGCGAACAACAAAACACGCCGCCGGTTTTTGCCGAACCTGCAGAGCAAGCGCTTTTGGCTCGAATCAGAGAGCCGCTGGGTACGCCTGCGCGTTTCGCATAAGGGCATGCGTAACATCGATAAACATGGCATCGAGAAGATCGTTGCTGACCTGCGTGCGCAGGGTCAGAAAGTTTAAGACGAGAGGATTGAGAAATGGCTAAGAGTAATCGCGAAAAAATCCGTCTCGTCTCAAGTGCCGGCACTGGGCATTTCTACACGACGCAGAAGAACAAGAAGCTCCACCCTGAAAAGATGGAGACCAAGAAGTACGATCCCACGATTCGCAAGCACGTGGTCTACAAGGAAGCGAAAATCAAATAAAGCTCATGCTTCATGCCTGAGCTTCCCGAAGTCGAAACCAGCCGTCGCGGCATTGAGCCGTATTTGCAGGGCGTGCGCATCGACAAAATCATCATCCGCGAAAAACGCCTGCGTTGGCCGGTCCGTGCCGACGTCGCAAAGCAACTCGCGCAGCAGAAGATCACATCCGTTAGTCGGCGTGCCAAATATCTGTTGATCAATACTGACAACGGCAGCGCCATGATTCACCTCGGCATGTCGGGCAGTGTTTTCATCGTCGATAAAGGAACGCCGGCGACGGTGCATGAACATTTCGACTTTGAATTAGCCTCAGGCAAAACACTTCGTTATCGCGACCCGCGCCGTTTTGGTTCTTTGCATTGGACGAAGCACCCAGAGCGTCACAAGTTGATCAAGTCACTCGGACCCGAGCCATTGGGTGATTCGTTTTCGGGTCAGTATCTCTGGGAACGCTCGCGTGGCCGTCGAGTTAACGTCAAACAATTCATCATGAATGCCAACATTGTCGTTGGCGTCGGTAACATCTACGCCTCCGAAGCGTTGTTTCTGGCAGGAATCAACCCACATCGCGCGGCCGGTCGAGTGTCATTGCAACGCTACGAGGTGCTGGCCGACGTAATCCGACAGGTATTGCAGCAGGCTATTGACGCCGGTGGAACGACGTTACGTGATTTTTACGGCGGGGATGGTGAGGCCGGGTACTTTCAGCAAGAACTATCTGTCTACGGTCGTGACGACGAGCCGTGCAAACAGTGTATGCGCCCTATCTCGGTGGTCGTATTAGGTCAACGCTCAACGTTTTATTGCAAGAAATGCCAACGCTAGGCGCTGCCGCCGCGCTCCATTAGTGCCTGCCTGACCTTCGGTGACACGAATTCGCTAATGTCACCTCCGAGCTGCGCAACTTCCTTGACCAGACTCGACGATATAAACGTGTATTTTTCGGTCGGCGTCAAAAAAGCTGTTTCGACTTCATCGGTCAAATGGCGGTTCATGTTCGCAAGCTGAAATTCGTATTCGAAGTCCGACACGGCGCGCAATCCGCGGATGATCACGCGAAGGCCGTGTTCGCGCGCGAAATCGACGGTCAAACCGGCATAGCCACGGACCTCGACATTGTCCAGGTCCGCTAACGCGTTCGCTGCCATCGCAACCCGTTCGTCAGTCGAGAACATCGGTGCTTTGCTTCCCGGGTTGTCGGCGATCGCTACCACCACGCGATCAAACAACACCGCCGCCCTTCGCACCAGGTCTTCATGGCCGAGTGTGATTGGATCAAATGTTCCTGGGTACATCGCGGCAACGGTCATCAGAATATCCTCTACTCGTTCTTGCCCGCATCGACGAGCGTATATCGCACATTACCCGCGTTCTTGGTTTTCAATACCTGCCACTGCTCGGGTAACTCAAAGGCAGGCCGCGATCGATCTTCCTCAATGTAGACACGCGCATTGTCAGCCAGGATCGACCCATCCTGCAGAAGTCTACACAAATCGGGCTGCAAGTCGGCAGCAAAAGGCGGATCGAGAAAAACGACGTCATACAGCCCGTCGCCAGGCTGCTGCAAGAATTTGAGGGCGTCCATTTCGAGAACCGTCGCACCTGTTGCCTGAAGTGAGTCTATGTTGTTGCGCAGCACCGCCGCCGCTGCCGCGGATTTTTCGACCAGGGTGCAATGTGTAGCTCCGCGCGACAAGGCCTCAAGGCCCAGCGCTCCAGTACCGGCAAACAAATCCAGACATCGCGCACCGGGGAGGCTCGCCGCGAGCCAGTTGAACAGCGTTTCCCGGATGCGCGCCGAAGTCGGCCGCAATCCAGGCACATCGGCGATTTCCAAAAGACGACTACGCCAGTTTCCCGCTACAATACGCAGCCGTCCGGGCTGGGATGTTTTTTCCGCGTTTCGCTTTGCCAATTGACACTTCCTTAACACCGTCAGTGTAGGCGATTCGTCACCCACAGGTGAATTTGATTAGCTAATGAATGCAAAAAAGGAACAAGGAGGGTTCATCAAACGGCTGCGCGCCCGCCTCAACAAGGGCGATAGCTGGCTCAGTTACGATCTCGCCAACCTCGCGCCCGGCGGCAAGATTGACGAAGACGCGCTTGAAGAACTCGAATCGCTGCTCGTTATGGCCGACGTCGGCATCGCGACGACCGAGAAGATTATCGAAGACTTGCAAAGCAGTCTGGCTCGAAAAGAACTAAGAGACGTCAACGCACTCAAACAAGGGCTGCGCGAGGCGCTGTTGACGATTCTGCAACCAGTCGCCATTCCGCTGCAGATCGAGAAAACAGATGGGCCTTTCGTCGTGCTCATGGTTGGCGTCAACGGCGCCGGCAAAACCACGACCATTGGCAAACTCGCAAAACGCTTTAAGGATCAGGGTATGTCAGTCATGCTCGCGGCGGGCGACACGTTTCGTGCGGCGGCAGTTGAGCAGCTACAAACCTGGGGAGAGAGAAACGATGTCCCGGTCATTTCGCAACACGCGGGTGCTGATCCGGCAGCTGTAATTTTTGACGCCTGGGAGGCCGCCCGTGCGCGGGACATAGATGTGTTGCTTGCCGACACAGCTGGCCGGCTGCAAAACCAGCAGGGGCTGATGGATGAGCTCGTAAAAGTGAAACGCGTAGCGGCACGCAATGACTCCACAGCGCCGCAGGAAATCATGCTCGTGCTTGATGCTAGTCAGGGTCAGAACGCACTGGTTCAGGCGCAGAAGTTTCACGAGGCACTCGGCCTTACAGGTATTACCGTTACGAAGTTGGATGGCAGCGCGAAGGGTGGCATTCTGCTCGCTATTGCGCATCAACTCGAGGTCCCGGTGCGCTTTATCGGCATCGGTGAGTCGACTGAAGACATGCAGCCTTTCAACGCCGAAGATTTCGTCGATGCATTGCTAACGCAGAACACAACAGAATGATCAATCTCGAAGAAGTCACTAAACGGTTTCCCGGTGGGCAAGAAGCATTGTCCGGGCTGAGCTTGTCGGTCGACAAGGGTGAAATGGTCTTCGTTACCGGGCACTCGGGCGCTGGCAAGAGCACTTTGCTAAGGCTGATCGCATTGATTGAACGGCCAACAAGCGGCCAGGTAATTGTTGATGGACAAAACACGCGGCGCGTAAAACGCCGCAAGATTCCGGCCTACCGACGGCAGATCGGAATGGTGTTTCAGGATCATAAACTGCTGTACGACCGTCCCGTGTTCGACAATGTCGCTCTTCCGCTGGTTATTGCCGGCATGGGTTATCGTGAAGCCGGGCGGCGCGTTCGACCAGCGCTTGAGCAGGTTGGTTTACTGCACAAGGAAAAGCAGAGTCCGGCAACATTGTCCGCCGGAGAACAACAACGCGTTGGCATTGCGAGGGCCATCGTATCGCGACCCAAACTGCTGATCGCCGACGAGCCTACGGGAAACCTTGATCCTGACCTGTCGTTAGAGGTCATGCGTATATTTCGTCGCTTCAACGAGGTTGGTGTGACCTTGCTTATCGCCAGCCACGATATCGCTTTGATCGACAAACTCGGCTGTCGCCGCATTGAACTCGATGCCGGCAAGCTGGCTCAAACCACCGAAGAACCGGATCCCTGGGAATGACGGCCTGGTTTGCACGGCACGTAAGCACCTCGATCGGTTCCTTGGGCCGATTGTTCAGGCAACCCTTCGCGAGCTTGATGATCGTACTCGTCATCGCTGTGACACTCGCTATTCCCGCTGCTCTGAATCTCGTGGTTAAGAACGCGCAATCGGTCAGCTCGGGTTGGGACAATGCACTCGATTTTTCGATCTACCTGGAACGCGATGTCACTACTGGTGACGCCGCGAACCTGAAAGGTCTTATTGAACAGCGCGCTGACGTCGAGTCTGTTCGTCTTATCACCGCTGCGGAAGCCCTGATCGAATTCAAAGCGCAATCCGGGTTCGGCGACGCACTCGATCATCTGACGGAAAACCCGTTACCACACACATTGGTTGTACGACCGAGTCCCTCCAACACTGGCCAGTCGATGATCTTGCTGCAGGAAGAACTCGGCAATTTGCCGGAAGCCGATACGGTGCAGGTTGATACCGAATGGGTCCAGCGCTTTCACGCGATTCTGGATATTTTCCGGCGCTCAATTGTGATTGGCGCATCGCTGCTCGGAATTGCCATCGTGATCATCATCGGCAATACCATTCGGCTCGATATTCAGAACCGCCGCGAGGAGATCGAGGTAACCAAGCTGATCGGCGCGAGTAACGCGTTTGTTCGCCGGCCGTTTCTTTGGTCCGGTTTCTGGTATGGGTTATTTGGCGGCGTGCTTGCTGTAGGCCTCGTGCATTACGGCTTGTTTCTACTGGAGCAGCCGGTTGCGCGGCTGGCCGGCCTGTATCAGAGCGGTATCGTTGTAATGAGCCTGTCGGCAGCCGAAACCCTTGCGATTGTTGGGATTGGGGTCGCTTTGGGGCTCGTTGGGTCGTGGTTCGCTGCTGCCCGCCATATGCGTCGAATCGAGCCTCGCTAGGGCCACTTTTTACATAACGTAGCTGCTTTTATCGCACATAAGCCATTGTTATAAAAAGAATTATTGTTTCTCCCCTTGCGGAACCAACGTGTTTGTTAGCACTCTAAGCCTTCGAGTGCTAAAATTGCCCCCACACAGGAGGAAATCTATGACCACAGCCGTCGCAACATTAGCTCACGATATCGCCCTGGCCGGACCGGTCGGCAGTCTTGACTCGTACATCCACGCCGTTGGCGCCATTCCGGTGCTCACTAAAGAGGACGAGCAAGCGTTGTCGCGCCGTTTCAATGAGGCCGAAGATCTCGATGCTGCACGCGAACTGGTCATGGCCCACCTGCGTTTTGTTGTGCATATCGCCAAAGGCTACACGGGCTACGGCTTGCCCCTGAATGATCTGATTCAGGAAGGCAACGTCGGTCTTATGAAAGCGGTGAAGCGCTTCGATCCCGATTACGGCGTACGACTCGTGTCATTCGCTGTGCACTGGATTCGCGCCGAAATTCACGAGTTTGTATTGAAGAACTGGCGCATCGTTAAGGTTGCGACGACTAAGGCGCAGCGCAAACTATTTTTCAACCTGCGCAAGAACAAGAAAAGTCTTGCCTGGTTGTCACACGCGGAAACACTGGCAGTTGCCGAAGATCTCGGTGTCACACCGAAGGAAGTCACAGAAATGGAGCGGCGCCTGAGTGCTCGCGACGCGATCTTCGATCCGGCTCCAGGTGCTGATGATGAGAATTCCTATACGCCAGCCGCTTATCTGCCGAGCAAGAATGCCGACCCTGCAGTGCTAGTCGAGAAATCGGATTGGCATGATGATGCAACGTCAAAAATGACGGCAGCGATGAAGGATCTGGACGAACGCAGTCAGGACATACTGCAAAGTCGCTGGTTAACCGAAGACAAGATGACTTTGCATGCACTGGCTGATCGATACGGTGTATCTGCCGAGCGCATTCGTCAGTTGGAAGCGAACGCCATCAAGAAACTGCGTGCGGCTATTGTTTAAGCGACGGATCTAAGCGTAGGTCTTGCTGCGGTAGCGAATCCAGCCGCCATCTTCTATACCGTGCGGGTCATGGTGCGTCCAATGCACCAGCCCGCCCAGCTCGTTCCATTCGTACATGCCGCGAAAATGCATGCGGTCACCCATCCCCAGCGGCACACGCTTCGCCAGATCGATGTTGTGCGCAATTAACAACGTGTCGCGATTCTTCAGTTGCAAAATAATGCGTTGATGTCGCGACCCGTCGTTGTCATCACTTAACAAACGACGCACGAATCCGGAATCTTCTATCCATTCCCCGGTGTCGTTTTTTTGATAACCGCCGTTAATACGCGTTTATCCTTCCGTTAACGGCACCATCGTAATTTCGACACGTCGATTCGCCTGCCTGCCTGACACACTGCTGTTGTCCGCAACGGGCATTGCTTCGCCCATACCAACCGTGATCATGCGTCGGCCTGAGATACCGCGCGACTGCATATACTGCGACACTGTTGACGCTCGACGTTCTGACAAGCCCTGGTTGTGTGCGTCTGAACCGGTGCTATCGGTATGCCCCGCTACCTCGACGATCGTCTGATCGAATTCCTTGACCACCTTGCCGACCGATTTCAACACATCGAAGAACGCTGGATTCAGGTCCGAACTGTCCGTGGCGAAGGTCACGTTGCCAGGCATGTTGAGGGTAATGTTTTCGCCATCGTCACCGGTACGGGTAACGCTGACGCCAGTGCCTTCAAGTTCCGCACGCAATTTGGCTTCCTGCCGGTCCATGTAATAGCCGATAGACCCGCCCGCGAGCGCGCCAACGCCGGCACCAATCAAGGCACGCTGTCGCCGATCAACCGCATCGTCGCCTGAGGCCAGGCCGACAACGGCGCCAGCGGCCGCACCAATCAGTGCGCCTTTCGTAGACTTACTCATCTGCTCATCACCGCTGTACGGATCGAGCGTCTTGCAACCTGTCGCGAGTATTGCGACCCCAATTACTGTCAATACTCTGAAATTCATCTGCCTGCTCCCATTGGCTAGTCTGTGTCTGCTATTTTGCCCCAGACACCTGAACGAATACTTAATACAATCACATTTATCGAGAAAAAGAGTGTCGTAATGAGCGAAACACAGGATTGGCTCAAACGCTACGAGGACTCCCACAAGGAGCTCACGTATCCGATGCTGTATTGGGCGGCAGTACCGATGGTCGTACTCGGCACGGTGGGCGTGCTCTGGACGCTGCAGGTACCTGATGAATTTTACGAAATATCCCCGCTGCTCAACTGGGGCAGCGCATTCCTGATGGCGGCTGCGGTCTATTACTTCATCATTTCTGTGTCACTGGCGATCGGTATGTTGCCGTTTATCATTGGCGTCGCCTCCTGGCAGGTGTGGCTTGAGACGTCAGACTTTTCACCACTACGCGTCTCTGCAGGACTTCTTCTGGCCGGCGTCATCGGCCTTTGGCTGGGCCGTCGCAGGCAATGGTCGCTCGGTCCCGTTTTGCAGGACCTGCAATTGATGATGATTGGACCTGCGTGGTTGCTATCGGTACTGTACCGCCGCATAGGAATTCCCATTTAAGAGATATCGGCATGGCCTCCAGCAAAACCCCACTAAATCCGATGGATATATTCGATGTCCGTTCTGAGTTAACGGAAGAAGAGCGCATGGTGCAAGATAGTGTTGCGCGATTTGTCGACGAACAAGCGATTCCGGTCATGCGCGAGGCATTTGAGCAGCACCGATTCCCGCGTGAACTAATTCCCCAGGTCGCCGAGCTTGGTTTGCTCGGCAGCTCGATTGACGGCTACGACTGCGCCGGGCTCAACAGCATTTGCTACGGCTTGATTTGCCAGGAACTCGAACGCGCCGACAGCGGCCTTCGTAGTTTCGTTTCTGTGCAAAGCAGCCTGGTGATGTTTCCGATCTATGCGTACGGCTCCGAAGAACAGAAACAACGCTGGCTGCCGGCCATGGCTAAAGGAGAGGCGATCGGCTGTTTCGGCTTGACCGAGCCACAAGGTGGGTCGGATCCGAGCAATATGAAGACACATGCCAAAAGAGACGGCGATGACTGGATCTTGAATGGCTCAAAGATGTGGATCACGAATGGTTCGGTCGCCGATGCTGCGGTTGTCTGGGCCAAGACTGAAGAGGACGTTAAGGGCTTTATCGTCGAAAAGGACATGCCCGGGTTTACCGCCCAGGAAATTGAAAACAAGTTTTCATTGCGCGCGTCAGTCACAGCTGCATTGTTCTTTGACAATGTCCGCGTACCAGCGGCGAGCGTGCTACCCGGCGTGACTGGTCTTAAAGGTCCGTTAAGTTGTCTAACACAGGCGCGTTATGGCATTACCTGGGGCGTCATCGGCGCAGCACAAAGTTGCCTTGATGAAGTCATGCGCTACACCGAGGACCGCGTACTATTCGGCCGTCCTTTGTCGCACACCCAGGCCGTGCAAATTCGGCTTGCCGACATGGCGCGTCGTATCACGTCGGCGCAACTGCTGTCACTGCAGCTCGGACGTCTCAAGGATCGTGGTGAGCTTCAGCCGACGCAGGTGTCACTGGCGAAGTGGAACAATTGCCGTGCAGCTATCGACATTGCACGCGACGCTCGCGATATTCTTGGCGGCAGCGGCATTAGTGCCGAGTTTGTTCCGATTCGCCATATGCTTAACCTCGAAAGCGTTATCACTTACGAAGGCACAGAAACCGTGCACCAACTCGTTGTTGGTAAGGAACTGACCGGCGTCAACGCCTTCGGATGAACATCACTTGAGTGCCGGGCGCCTGCCACAGGATCGTGATATCTGGCGCATAGCTGCGCCGATGATTCTATCGAATGTGTCGGTGCCGCTGCTCGGCATGGTTGATACCGGTGTAACAGGGCATCTCGGCAGTCCAGCGTATCTGGGTGCCGTCGCCATTGGCGCGACCATCTTCGGCTTTCTCTACACGGGCATGAATTTCCTGCGCATGGGAACAACCGGCATCACCGCGCAGCGCTATGGCGCAAACGACAACGATGGACTGCGCGTATCGCTCGGGCAGGCATTGATCGTATCGCTGCTCATCGCACTGACGATGATCGCACTGCAAGTTCCGATTGGCCGGTTCGCGCTGGACTTGATCGGTGCAGAGCCGGAAGTTGAGTCGTTTGCACAGGAGTACTTCTCCATTCGCATATGGAGCGCACCGGGCACACTCGCCAACTTCGTGCTCATTGGGTGGTTTTTGGGCCTGCAGAATGCGCGAGTTCCGTTGCTCATTTTTCTGACGATCAATGTCACGAACATCGTTCTCGACCTTTGGTTCGTTCTCGGCCTGGGAATGAAGGTCGATGGCGTTGCTTTGGCATCGGTCATTGCCGAGTACACAGGCGTCGCCGTTGGTCTGCTATTTGCTGCCGGTGCGCTGCATAAACGTACGGGACGTTGGCCTCTCTCTCGCCTGATAAACGTACGTGCGTACACAACATTCTTCGCCGTGAATACCAATTTGTTCGTGCGCACGATGGCGCTCGTATTTACGTTTGCATTCGTCACGGCACAGGGCGCACGACTTGGTGGATTGGTACTCGCAGCGAACGCCGTACTTATGAACTTACAAAACCTGACGGCATTCGCGCTGGACGGCTTCGCACATGCTGCCGAGGCGCTCGTCGGAAAGGCCGTCGGAGAAAAACGCCGCGATGCGCTTGAGCGCTCAGTACAACTTGCCTTGAAGTGGTCATTAGTTTTTGCGGTTGGTTTTTGTGTGCTTTACACCGTTATCGGTCCATTGATGATTCGCATACTCACCGACCTTCCCGATGTTCGCAGCACAGCAATGCAATTCTTGCCGTGGCTGGTCGTTTCGCCATTGATTTCCGTATGGTCATACTTGTATGACGGCGTTTATGTGGGCGCAACGCGCAGCAGAGAGATGCGCGACCTCATGTTGATCTCAACTTTCGTCATATTCATACCCGGCTGGTACCTGCTACAGCCATTTGGAAATCACGGCCTGTGGTTGGCCTTCACGATATTTATGGCCAGCCGTGGCATCGGTATGCACTTCTGGTATCGACGCAAAGTGTTGCCAGCACTCGAACTGCGATAGGCCCAAAATCTTCCCAATCGGGTCATTAATTGTGAATGCCGTCACGTTTTGGGCAGCAAGATCACCGCAGTGCCGGATATTGTGACTAGGTACTTCAACGACAAGGTCGCCTATGGCAAGATTTATGCTCCACTTAGACATAAGCCCCGAGTCCGCCCATGTGGTTACCAGCACCTCTTTACGAACGACTTCCGCAGTTTTGGCTGTTAGTCGGACTATTGTTTATCGCCGGCGGCGCATACCTGGGCATTGAATACGAATATACAGTCTGGTACTTCGGTATCGGCGCCTTGTCGATCGTTTGGGGCATTGTCCTGTACATCATCCGCTCGCGCCGCAAGGCCAATCCGACGCCATCAGAGGGCGTTGAGGAAGAGCAAGCGGGATAGAGTTCGAGCGCCCTTAATCGGGACGCCGCCGCAGTCTTCTGATCGAATGCCACGGCAAAATTACACCAAAAATACCGTAAATCATGCCTGCCACAATGGTCCAGGGGCCTGGCAATGTCATTGCCAACACAATCGACAAGACCGCCACGGCCATGTTGATGATCCAGTGTTGAATTGTTGACACGGTTTCATATTCTTCCAGCGCGCTTAGCGCTAGTTCCGCCTTTTGCGCTAACGCGTGTCGGTTAAGTAATACGACCACAGCAGACAGGGCAGCGAACGCTGAGCTAAATATGATAAACATCGTTCGCAGGTCGGCGATCGAATCGATCACGAAGTATGACGCAAGATACCCGCCCGAGAAAAAATCGAGCGCACCTGAAAAAATCGCTTTCAACGGGTAAACATAGATCAGCACCACAAACACGAGAATAAAACTCAATAGGGCTGACGCCCAATCGTCAAGCCCAAAGCGCCGCGACCAGACGTGGTGTGCATACCAGAACAGCATGATATTGGCGAAGCTGGCCGCGAATGCCGGTACCTGTTTCATCGCAACCATCATTTCTGCGAAATTAACGGGTATGGCGTCGCCACCGCCGACAACCAGCATCGTCACCGCAAACGCAAACGCCGCATCGGTAAAAGTCTCGAGGCGCGTCATGCCCTCGCCGCGTTGTTTAAAGCCATCGACTACGTGCATGTCTGGTTCACCGTTTTCTTAACCCAGCCGTATGCCACGAAACCTGTGATCACATTGGCCGCCGCGTAGGCTACAAATATTCCGACGATATCGTAATAGTGCTGAGCCACCAGCGCTAATGGCACGTAGAGCAGGATTGTGCGCATCAAACTCACAACCACACCCGGCATAGGTTTGCCGAGGCCGTTGAAAGCAGCATTGATCGTCATGACTAAGCCGTAACCACCATAACCCCAGGGCGCAATCCAAAGGAATAACTTCGCAACGCTGACAACTTCGGCATTGTCATTGAATAACGCAGGCAGCGACGCTGACGTCATAGCGAGTAGACCAGCACCCACTAAACCGGCAACAACACAGAACCACATGCATAAGCGCAGAGCTTCGAGAATACGATCTTTATTGCCAGCGGCGAGGTTTTGTCCGACAAACGGACCGATCACGGCCGACAAAGCATAGAACATGACCAGTACGAGTGATTCGATTCGGCTGGCCACACCGAAACCAGCAACGGCTTCGACACCATAACTGGCGATCAACGCGGTAATGATTGCCGTTGCGATGGGCACAATCGCGTTCGTGCCAGCGGCAGGGATGCCGACATGCAGAATATCCCGCCAGGATTTGCGCATCTCCACAGGATCAGGTCGATTGAAGCTGATCATATTCAGGCGGCCACGCATCAAGTACAACGCACCAATAAAAATTACACCGCGCGCCATTAGCGCCGCAACAGCAGCACCGTTTAGACCGAGTGCGGGAATCGGCCCCAGTCCGAATATAAAAATTGGATCCAGAATGACGTTAAGAATCGCCCCCAGAATCATCAACTTGCTCGGCAAACGCGTATCGCCAGTAGCTCGCATGCTGGCCATGCCGACCATGCCTACAACGACGAAAGGTACTCCTGAATACAGGATCAGCATGAATTCGCGAATCATCGGCAGCATGTCTTCGCCTGCGCCTAGCAGTCGAAACAGCGGGTTGATCGTCAATACACCGACGATGCAGAAAGCCAAAGTTACGAGAAACGACAAGAACAAACTGTCGGTCGTTAGTCGTCGTGCTCGTCGCGTATCCCGAGCGCCAATGGCACGCGCAACGACTGATGATGTGCCGGCGCCCATACCGATCGCGACACTGGTGACAATCATTAGAATTGGAAACGCGAATGCGTAGGCGGCCAATGCCCGGTGGCCGACGCGCCCGAGAAAATAGGCGTCGATCAATCCTTGGCCCATCATCGCGAAAATGCCCATCAATACTGGCAAAGCCATCGCCAGCAGATGTCGACCCACCGATCCCTCGGTGAGTTTCGCTTTCGTATCGTCCATTGCGCCATAGTAGTTGCGAAGCGCAATTTTTAGCAACAAAGCTAGAACAGCATTTTGGCAGTTACGACGTAACGCATGGGTCCACCCGGGTCGATCGCTTCAAACGGATAGCAGGTGACAAGACTTAGGAAGGCTTCATTAGTATCCAGTACCAGACTCCCGCCGCGCGAGTCGACCACATCGATGCCGATCACTTTGTACAGATGCTTGGTTCCAGATACCGTTTCTATGACCAGTGATTCGCCGATCTCGACATCGCGCAAGAAACTAAAGTGCGTGTCGCGATGCCCTGCGATTACCGCATTGCCCGTTTTTCCGGGAAGCGCACTCGCACTCAGGTGACCAGGTCCGAAGGCGAGCGTACGACCCGAGCCACCGGCCAGAACGATCAGTTCGATCTCGCCAGATTTTGCAGACAGTCGCGCCACCGGCCAGGTGTCGGCCCAGGGCCATGGAGCGGGCTGCTCGGCACCTGCGGCACCTCGATTCCAGGCTCGCTGCATCAGCTCCTGCGCCATCCATGCTTTCGCCGGGATGTACGCACCCTGACCGAATTGCCAAAAGCCAAGACATAATAGACAAGCCACGAGCCAGCGCCGCGGCGACCTAATGAACCGACTCATGAGACGCTCTCCTTCGAAGCGCCGGCGTGACCATTAGCGCTAGCGCCAGCAGCAGCAGGGCGACGCCCGTCAGGCGCAGGATCTCGGCGTTCGTTGCAGTGGCAGGAAAACCAAAGATCGCAGACGTGCTTTGACCGTGCGGCATCAGATTCGCGACTTGCTCACTCTTGAGCGGATCGCTTGCTGGACGCACTGGCGTCTTATCCACGGCAACCAGGCTCGTGTACTTGCTGACAAGGTGATGTGTCAGCGCAGTTTCCACAATTGCCGAGCGGGTTTCGTCTTCGTTCGCACCTCTTCTAACCCGATCAAGTAATTCGGCGATACGAGCACGCGCCCACAGCGCGCCGATGCCCGAACTTTGTGAATCACCAGCCAGCGGCAACTCGCTGTTCCATGCCCCGCCTAAGGAATTGCCTGCGATCCGGACAACATCGCCAGAACGAAAGGCACCAGAGGCACGAGCTTTGACGGTTACGGGTTCACCCAGATACAAATCCGGCACGACGCTTGGATAGCTGTCGATCACAACACCGCTCGGCCACTGCACATCAATGTCAGTCACTTGCGGGTTCTCAAGCTTGCGAAACAACCTATCCATTTTCTCGCTCACTTCGTGCAGTGCACTAATGATCGTGAACGTGCCGCGACCAGATTCGGCTGCTTTACGCATGAACCAGCTGTTCGGTGCGGAGCCAATACCAACCGTGAATAAGCGAGCGTTGTTCAATTTATTGGCAATGAGCTTGAAAAGCCCCTCTTCGTTGCCAACCGCACCATCGGTGATAAAAATAATTTGCCGCAGGAATGCTTCGCTCGGTGGCGTACGCAACGCGAAGTCCAGCGCCGAATACATCTCGGTGCCTCCATTCGCGTTCAGTTGGCGTACGAAATTTGTAGCGGCACTGATGTTCGCAGTGCTTGCCGTTACGCTTGCTGGAAACAGCGGGTTAGTGTACGAGTTGAATTCGATCACATTGAACTGGTCGCCGGGCCGCAGACCTTCTACCGCCCTGAGTAGCGCTTGCTTTGCCTGTGCAAGCGAGACACCGTGCATCGATCCCGACGTATCAATAATGAATATCATCTCGCGTGGCATCATCGGGCCAGTTACGAGCTCAGATTTGGGTGGCATAACCATGAGTAGGTAGTGCGGCTCATTGTCGATGGTTTCGGTGAAGACCATCGCGCGTGGTGACGCAGAAGGCACCGGGCGCCATAACAATTCAAAGTCATGGTCCATCGGTGCACGCCCACCGGCGAGCGAAACTGTGTACTCGCCATTGGCCTCACCGACGATGACCGGATGGTACCGACTCGCGATAATTTCCAATGGCATGCCGGCGTTGACCGTTGCGTGCAATGAGATTCGATGTCCTTTCGATGCCGACACCATTGGTGGCGTAATCAGTGACGCGTCATCCACCAACGTTGTGTCAGCGGACCAACCATTGCCCTGTCGATCCGACACGGCCCGGCCAGGGATGTATCTCGGCGTCAATGTCATCGGATAGCGCAAACTAAACGTCCCGCCGTCGAACCGTAAGTCCTCAAGATATTCGATCTCAATGACGACCAACTCGCCGGGACCGACGTTCGCGACTGACGTCGTGAAAAGATTGGCGCGTTGTTGTTCAACCAGGCTGGTTTTCTTACCGGCCGACTTGGCCGCCTCATATTCCTTGCGTGCTTGTTCTTTCTCGCGAATTTCGCCCTCTATGAAACGATCGCCGATATGCATGCGCATGTGGTCCACGGCTGCCTTGTCTGGCAATGGAAATACGTACACTCCCTCGACCCACTCCTGACCGTCGTTGCGGAACTCCTGACGCACCGAAACGCGCGCCACGAGCCCATTAACATCGATATTGACGTCCGTATTCAGCAAAGTGGCCGTCACATAGCCCTCGCTCATGCGCATCAGCAGGCTGCCCGTCTGCATGCTATTGGGCGTCAGGCCCTCGGCAGACGCGATTCCAGGTCGCGCCCACAGGATTGCCATAATCAGGATTGAAAATACGGGCTTCCACATTCTGTGTTGCATTGCCGGTCTCCTCGTAGCGTTGAGCTCATTGCAACAAGGCAAAGCGCCGTGCCGCGGACCCCGGCATGGCAATACACCGATGTAATGTGGCAAATTGTGGCGAGGATAAAGGAGTTAGCCGTGGCCAAACGCATCGCAATCGTCGAAGACGAAGCTGCTATTAGAGAAAACTATGTTGCTGCATTCGAGCGGGAGGGTTATGCCGTCGATGCCTACGATTCTCGCGAGCCTGCCATTCAGGCTTTTGATACGCGTCTACCGGACCTCGTGGTCATTGATATCAACTTGCACGACGATGTCGAAGGTGGATTTGAATTGTGTCGCGAACTTCGCTCGCGAGCAGCTGAATTACCGATCATCTTTCTTACCGCACGCGACAGCGAGTTTGACGCCGTATCCGGACTACGACTTGGCGCCGACGATTACCTAACCAAGGACATCAGCCTGCCGCACCTGATGGCAAGAATCGCGGCACTGTTTCGCCGTCTTGATGCGATGCAACAACCGCAGGCAGCGGACAGTCGACTGACACGCGGTGATCTAGCCATTGATACCGATCGCATGACGGTTCTCTGGCAGGAGCAGCCAGTCGGACTTACTCTGACCGAATTCTGGTTAGTACATTCGATGGCGCGTTATCCGGGCCACGTAAAGAACCGGCAACAACTGATGGACGCAGCGCAAGCCGTATTGGACGACAATACAATTACGTCGCACGTCAAGAGAATTCGGCGAAAATTTATTTCGATCGATGCGAAGTTTGACGCCATTGAAACGGTCTACGGCATGGGCTATCGCTGGTTGCAATGAACCTTAAGCGGCAGTTGCTTCTCGTTAGCCTGCTTACCCTTGTGTTGCCGTGGGCCGGTTGCCAGTTCATACGCGAAACCGAGTCCGCTCTGCGATCTGGACAGCAACAAATGTTAGCGGGCACCGCGCGGGCACTTGCTGACTCGCTGGCACAGTACGAGGACCAGTTTCCGTTGCAGCACACAAACAATCATGTAGTGGGCGATCAGTTGTACGGTCACCGCATTGATTCCCGGCCGGCGATCGATGGCTACTTTGACGACTGGAATCTGAGTCGCGATGCGTTGCGCGATATGCGCGGCAGCGATGGTCCCATCCGCTTTGTCATCGGCTTGCACGAAGAATCAGTTTACTTGTACGTCGAAGTTGCCGACAGCAATGTTGTCTATGCGACACCGGGCACGATCGCCGTTGATGATGGGACGCGCTTTGCGGATCGTGTGGGCCTGGTCAATTCGAGTCCGCCGTACCTCGACGAGACCCTGGTATTCGGTGCAGAAGCGCCGGGGCCGATCATTAGCTATATCCGAACTGCGTATGGCTTCGCACCCGATGCGACGATAACTGCTTTTTGGCAAGACCTGCCGTCTCGCGGCTACCAGTTGGAAGCGCGGATTCCGGCTGGAAAGCTGGGCACAAACCTGGGTCTCGTCGTGAGCAATACGGGCGATGCGCTACAAAACGCGGTTCGTAGCGCGAGCTTTTCGGCACGCTCGCCCGGTGCATTCGTCAATACCTCGGAGGAACTGACGGCAATTGCCGCTGATCTCGCGCAACCGGGTATGCGGTTAACACTGACCGACTCATCGGGATGGCGAATCGCATCAGCGGGTAATGTCGCGTTGCCCGACGAGCAAACCAGTGTCGGATCAATGTGGCTGCGAATGGCCTACGAAGCCATTGTCGAGCCTGGCCAGGAAGCCGTGCTCGCAGAACCCGATCCCGGTGGGCGTGAAAGTCAGTCGTACATCACGCAAGCGCTGGACGGCGAGGCGTCCGTAAGCTGGTTTCGAAATGCTGATAGCGGTGACGCGATCGTCGCCGTCGCACAACCGGTGATGACGAACAACACGGTCATCGGCGCATTGGTCGTGCAACAGGGCACGGATGCCATCCTCAGTCTGACCAACAAGGGATTGGCGCAGTTAATGTATGTGACCGTTGTTGCAACTGTGTTGGCAGCAGTTGCGCTACTTGGCTATGCGACCTGGTTGTCGCGGCGCATTCGGCGATTGAGTGTCGCAGCTGAAGATGCATTGGAGAATGACGACTTGCGCAGCACATTGCCCAGCGCGTTATCTGGAGATGAGGTTGGCGATCTCTCGAGAAGTTTCTCGCATGTGCTGCGACAACTCGGTGACTACAACGAATATTTGCGCACGCTTGCGTCGAAACTTTCGCATGAACTACGAACACCGCTCGCGATCGTTTCCTCGTCATTGGAAAATCTCGAACACGAGCCGCTAAATGAAGCCTCCGCAGATTATGCTGCGCGCGCCAAAGACGGCGCCGACAGGCTTCGCCGCATTCTGACTGCAATGAGTGAAGCAAGCCGGGTAGAGGAACTAATGGAGCACGCCGAACCCGAGGACTTCGATTTGTATACCGTTCTGCAATCAACAGTCGCCGCTTACCGCGATGTATACCCGTCTCGCAATTTTGACTTCGAGACTGACCTCGACAGTGGTTCGATGAGCGGCTCACCTGAGTTGCTCATCCAGATGCTCGACAAGCTTGTCGATAATGCTGTTGACTTCAGTGCCCACGATGACACGATCCGGATTGGTCTGGAGCGCGACACAGACGCAATGCTGGTAACGGTAACGAACCCGGGACCGCAACTGCCGGAGCGCATGCGCACGCAATTGTTCGATTCGATGGTCTCGGTGCGGAGCGGTAAGAACGACCGCCATCTTGGCCTTGGGCTTTACGTAGCCAAGCTCATTGCAGAAGGCCACGGTGGTAGTATTTCAGCAACGAATATCGAAGGCGGCGTCCGATTCTCGGTCGCGTTGCCGGCAACAACATAAAGGAACATGCAATGGCGAATGAGGGATACCACGAACCGATCGAAGAATTGTCTGACGAAACACGCGACATGCACCGCGCAATTACATCATTGATGGAGGAGCTCGAAGCCGTCGACTGGTACAACCAACGCGTCGATGCGTGCAAGAACAAAGAACTCGCCGCGATCCTCGCACACAATCGCGACGAGGAAAAAGAACACGCCGCAATGGTGCTGGAATGGATCCGACGCCAGGATCCCGTGATGGACAAGGAGCTCAGAGACTTCCTGTTCACCGAAAAAGAAATTGCGCATGCGTAGATTTTTTCTCGTCGCACTAGTCGTGCTCGCGCCCGCGATCACATGGAGCCACCATTCCCGCAGTAACTTCAACCTGGATGAAGTCCTGGAGTTTCATGGAGTCATCACTGAGTATTCCTGGCGAAATCCGCATACTTTTGCGACTTTGGCGATCGTCAACGACGCAGGCGAATCGACCGAATTGCTACTGGAACTCAACTCGGTGTCTGTCCTGACGCGACAAGGCTGGACGAGAGACACGCTGAAAGTTGGTGACGAAGTTACGGTTTTCGCAAGTCCGGATAACAATCCGAACAAGAATCTTTATTACTCGAACTACTTTGTGTTGCCCGACGGAGAGATAATCGCCTCGGCGCCGGGCACTGCCCCGAACTCTGCGCCGCGAGTGCGCCGTCAACAACCAGACCGAACTGCCAAATCTGACGATTTTAGCGGCATGTGGCGGGTCGAAGGCGGCCGCTTTGGCGAGCGTGGTCGCGACCGATCGGGTGGCAATGGAGAGCAAAACCCAAACGCGATGTCATTGGGCGGACAGACCCAAGCGGTCGGCTTACCCGTTACCGAGCTCGGACGGGCCGAGCTGGACGCCTGGAACGTTGCGGACAATCCGTGGTTTCGATGCGTGTCCAAGACACCGCCCTGGCTGTTTTCTGGCGTCGGTGCTCACAAGTTCATTCGCGATGACAGCGAACAAATTATTATCCGCCATGAAATCCTCGATGTGGAACGAATCGTATATCTGGGAGATCGCGAACACCCGGCCGACGTAGAACCAAGCCATCTGGGGCACTCAGTCGGATGGTTCGAAGATGCGACTCTCGTTGTCGATACAGCGAGTTTCACGCCCGCACAGTGGGGCATCGGCAACGGACTTTCGTCGAGCGATGAAAAACACCTCGTCGAGCGCTTCACATTGTTGGACGGCGGTTCGAGAATGAACTACGAGTACACGATTACCGATCCCACCTATTTGACGGAGCCCGTTTCGCTATCGCAGACGATGTCTCTTGATCCGGCGTACCCGTGGCAAGACGAGTATGGCTGCGACCCTGAAGCCAGTAGTCGACACCTCGTCGACTGAGGAACGATGAAAAAACCGAGCCTGGTAAGTGGCGTCATACTAGTTCTTATCGCGCTTCCAGGTGAAGCACGCGAGCCCAGCGTGTGTCACGGCACGACATCAAACGGATCTCTGGAGAATGGTTGGCAAATTCCCACGGCCGGTCCGAATTTTTCGACGCACTGGACCACGGGCCGTCTGCTCGGGCGAAGTTTCGTGCACAGCTCAGTACATGCTGTGATTCTGGACGCGTATGCTGCGCTTCAAGAAACGATGCCTGACACAGTCTTCGTCTACGGCGAAACGGGCAAGAAATCCGGTGGCGAGTTCGCCCCGCACAAAACTCATCGCAATGGTTTGTCGGTCGATTTCATGGTGCCTGTCCTGAACGAAAATGGCGATTCAGTTCCATTACCAAGCAATGTACTTAACAAATGGGGCTACGATCTCGAATTCGACTCGGCCGGCACTCTTGATGGACTGACAATTGACTACGCTGCGATTGCCGAACACATCTACCAGCTTCATATCGCCGCGCAACAAGCCGACATTGGTATCTGGCGCGTTATTTTCGACCCGCAACTGCAGCCATACCTGAAAACTTCTCCGCGTTGGCCATATTTACAACAAAACGTACAATTCTCTGAACGTCCGTCGTGGGTTCGACACGACGAACATTTTCATGTGGACTTCGACGTTGAGTGCATGCCATGAAACAAACCTATGACGGTTCCTGTCACTGTGGAAACTTTCGCTTCCGTGCCACACTGGATCTGGCCGACTCCATCGTCTGTGACTGCTCAATCTGTTCGCGAAAAGGAACGATCATTAATCGAATCGAGGAATCCGATTTTGAGGTCCTGACATCGATCGACGACCTGCGCCTGTATACATTCAACAAACATCTCGCCAAACATTACTTCTGCCCGACCTGCGGCATACATCCGTTTCATCGGCCACGCACGGCTCCTGACCTTTGGGGAGTTAACGTTCGCTGCTTGCCGGATGTAGACATAGCGAGCCTTAAGCCGCGGCAGGTCTTTGGCAGCGAGCTGGACTGACGCCCTACTCGGGACTCGGTATCTTCGGTTTGCCGCGTAGAATGCGGAATATTTCGCGAAACGGTGTGACCAGATTGTCTCGCAACGTCGAGTATTCGTTCTGATCCTTCGGTGCCAGACCCCACGGAGTCTCTTCGTAGCGATCGGCGATATATAAGGTGCCGAACATTCGGTCCCAGATACTCGTTACCAGCCCGAGGTTCGTGTCCCAGTGCTTCTCTAGGTAACTGTGATGCGTGTGATGCATACCGGGACTTTGCAGCCAATACTCCAGCCAGCGCGGATAGCGGAAAGACACGTGGTAATGACGAAAATTGCCATTGAGCGCATACAGAAGCGAAAAAATTCCTACGTTAACAACTGTGACTCGCGTGATGTCGCCATTAAATGCCCAGGCGAAGATACCGCCAGATATTGAAAGCCCGATAGCGGGTCCAAGCGCCCAGATGGGCCCGGCGATAAAATGTTCGCGCGGTCGCGTCAGCGGAGTGAGCACTTGCGCTGAGTGGTGCACTTTATGAATTGCCCAGCCTATCTGCGTCTTGTGCATCATGTAATGCGTGAAGTAGAAAATCATGTCTGCGATCAGGACCGTGACGGCGCCGTAAACGAGACGCCATGGAACGGTTGCAGCCAGTTCCGGGCTTGCGCCAAACATCGTCTGCACAGCACTGATCGTATTTCGCTCGACGAAGGGTGCGACCGAGCCTAGAAAAAGTATGACCCATACCGGCATCATTCCTTTGTCGAGGAGATACAACCAGATATCGACCCGCGCGGAAGGGTGCGTGTAAATGCGCTTGGGAATAATGTACTCAAGCAGTCCCATCGGCCGTTCGCGGCCATCGACATCCTTAGCGCCGCGACCGTTTCGGAATACCCAGAACAGGATCGTGATGACAAGCGTCAGAAGTAGCAACGGCCACCAGAACGTGCTGCCCGCGCCCGGCAATACGGCATTCCAGAGCGCTGCGGCAATCTTGTTCGCCAAGTCCGTGAATGGTCCGAGAATCTGTTCTTGCCCGTCGACTACCATTGCTACTGTGCTCACTACTCAGATTTACACGCCCAGGTAAGTCGCAATTCCTTTAGCGGCCTCGCGACCTTCAAACACTGCAGTAACGACCAGGTCGGAACCCCGCACCATGTCGCCGCCTGCGAACACTTTGGGATTCGTTGTCTGGAAAGGGTGCGCACCATGTGACGCAACCCTGACCTTGCCGCTCGGCAGAGTTTCGATTGCGCTATCGTCAAACCAGTCCGCTGGACTCGGCCGAAAACCGAACGCGACGATAACCGCATCGGCCGGCAGTATGTTTTCAGTGCCCGCGACTGGCTCCGGACGGCGGCGACCATCGGTTCCCGCACTGCCCAAAGCAGTTTCAATAAGCTTAACACCGGTAACGCCATTTTCATCACCGACGATCTCAAGCGGTTGACGATTAAACAGAAACTGGATGCCCTCTTCTTTACTGTTTTGAACTTCACGGCGCGAGCCCGGCATGTTTTCTTCGTCACGCCGGTAAGCACAGGTGACACTCGTCGCACCCTGGCGCATGGCTGTACGCACACAGTCCATGCCGGTGTCGCCGCCACCGAGCACAACGACGTTCTTGCCCTCAAGATTTATCCAGTCTAACGGGGCGTCTGCATACTTAAGCACGCGATAAACATTGGACACGAGATACGGCAAGGCCTCGTGCACGCCTGGCAAGTCTTCGCCAGCGAATTCACCACGCACGTATGTGTAGGTTCCCATGCCAAGGAAAACAGCATCGAATTCGTCAACGAGCTCGGCGAACGGTTTGTCTTCGCCAATACGCGTATTCAGCACGAACTCAACGCCCATGCCCTCGAGAATCTTGCGACGTTGATCCACCACCTGTTTTTCGAGCTTGAACGGCGGAATGCCATACGTCAGCAGGCCACCGATTTCAGGATAGCTGTCAAACACAACCGACCGAATACCTGACCTTGCGAGCACATCGGCTGCTGCGAGCCCTGCCGGACCGGCGCCGACGATGCCGACGCGCTTACCCGAATCAACGACATCCGACATATCCGGTCGCCAGCCCTGTCGTATGGCTTCATCGGTTATGTACTTTTCAATATTGCCGATCGACACGGCGCCCAGCTCGCCATTGAGTGTACAAGCGCCTTCGCACAGCCGGTCTTGCGGACAAATTCGACCGCATATCTCAGGCAGGGAATTCGTCTGGTGCGAGAGCTCGGCCGCTTCGAATAATTTGCCGTTCTCGATCAGCTTCAGCCAGTTTGGAATGTAGTTGTGCACAGGACACTGCCACTCGCAGTACGGATTACCGCAATCCAGGCATCGGCCTGCCTGGGCTGCCGCATTGGCGCCATCGTAATGACCGTAAATCTCACCGTAGTGCTCAACCCGCTCTTCGGGCGTCTGCTTGTCAGGGTCGCGGCGCGGTACTTCCAGAAACTGTAGTGGATGTTTAGACATGTCGAGTTACGCTGCCTGCCGCAATGATTTAATCAGAGATCCAAGCTCTGCGGCCTTGGGTTTAACAACCCAGAATTTCGGCAAGAACGTACGATAGTCTTCGAGAATCATCTCGCCCCACTCACTGCCTGTAGCTTCAACATGCTGCACGATAAGAGCGCGCAAATGATGCAAATGTGCCTCCATGCTCTCCGGTGAAACCCGATGAATGTCGATCAATTCATGGTTGTAGCGATCAACAAAGTCGCGTTCGATGTCGAGCACATACGCGAACCCACCCGTCATGCCGGCGCCAAAATTCACGCCCGTACGCCCGAGCACGACGACTACACCGTCGGTCATGTACTCACAGCAATGATCACCCGATCCTTCGATGACAGCCGTGGCGCCGGAATTTCGTACAGCAAATCGCTCGCCAGCCGTGCCCGCTGCAAACAATTGCCCACCGGTTGCACCATATAAGCAGGTGTTGCCGATGATCGCTGTTTCGCGAACATCGTAAGAAACGCCATCAGGCGGCCGGATAACGATGCGCCCGCCGGCCATGCCTTTGCCGACGTAATCGTTCGCGTCACCGATAAGCGTGAGATTAAGACCAGCAACATTCCAGACACCGAAACTCTGTCCAGCGGTACCGCGCAGCGATATTTCCAGCGGCGCATCAGCCATGTCGATGTTGCCGTGACGGCGCGCGATCTCGCCCGCCAGTCGACCGCCTATCGAGCGATTAAAGTTACGCACCTCAAACCCGAAGCGCCCACCGGATTTCGATTCAATCGCGGGCAGGACCGTTTGCAGCATTTCCTCGGCCAGCTCACCCTTATCGAACGGCTCGTTGCGAAGGTCGGTACAGTATTGCGGCGCGTCTTTTGCGAGTCCTTCCAAAGACAGAATAGGCGAAAGGTCCAGCCGCGATTGCCGCTCTGTCTCGCCCTCTTTCAGCTCAAGCAAGTCGAAGCGCCCGATCAAATCTTCCAATTTTCGAACACCCAGCTCCGCCATTAGCTGGCGTGACTCTTCGGCTACGAAACGGAAAAAGTTGATCACCATTTCAGGTAAACCGATGAAGTACTCGCTGCGCAAGATATTGTTTTGCGTAGCGACACCGGTCGCGCAGTTATTCAGGTGACAGATACGTAAGTACTTGCAGCCCAGTGCAAC
The DNA here is from genome assembly GCA_051007995.1 of Woeseiaceae bacterium. Taxonomy (GTDB): domain Bacteria; phylum Pseudomonadota; class Gammaproteobacteria; order Steroidobacterales; family Woeseiaceae; genus UBA1847. The sequence continues at coordinate 33,928 of JBPCYB010000079.1, read as the reverse complement.
CATCGGCCCGGTGCCAAAACCGAAACTTTCCGCTCCAAGCATGGCCGCCTTGATGACGTCGACACCCGTCTTCAGCCCACCGTCAGTCTGCAGCCGAACTTTGTGGCGCAGATCGTTGCCGCGCAGAACCTGGTGCGTTTCCGATAATCCTAGCTCCCACGGACTACCCGCATACTTAACCGAACTGAGTGGACTCGCACCCGTACCGCCATCGTAGCCGGATATCGTGATCAGGTCGGCATAGGCTTTGACAACGCCTGCAGCGATTGTGCCGACGCCTGGCTCTGCTACCAGTTTGACCGATACCAATGCCTCCGGATTCACCTGCTTGAGATCGAAAATCAACTGCGCCAGGTCTTCAATGGAATAGATATCGTGATGCGGTGGCGGCGAAATCAGGCCAACACCGGGCTTCGCGTAACGAAGCTTCGCGATCATGTCGTTGACCTTGTGGCCCGGCAGCTGCCCACCTTCGCCAGGCTTGGCGCCTTGCGCAACTTTAATCTGCAGTACTTCGGCATTAACGAGGTACTCAGCCGTAACGCCGAATCGGCCCGACGCGACCTGTTTGATTTTGGACATGCGCTCAGTGCCATAGCGCGCCGGGTCTTCGCCGCCCTCGCCCGAGTTTGAGCGCGCGCCGATGCGATTCATAGCGATCGCCAATGCCTCGTGCGCTTCAGGCGACAGCGCCCCCAAAGACATGCCGGCACTATCGAAGCGCAGCATGATGTCTTCGACCGGCTCAACTTCGTCGAGCGGCACAGGCGGACCGAGCGGCTTTAATTCCATCAGGTCGCGCAAGGTTGCGACCGGCCGGTCATTAACCAACGCCGCGTACTCTTTGTAACGTTCGTACTCGCCACTGCGCACCGCAGTTTGCAGCGTCGTTACAACATCCGGGTTGTAGCAATGATACTCGCCGCCGTGAACGTACTTGAGCAGACCGCCTTGCCCAACCAATGCACGCGGCTCCCAGGCAGCGGCTGCCAGTTGCTTTTGATCCTCATGCAGGTCCGCAAAACTGCTGCCCTGAATGCGCGACGAGGTGCCACGAAAACAACGCTCAACAACCTCGTCATGCATGCCGACAATTTCGAACAATTGCGCGCCACGGTAGCTTGAGATAGACGAGATGCCCATCTTCGACATTATCTTGAACAAGCCTTTGCGAATGCCACGGCGAAAACTGCGTCCAAGTTGCTGTTGTTTGTCGATGTTGCCGCGCACTGCAATGTCGTGCAGCGATTGGTAGACGAGATACGGGTAGACCGCAGTCGCGCCATAGCCGATCAAACAAGCGAAGTGATGCGAATCACGGGCGACTCCCGTCTCAACAATGATGTTCGCGTCGCAACGAACGCCAGCCTGCACAAGATGGTGATGCACGGCACCCGTCGCGAGTAATGCGTGCACCGGCAACTTGTCTTTTTCGAGATAGCGGTCACTGAGCATCAGAATCAAATTGCCTTCACGCACTGCCTTCTCTGCCGCAGTGCAAATCTCGTCCAGCGCCTGGCTCAGGGACAGCGATGCATCAACATTCAAATCGATGAACGCGTAACTGTCTCCATACATGTCGTCACTAAGCAACTGCCGCAATTTCAACTGCGACAATACCGGTGAGTTCATGATGACTTGTTGGGCGTGCTCCGGACCGACGTCAAACAGACTCGACTCGCGGCCGATATTGGTCTGCAGTGACATTACGATGCGCTCGCGTAACGAGTCGATCGGCGGATTTGTCACCTGTGCAAACTGCTGGCGAAAATAGTCGAATGGCGATCGTAGTTGTTTGGACAGCACAGCCATTGGCGTGTCATCGCCCATCGACCCTACGGCCTCCTGTTCAGCCTGAGCCAAGACGGCCACAATGTCCTGCAATTCCTCGCGCGACATGTTGAACATCTTTTGATAACTCGCAAGCGTTGCCGGATCCATCGGTTCGGCCGTCGTGTGCGTGTCAATCAATTCGGAGTCGAGATAGCGGACACCTTTCTTTAGCCACTTCTTGTACGGCGCGCGCGTCTTAAGAATGTCGTGGATGTCGTCGTTCTCGAGCAAGGTGCCATTGACCAGGTCCACAGCAATCATTTCACCCGGACCAAGTCGTCCTTTGGTCAGGACATCTTTTTCGTCGTAGTCGTATACACCGACCTCTGACGCGATCGTGATATGTCGATCTTCTGTGATGATATAGCGTGCCGGTCGAAGGCCGTTGCGATCGAGGCAACATGCGGCGTAGCGTCCGTCCGTTAACACAATGCCGGCCGGACCATCCCAGGGCTCGACCTGGCAATCGAAAAACTCATAGAACGCTCGTACATCCGGATCCAGGTCATCCACGGCCTGCCAGGCCGGTGGCATGAGGATTCGCATACCCTGCAGCACGTCCATGCCGCCGGCACGCATGACCTCAAGCATGTTATCCAGGCTCGACGAATCGGAACCAACCAGCGAAATGATCGGATCGAGATCTGATATGTCATCGAGCTTGTCGGAAAGGAAGTTCTTAGCCCGCGCCATCGCCCAATTGCGATTGCCTTGAATCGTGTTGATCTCGCCGTTGTGTGCGAGAAAACGAAACGGCTGCGCGAGGCGCCACTGTGGCAGCGTATTCGTCGAGAAGCGCTGATGAAAAACACAGACCGAAGATTCGAGGCGCGCATCGCGTAGATCAGGATAAAATTCCGGCAGCGCGCTCGGCATGATCATGCCTTTGTAGCTGATCGTTACTGACGACAGACTCGCGATGTATGCATCGCCTCCACCGAGACGCTTCTCGGCGCGACGCCGCGCAAGAAATAATCGCCGATTGAATCGACCTCGCGGCATGCCGGTCGGCGCATTGACAAAAACCTGCTCAATACGCGGTAGCGTCTTGAGTGCTTGCTCACCGCACACAGATACATCAACCGGCACTGCTCGCCAACCAGCGACCTCAAGTCCCAGTTCGACCACAGCAGTATTAACGGTTTCGCGCGCTTCGGCTGCCCGCGACTCTTCCTGGCTCAAAAAAACCGCACCGGCTGCAAAGCGTTCATTCAGGCTAAAGCCCAGCTCTTCTCCGACAGCGCGCAGGAACGAGGTCGGAAATTTGAGCAGCAGGCCACAACCATCTCCTGTCTTGCCGTCAGCCGCTACAGCACCGCGGTGTGTCAGTCGGGCAAGCGCCGAGATCGCCGTTTCGACGACCCAATGACTCGGCATGTCATCGAGGTTCGCGATCAGCCCAAAACCGCAACTGTCGCGCTCGAAAGCCGGGTCATAAAGACCTTGTGCAAATCGCTCCGTCATAGACGCCCTAGGGAGTACGCGCAAAAAGCGCGTCCCATAACCAAATTGGTTCGGAAGCCGATTAGTATGCCACGCGAAATGAAATTGTGAGGTGTTCGCCGCAAATGGGCCCTTTTGGGGCCAAAATTGTACTGGTTTGACGTAGGTTTTAGAGGTTTTTCACGATTCGGCGTTTGGTTGCGCGCGAAACCATGTAGCCATCAGTTGCTAGCGCTTGCCATTGTGACTGTGGATGTCGCCCGTGCCAACGCGGATTTCACCACTGGTCTTGAATGCAATTGGATCGACAAGTGGAATATCGATCCCCAGCTTACCGTTTAACTCGTACGACAATCCGTTCGTAACGCCATCACGCAATGTGTAAAGAAGTTGTGGCGCAGTGCGCAACAGATCGAGATCCACGCTGATTGCAAATTGGCTGTCACTATTCGCTGGCACAGTGATTGACCCAACTGTTTCACCACTCGCGAACCGCTGGTTGTCAAGTTTGACGCCATAACTAACCGATTTGATCGGCAGCGGGAACGGGTTGGGATTGCTCACGTCGAATCCAAGCACAAACGTCTGTTTGGAAAAATCGACGCTGCCGATTTCGACGTTGTTCAGGCTCACGCTCGGTTGGCTGATAGTGGTTGCGATGGCAGCACAACCGCCAAGCAAGATTGTGGCTGCAACGCAGGCCATATATTTAGTGTAGTTCTTCACCGACCTCTCCCCAGCGCCCGGATATTAACAACCACTCGTCGCCGTCACGGACGAGCTCCAATTCAAAATGATAAGCGTCCGCACTGAACCCAAGAACACCATCATTGGTCGCCGCCATGCCGACCGTCAAATCGATTTCCGCCGCCGAGTCGCCAAAAATTCGTACTTCGTTGATTTTTGGCAGTAATGCAATGCCGTTCGCGCGCAGGAAATAAAAGCGAAACAAATTCTCAATGTCTGCGCGTTCATTGCCGCGCGCATCGCTGTACGCGGGTGACACCATATCCATGAGATCGCGGCGTTTCTTGTCCTCAGCCAGGCTATGCCCTGTCGCAACCCATGCGCGGACTGCCTCTTCGGGTTCGGTCGGCGGATCGCCACAACCCAGCAAGCTGCCAGCCAGCAGAGCGACGAGGATAAACCGAGACGTATTTGCAGTGGTGCCGATCATCATCTGCTAAAGTTTACTGAGAATCATAGCCACTGATGGGCTATCGCGCCCATTTCGTGACCTGGTTCGCACTATGTGATGTGAGCAAGAGGGCTCTGATGTCGGTCAAATTATTAAGTGAAAGTGTGGATGCGACGATCACCGACGACGATCAGTTGCGAATCGAGGCTATCATTTCATTCTGGTTTCGAGAGCAGGAGCTGACGGCGCCACAGATTGATCAGCGCATGGATGTCTGGTTTGGTTCCGACGAAGTCTTCGACCATGAATGCAAAAAGGAGTTTGCCGATGACGTCGAGAGCGCATCAGAAGGCAGACTCGATCACTGGTCGCATCAGCCGCGCGGTCGGCTGGCATTAATTCTTCTGCTGGATCAGTTCCGACGCAATATTTTTCGCGGCACCGTCGAAGCGTTCGCAAAAGACAAGGCGGCATTGAAGCTGTGTGTCGAAGGAGCGATGGCAAAAAAGGACCAGGGCCTTACGCCGATACAACGCGCATTTTTCTATATGCCTCTGCAGCACGCCGAATCCGCGAAAGTTCAGGCCAAATCGGTTGAATTGTTTGCGAAATTGGCCGAAGCCGTTTCTCCAACGTATCGGGAAACATTTGAAACGATGACTCAGTTCGCGGAGCTACATCGCGACATCGTCAATCAATTCGGTCGCTTTCCGCATCGCAATAAACTCCTGAATCGTGAAAACACACCTGAGGAGAACGAATACCTGTCCAATGACGGACCGGACTTCGGTCAGGGCTAAGAACCAGACGCGGCATAGACCGCAGAAAACGGGGGAGAACGAAATGCAGAGACGAAGCTTTTGCAAGCACTCGCTTGCGGTCGCTGTTGCGGCGACACTTTCTGGCTGCGGAACGGACGCCACGAGCAGTCTGATACCCGCTGTTTCGAGCAGTGGTGGGGAACTTTCAATTGAGTCGGCTGTTGTTTCAGAATTCGCCGCAGAATTGAATGGGACAGTATTCCTCCAGTCCGATGAAGGTTATGCCGCGGCAAAACAAGTCTGGAACGGTATGTTCGACCATAAACAACCTGCGATGGTCGTACAGTGTTTGTCGACTAACGATGTTGTCAGCGCCGTAAATTTCGCACGCGATCAAGATCTGTTGCTATCGGTCAAATGCGGCGGTCATAGTATGCCGGGCAAATCGACATCCGATGGCGGATTAATGATCGATCTGTCGAGAATGCAATCGGTAGACGTCGACACCGATGCGATGCGGATGCGAGCCGACGGCGGTAGCTTGCTAGGGCATTTGGACACGGCATCTTCAGCACGGAATACGATTACAACCACGGGCATTGTGTCTCACACCGGTGTTGGCGGTTTCACGCTCGGCGGCGGCGTTGGGCGGACTGACCGCAGCACCGGTCTCGCGGTGGATAATCTGTTGGCTGCAACAGTCGTCACGGCCAGTGGCGACGTGCTGCAAGCAAGCGCCGAAGAGAACCCCGACCTGTTCTGGGGTCTGCGCGGTGGAGGTGGCAATTTTGGCGTGGTGACCGAGTTTGTCTATCAGTTGCATTCCTTTAATCCGACTGTTTACGGCGGGACGATTTTTTACGAAGCAACCGCCGAGTCTCTCGAGTTTTACGCGGAACTCCATGAAACGATGCCGGACGAAGCAAATATCGAACCGCAATTCGTTCCGGGCGAGGACGGCAAACCGGTCATGTTGATCGAAGTCGTTTGGAATGGCGACCATGCCACCGGCGAGAAAGTGTTGGCGCCTATGCTTGCATTCCCCGGGCTGATCCGTGGTGAGTTCGCACCGTTTCCTTACAAGCAGATCCAAACCAGCGCCGATGCTATGACTGCGCACGGTCTGCAGGCGTATTTGAAATCCAGTTTTCTCAAGGAGCTAACACCGGAGGTCATCGAAATCATGCTGCATTACGTTTGGGAGGGTAAGCCAACCTGGTCGTGGTTTCAGCATATGGGTGGAGCCAGCAGTCGCATAGCGCCTGACGCTACCGCATTTGTGCATCGCGATGTCGCGTTCAACTTCGGCATCATGTATGCAAGTCGTGATCCGTCGATGAACGATGCCGGCAGAATCGCCGTGCGCGAATATTACAAAGCGATGGAGCCGCACTTTGCAGGTTTCTATACGAATCTCAACGAAGATTCGGAACAGAAAACCTGGGGCAACTTTGGCGCGAATTATCCACGACTAGTTGAGCTAAAGAACAAGTACGACCCCGACAACCTGTTCCGTCTCAATGCGAACATCAAGCCGGGTTAGGCTGTGCCTTCGACAAGCGGATAAAGCGCCAGGTCAAGAGAAAAGCTGCCACGGATAGGCCAACAATGAATGCGCCCCAGGTGTAAACGGGCGCAACTTTGTATGTTACGGCCGCCATGTAGGCCAAAGGAAAGGCCAGCACCCAGAACGAGAATATATTGATGGCCATAGGGTAGCGTGTGTCTTTATAGCCGCGCAGCGCACCAGCAGCGCCGATTTGTACGCCATCGCCAATTTGAAAAATTGCGGCTGCCAGCAACAAGCTGATCGCAATACTCGTCACGGCCGGGTCATTGGTATAGAGCGTGACAACCGCATCCCGAAACAGCAGCATCATTGCCGCCGAAAACGTCATGAATGCTGCGCACGCCGCAATGCCGAAGGCACCGCTATAGCGTGCCTCCTCTGGCCTGCCTGCGCCTAGTGCATGGCCTACACGAACAGTGATCGCCGCGCTAAGCGCCAATGGAATCATGAATGCTGTCATCGCGAAATTGATTGCGACCTGGTGGGCCGCCGCGATTGCCGCGCCGCGCGTTCCCATCAATATGGATACTGCGTTAAATAATCCCGCCTCCGCCGTAATCATCACGGCAATCGGAACTCCGAGTTGCAGAATTTCTTTGAGCGCATCGAAGCGAAGTTTGCCGACGCGTGCAAATATTTTCAGCGGCGCATATTTCTTGGCGCGCATCATATAAATAGCAAGGCCAATCATCATTAGCCACATAGTCAACGCGCTCGCAATGCCACAACCAACTGCACCTAATGCGGGCGCACCCAGATTGCCGAACATGAACACCCAGTTCAGGAAAACGTTCATGACCAAAGAGCCCGCCGACACATACATGATCGGCCGTGTCTCGCCGATGCCTTCTGTCGTAAAACGTAAAGCCAAAAAGACGAAAATTGCCGGCGCGCCCATTACGAGGGCGAGTACGTAGCCTCGGGTCAGCTCACGAAATCCGGGGTCGATGCCGATCGCTGCTAGCGCTGAATCAACGCCTAAACGAAAAACAATGATAATCGCGATTGCGACTATGACTCCAAGATAGATGCCTTGTCGCGTGTATCGACCGATCATCTCGGGGTTGCCCGCACCATTGTGACGTGCCGCTATCGGTGAAATCGCCATCAGGGTACCCAGACATATGGTAAAGCCGAAGAACCAGATACTACCGCCCACCGCTACGGCCGCGAGTGTTTCGGCGCCAAGGCGACCCGCCATCACGGCGTCAGCAAAGTGAATGCCGGCAATCGACAAATTATTGACGATAAGCGGCCCGGCGAGCCCAAACAGCCCACGCATCTCTTTTCGCCAATTTCCGTGTCTTAACATTCGCGCAAGATACCGCATTCTTGCGGCTGGCGTACTCATGTTATTTGCCGGAATGGTGTAAAGTTGCACTCGCGTAAATCTTGTACGGAGACAAGCATGCTGCATGATGGTCGATCTAATAGAGTTGCTGTTGTTGGTGGTTCCCGAATTCCTTTCTGCCGCGCGCACTCGATTTATCGAGATTGCTCGAATCAGGAATTGATGGCCGCTGCGCTGTCGGGCCTGGTAAACAAGTACGATCTGAAGGGACAGACACTCGGTGACGTTGCGCTGGGTGCGGTTATCAAGCATTCGCGGGACTGGAACCTGGCACGCGAATCACTGATGGATGCCGGTTTGTCGCCGAAAACACCCGGCGTTGACCTGCAACGTGCCTGCGGTACGAGTCTCGAAGCCTGTGCGATGATCGCGAACAAGATTGCCCTTGGACAGATCGAATCAGGCATCGCGGGCGGGGTCGATTCAATCAGCGATGCACCTATCGTCTATCCTGACAGCTACCGGCGAATCCTGCTCGAAGCCGCAAGGGCGCGCTCTTTTGCACAACGAATTACGCCCTGGTTTCGATTGCGCCCGAAGCACTTCAAACCCGAGCTGCCTGGCGTCACTGAACCACGCACCGGACTATCAATGGGCGAAAGTACCGAGCTGATCGCGCGCGAGTGGGACGTGCAACGCGAACATCAGGATCAGCTGGCGCTGGCGAGTCACGTAAAGGCTGCACACGCCTATGATGCGGGCTGGTATGACGACCTCGTCATTCCGTTTCTTGATTGCGAAGAAGATAACAACATTCGTCGCGACTCGACTTTTGAAAAATTGCAGACGCTAAAGCCGGTTTTTTCGAAGGACGGGGAAGCAACATTGACGGCTGGTAACAGCACGCCGTTGACCGACGGCGCTGCGGCCGTGTTGCTCGCATCGGAGGACTGGGCAAATCTTAAAAACCTGCCGATATCCGCTTACCTGAGCTACGTGAAAGTTGCTGCCGTCAATTTTGTGGACGACGAAGGGTTGTTGATGGCGCCGGCATATGCGGTTTCCGAAATGCTCAGAGACGCCGGCTTGAGATTACAGGACTTTGATTTCTACGAGATCCACGAAGCATTTGCAGCACAGACAGTGGCCACACTCAAAGCGTGGCAATCCGAGAGTTTTTGCCGCGACAAACTCGGTCGCAACCAGCCGTTGGGTCCGATCGATCTCACAAAACTCAACGTCAAAGGCGGTAGTCTCGCCATGGGCCATCCATTTGCAGCGACCGGCGCACGCATCGTAGGCACGATGGCCAAACTCCTCAGCGAAAAAGGTTCTGGTCGCGGCTTGATCTCCGTTTGTACAGCGGGCGGAATGGGCGTCACGGCCATAATGGACGCTACCTGAGGTGGGTGAATTCAGCGCCACGCTGTCATTCATCAATAGCATTTTGTGGCATGACTACGTGCTGTACGGCATCGTCGGCACGGGCGTTTTGTTTACGCTATGGAGTGGTTTTTCTCAGTACCGCGCATTAACTCATGGACCGTCCGTCATTCGCGGCGTTTACGATGACCCCGATGACCCTGGCGCGATCAATCACTTTCAGGCTCTGTCTGCCGCATTGTCGGCAACCGTTGGCCTGGGCAACATCGGCGGCGTCGCCCTCGCAATTGCGCTCGGCGGCCCGGGTGCCGTGTTCTGGATGTGGATCATTGGCTTCTTAGGTATGGGCATCAAGTTGACCGAAGTCACATTGTCGATGCTGTATCGCAATACCGACGACCCCGACAATCCGCATGGCGGTCCAATGTGGGTTGTTTCAAAAGCCATGGAAAAACGCGGCATGGCTGGCCTTGGCAAAGCGATCGCCGTCATCTTTTGCGTGACGTTATTGATGTCGACTGCGACGGGCGGAAATATGTTCCAGGCATGGAACGTTGGTGAGTTGACCCAGGAATATTTCTCGGTACCTAGTTGGATTACCGGCATCGTGCTCGCCATCATCGTCGGTTCCGTGATCATCGGCGGCATCAAACGCATCGGCAAGGTGGCGGGCACACTCGTCCCTTTCATGGTCGTTCTGTATCTGCTCGCTGGCACCTACGTATTGACGCTGAATTTCGCGGAAATTCCGGCCATGTTCGCGCTCATCATCAAGTCGGCCGTCGCGCCGACAGAAGCGACCGGCGCGTTTATCGGCGGTACGGCTGCATCCGCATTTCTGTTTGGACTCAAGCGCGCCGTGTTTTCGAACGAGGCCGGCCAGGGCTCGTCGCCGATTGCACATTCGGCAGCGAAGACCGACGAACCAGCACGTGAAGGCATCGTCGCCGGGCTTGAGCCTTTCATCGACACAATTGTCGTTTGCACATTTACCGCGTTGATCATCCTGTCGACCGGCATCTGGAATCGTGCACCGGATATTATTTTCGATGATGCGCCGACGGCCAAGGTCAGCAAGATTGGCTGGCAGTATGCTGACTATCAAATAAGTGGCGAAGACTGGAGCGAAGGCGACAAAGTAACGATGATCGTCACCGCAGACGAACGCGCAGACGGTTTTAACCGACACAAAATTGAAGGCACCATTATTACGCGCGGCGAAAATGCGTACACGATCAACTGGGCGGCACTGCCTAGCGAAATTGAACCCACGATCGTCGGCAATGGTTTTTACCAGAATTTCATCGGCGCAACGCTGACAGCCAAAGCGTTTGACAGTGTAACGCCCGGGCTCGGCAAGTGGCTCGTTTCAATCGCCGCATGGCTGTTTGCAATTTCAACCATGATCTCTTGGAGCTACTACGGCGAACAAGGCATGGTTTATCTCGCCGGCGAGAAATCCGTGCTCGGCTACAAGATCGTCTACTGCGCGTTGATCATCATTGCAACACTTGGATTTGTTAAGACCGACACCGACCTCGATAACGTTACAGGTATTGGCACCGGTGTAATGGTGCTCGCCAATATTCCAATCTGCTGGCTATTAGGCTATCAGGCAATGCGTGCGTACAAAGAATATATCAGCCGTCTAAAGTCCGGGCGTATGGGGCCGGATCATCCCCCACCGAGTATCGACGACTTGTTGTCGGGCAGAGACGTACAGAAAGACTGACTCTTATTCTTTTGCTTGTTTCTTTTCGCGCATTGTCTTAAGCGCTTCATCGATTCTCGATTTGGCTTGAGCGGTTACACCACCGCGCTTGTACTCCGCTACCACGAAGGTTTCTACTTTTGTGACGATAGAGTCGATATCGACGTCGCCAAACTCATTCGACTGATCGACGCTCTCAGGCGCGTTCTTCAGTGCCCCAAATAAGTTAATCCAACTCTCGCTTTGCTTGCCGAGGGCCAACAGCTTATAGAATTCTGGGCCTGGCACGCCGTCTTCGCTGCGAGAAAAACTCACAATTGCGGCAACAATTGATGCGGGCAACAACAGGATGTCACGAAATCCGTCGACGATTAGCTTGACCTGTAAGACGGCAAGGTCACGAAACAGAATCCATTGTGGTGAATGGGCGTGGTGTTCTTCGGCGGACATTTGCATTGGTCTATTCACACGAATTTTTTGTAATCAAGACAATCAATTATAGCGCTACTCGCTGGCGCAGGAACGACCTTTCGTTTACTGTAGCGCCGACTGACATCGGTTTCTCTGGACCATGCCAACCTTTAAATCCACACCTGATTACGAACACGGAACGCCAGCCAGGATGGGTGTGCTGGTTGTTAATCTTGGCACGCCGGACGCGCCGACAACAGGCGCCGTGCGGCGATACCTCAAACAGTTTCTTTGGGATCGTCGCGTTGTCGAATATCCGCGCTTGCTGTGGTGGCTGATTCTCAACGGTATCATCCTCTTGATCCGCCCATCGAAATCGGCGCATGCGTATCAACAAGTCTGGACCGAGCGCGGTTCTCCGCTGCTCTTTCACTCACAAGACCTCGCGGCAGGAATTCAGACGCAATTATCGACGAACCTGGAGACGGATATTCCTGTAGAGCTGGCGATGACTTACGGCAATCCGTCGATCGAGTCCGGCCTGGACAAACTCGATGCGGCAGGCGCACGCAGAGTGATCGTCCTACCGCTTTACCCACAATATTCAGGTACGACGACAGCAGCTGTATTCGACGCCATCGCCGCCGATCTAATGCAACGGCGCTGGATTCCCGAAATGCGTTATATCAACCAGTATCACGATGACTCGATGTTTGTGCAGGCACACGCTGAAAACATCCGCCAACATTGGTCGCAGAACGGTCGCGGCGACACTCTGCTCTTCTCCTTTCACGGTGTTCCAAAGAGTACTTTGCTAAAGGGCGACCCCTACCATTGCCAGTGTCTGAAGACGGCGCGCCTGATTGCTGAGTCTTTAGAACTTGCCGAGGGCGACTGGAGCGTCGCCTTTCAATCCCGCGTTGGGCGTGAGGAATGGTTGCAACCGTATACCGAGGAGGTGCTTGCTTCTCTTGGGCGTGACAATACTGCACGCGTCGATGTCGTGTGCCCGGGGTTCGCTGTCGACTGCCTTGAAACGCTTGAGGAAATTGCGATTCGCTACGCTGAGGTTTATGTCGAAGCCGGTGGCGGTATACTCAGTTACATACCGGCGCTGAATGCGCAGGAGAGGCATGTGAACATGCTTGCAGATTTGGTCCAGAAAAATGCTGGGGGTTGGCCGGAGTCGAATCGGTGAGTAGTCTTGGCAACTACCTTGAGTTTAGCGTTCGAACGCCGCAGATCCTTGACTCACTTGGTTTTTACAAAGACCTCGGTTTTTCAGAACTGGAAATTGGTGACGTTTGGCCCCACAAATACGCGGTCATTACAGATGGCGTACTTTGCATTGGCTTGCACGAGCGCGAATTCGACGCGCCTGCCATTTCATTTGTACAACAGGACCTCGCCAAGCATGCGCGTTCCATGACCGATCATGGTTTTGAGTTTCGTTTCCTGCAGCTCGGTGAAGACGCATTCAATGAGATCAGACTGGTCGATCGAGACGGGCACAACATAACGATGCTCGAAGCACGCACATTCACGGGAGGAGACGAATTCGACAATGATTCTGTTTGCGGAACCTGGTTCGAGTTATCTCTGCCGGCTCGCGATACCGTGCATGCAGCTCAATTCTGGGCGTCGGTTGCACCAGTGATACTGGAAATGCGTGAAGAACCCACCACCCATATGCGTTTTGACGCCGGCGGATTTGCGGTTGGCTTATCCGAGAGTATTGCGCTTGAGTCGCCGTCGCTGTGTTTCAAGTGTCATGACAAAGATGCCTTAATGGCTGTCATTGAAAAGCATGGCCTGACGCATCAAAAGTACCCCGGATTTGAGGGCGCGTTTGTTGCCATCGAAGCACCCGAGGGAACGACGTTGTTCGCATTCAACGAAGATTTTCTGGGCGAGAAATACGAAGTCGACGAATCAGACGATACGAGTGAGTTCCAGCAACTGACGAATTGATTGATCCTCGTAACCACGACCGAACAGATTCAGGTGGTTTAGAACGTGATATAGCGTGTACAGCTTCTGTCTTTGTTCAAAACCTTCCTGCAGTGGCCAAGCAGCCTTGTACGCTGCATAGAAGCTTGGCCCGAAACCACCAAATAACGTGGTCATCGCAATATCTGATTCGCGGTCACCGTAGTAAACAGCAGGATCAAACAGCACCGGCTCCCCACCAACATTGCCCCAGTTGCCGCCCCAAAGATCGCCATGTAACAGCGACGCCACCGGCTGATAGCCGTCGAACAACGCAGCCAGTCGGTCGCACAGCTCTGTCCCCAGCTCTTGCAGTTCCACGTTGTAACCGTTGCGCGCTGCAAGGTCGAGTTGAAAACGCAATCGCTTTTCGCGGTAGAAATCGATCCAATCCGATGTCTGGTCGTTATGCTGCGGCGTGGCGCCGATCGTGTTGTCGCGATGCCAGCCAAAACGATCCGATGTGGTGCGATGCAGACGGGCGAGCTGCTCACCAAGCGCCGACTCGACAGCATCGGTAGTTCGGGAAAACCTGAGCTGTTCCAGGCGGATAAAACTCTTGCCGTCGACCACGCCGACATCAATGACTTCCGGAACACGAATGGCGTTGGTCTTGCGAATTTCTGCCAGACCTTCGGCTTCGGCCTCGAACATCGCTATGGCCGATTCCGGCCCTGTCTTTACAAATTCCTCAACCATGATCGCAACCAGTCTTGCTAGTCGCGGGCGAGGTCCGAAATCCGTTCGGCTTGTCGACGCAAAGCGGTACCAATATCAGCTTCGTCATAAAGTGCGTTGATATCGCCTAACTTTGGGCGTGAGCGTCGGATCGCATTTTCCGCATCATCTATCGGTGCATCGCAGGCAATGCCGGTCAATTTGCGTGACAGGACAGCATCATCTTTGTGCGTCGCGAGTTTTTCGCCCAGTGTTTTTGAACCACGGACGTTAACTTCGTGCACCCTATCGAGATTGTCGTAAATTCCGTCGAGGCTGCCGAACTGCTCGAGCAGCACCGTCGCCGTCTTCTTACCCACTCCCGGGACGCCCTTGATGTTGTCCACTGCATCGCCTGCCAGGGCAAGGAAATCTGCGATTTGCTCGGGATGTACGCCAAACACGTCACGCACATCGCCGTAGTGAATTTTTCCTTTACCGGCAAAGTCCCAGAAAATGTCTTCTTCTGAAACCAGCTGAGCAAGATCCTTGTCGCGCGTGACGATTGTCGACGGGCGATTCACGCTGCGACCGTGCTCGACCAGCGTACCGATCAGATCATCCGCCTCGTAACGCGGACTTCCGAGCTCGAAGACACCAAGCGCGCGCGTAAAGCGACGGCATTGGCCGAATTGTCGTTTGAGCTCCTCGGGCGCAGGGTCACGGTTGGCTTTGTATGCGGGATAGATTTCGGTACGAAATGACTTTGACAAACTCTCGTCAAAACATACGGCTACGTGTTCAGGGTTAACCTGCTCCATGAAATCGCCAAGGAACCGGGCAAAACCGTACAGAGCGTTTACTGGACGACCTTCTTTATCAACCATGTCGTCGGGCATCGAATAGTAGGCCCGAAATACGTACACGCTCGCGTCTATTAAGTATTGCAGCGTCTTACTCGTGAAAGTGGACGTCGATGATCTCTTCGCCGTCGGCGAGGTGATCCGTCAATCGAGCATGCAGCGGGCTGGAGCGCGGAATATGCGCCAGCAGGTACTGCATCTGGTCGGCGAGAACACGCCGCCCCTTGAGATAAATGTACTCGGCGTACGTGGGCGTGAACGGTACCGCGATCAGTTGCATCGCAGCCTGCTCCGGTGTGCGACCGCCCTTGTAGTTATTGCAGCGACGACAAGCCGTCGCGACATTCGTCCAGGTGTCACCGCCGCCGTGTGAAATTGGCGTAATGTGATCGCGCGTCAAATCACGCGTCGGATAGCGCATTGCGCAATACAGACACAGGTTCGCGTCGCGCTTGAAGAGCGTGCGGTTGTTCAACGGCGGAACGTATCGATCACGATTGCGCACCATGCTGCGACGCGTGCCGTGAGTCGCGATAATCGAATTAACGTCAACTTTGCTGCGTTCGCCGTCGAAACTACTGTAGCCACCGAAAACGGTGTACAAAAGTGTGCCGCAGTCGTACGCCACCTGATCGGCGTGGTATAGCCGGACAGCCTCTCGATAATCGATCCACTCGAGCGGCATTCCAGCGACATCTGTTCGCAGCACTTGCTGCGAGATATCAGAAGCGATTCCTGCAAGCATTTAGCAAACCCCATCGCGCATTGCGCGATCTCAGGCTTTTGAGTTTAAAGTGCTTTCAGTACCGCGTCGAGTGTGTCTTTCGCATCTCCGAACAACATGCGCGTATTGTCTTTGAAGAACAACGGGTTCTGCACGCCAGCATAACCGGTCGCCATACTGCGCTTCAGGACTATTGTCGTGTCGCCTTTCCAACACTCGAGCACCGGCATGCCTGCTATCGGACTATCCGGCTCGTCGAGCGCCGACGGATTGACGATGTCATTGGCACCGATGACTACCGACACATCAACATCGGGAAAGTCATCGTTGATTTCGTCCATCTCAAACACGATGTCGTACGGCACCTTCGCTTCGGCAAGCAACACATTCATGTGGCCCGGCATGCGACCCGCAACCGGGTGGATACCAAAACGAACATTAACCTTTTTGGCACGAAGTGCTTTGGTGATCTCAAACACCGTGTGCTGGGCTTGTGCCACAGCCATGCCGTAGCCAGGAATAATCATCACTTCCTTAGCGCCGGCCAACAACGCCGCCGTTTCCTCGGACTCGATCGGCACCACTTCGCCTTGATCGACACTTTCACCCGACGCTGACGACGAACCACCGCCCGTGCCAAAACCGCCCGCGATAACTGCGAGGAATTTTCTGTTCATCGCACGGCACATGATGTAGCTCAGGATGGCGCCACTCGAACCGACCAACGCTCCGGTCACTATAAGCAAATCGTTTTCGAGCATGAACCCGGTCGCCGATGCAGCCCAGCCCGAATAACTGTTCAACATCGATACAACAACTGGCATATCCGCACCACCGATCGCCATAACCATATGAATGCCGAAAACCAATGCAATCACCGTCATGATGATCAATGGCTCAAGGCCACCACCGGCAGCAGATTGAATGACAAACTGATAGCCAAACCAGATTGAGGCGATCAACAGACCGAGGTTGAACAGGTGTCGACCTGGCAATGTCAGCGGCTTGCCGCCGATGCGGCCACTCAGCTTGCCAAACGCAATGATCGAACCAGAAAACGTCACTGCACCGATCAGAATACCGAGATAGGTTTCGATATCGTGGATTGTCAACTCGACACCCGTATGGTGCACGGTCGGGTCCATGAAGTTCGCGAAACCAACGGTAACGGCAGCGAGACCAACAAGGCTGTGCAAGCTGGCGACGAGCTCCGGCATTTGCGTCATCTGCACGCGTCGCGCTAGAAAGATGCCGATGCTGCCGCCGATCAGCAACGCACCGAGCAACAATTCGTAATGTTGTGTGACGACACCGAAAATCGTCGCGAGTAACGCGATGACCATGCCGACGATACCGTACCAGTTGCCGCGTCGTGCAGTTTCCTGATTTGAAAGCCCCCCCAGGGCGAGAATGAAGAGTACCGTCGCAGCGATGTACGAGACGGTTACGATGCCTGCGCTAATCATGCCGACCTCACTTGCGGAACATTTCGAGCATGCGTCGCGTAACGGCAAAGCCGCCCGCAATATTTACGCTCGTTAAAAGGACGGTGAATGCAGCGATCCACATGATCACCTCATTCGCCGAGCTGATTTGCAGCAGCGCACCAATGATGATGATGCTCGAAATCGCATTGGTCACACTCATTAATGGGGTGTGCAAAGCCGGCGAGACATTCCAGATCACCATGTAGCCAACAAAACAGGCGAGCACGAATACTGTGAAATGCGCCATGAAGGATTCTGGCGCGACAGCACCCAGACCGAACAAAGCCAGACCGGCCACAACCGTCGCGATGATGGGCCCGAGAATCGACGGCTTTTGTTCTTCCTGTGCCGGCATCGGCGCGGGCTCGGCCGCTTTGGCCGGTGCCGCCGACAACTTCGGCGCTGGCGGTGGCCAGGTTGTTTCGCCGCCCTTACAAACGGTTACGCCGCGAATGACTTCATCGTCAAAATTTACGTCAATCTCGCCATTCTTTTCCGGGCTGAGCTCGGTCAGCAAGTGGCGCAAGTTGGTCCCGTACAACTGACTCGCCTGTGCCGCGAGGCGGCTTGGCAAATCCGTGTAACCGATAATTGTGACGCCGTCGCGAACAACAACCTGGTCTTTTTCCGTCAGTTCGCAGTTGCCGCCCTGTTCAGCGGCAAGATCAACGACGACACCGCCGTCGCGCATCGACGCAACCATGTCCGCAGTGATCAAACGCGGCGCAGGCTTGCCCGGAATTAGTGCCGTCGTGATGATGATGTCGACATCTTTCGCCTGCTCAGCGAATAGTGCCATTTCAGCCTCGATAAATTCAGGGCTCATCGTTTTGGCGTAACCGCCTTCGCCGGAACCGTCCTCATCGTCTTCAAACTCAAGCATGAGGAAGTCGGCATTCATACTTTCGACCTGCTCTTTAACTTCAGGCCGCGTGTCGAAGGAACGCACAATGGCACCCATGCTCTTCGCTGCCCCAATGGCAGCCAGACCAGCAACACCAGCACCAATAACCAAGACTTTCGCTGGCGGCACTTTACCGGCCGCAGTGATCTGGCCTGTAAAAAATCGTCCGAAATGCTGCGCGGCCTCGACCACGGCACGATAGCCGCCGATATTGGCCATCGAACTCAACGCATCCATCTTCTGCGCTCTGGATATGCGCGGCACACTGTCCATCGCCATCACGGTCGCGCCACTTTCGGTGAGCTGCTTAAGCAATTCCGGATTCTGTGCGGGCCAGAGAAAACTGATCAGCGTCTTGTTCTCATCGAGCAAAACGGCTTCGACCGTTTCCGGCGCCCGCACTTTGAAAATGATGTCTGACTGCGCCCAAAGCGCCTCACTGCTGGCGACGACCTCGCAGCCCGCTGCTTCGAATGCATCGTCTGAATAGCTGGCAGCAAGTCCGGCATCTTTCTCGATCGCTACGCTGAAACCCATTTTTATGAGTTGAGAAGCAACATCCGGGGTCGTCGCGATGCGACGCTCGCCGGCGTGAATCTCTCTCGGTACACCGATTCTCATGAAGGTACCTCCGATTGGAATCGGCGTACTCTATCAAAAGCACCTGCAAGTGCCCATGTTGTTGAAGCGTTCTAAACGGTATTTTTAGTCGCGTGCGCTGGTCGGCTTAGGTCGGCGATCCGTTATGCGGTCCTTCAGTCGCTTGCGCTGCTCGGGCGACAAGTCACGATAGCGGTCGCGCAGTTGCTGGCGCCGCTCCGCCGGCAATTTCTTGAAGCGGACATGTGTCTCGCGGATGCGACGCTGATCTTCCAACGGCATGCGGCGAAAATCCGCATAACGAGTACGAATCATGTCGCGCTGCGCATCGGTCAGATTCCGCCACTGACCAAAGCGTCGCTTGGCGTCCTCGCGTTGCGCTGCTGTCATTCCTGACCAGCGCTCGGCACCGCGCGACAGCTGCAGTTGCTGTTTGGGCTCAAGCTGATCCCAGCCGTCCGCATAAAGATTCAGTACTTGCTTCTGATCCTTGTTGAGGCTGTCCCACTTAACGCCGTCATCGCCGTATGCTGCTCCCCAGGTCAGTAAAACCGCAACGGCTATCATGTGTTTAACTTTCATCATTCGTCTCCGTCGATTCTTTGCCTTCCGGCGCAGGATCGCTCCGCTCGTCTTCCTTGTTCCTGGCCTCTATCGGATCGCTGAACATTGTCCAGTCTTCGTCCGATTCCTCCCAGAGTCCCAGATACTCAATAAACTCTATTTCCGGCAATTCCTCATCGGCAGCAACCATCAGGCTAAACGTAGCCAATAGCGAGCCAATTACGAGCTGCCTAACCGACATTGTCATTCGCACTCAGGTCGGTAGTCTCGAGCCAGCTGTAAAACTCCAGGTCCTCGAGCATCTCGAGGCTCTCGCCTTCCAGCAAAATCTCAAAATCAGTAACTGATGCAGACGGCAGGTCGACCGATTCGGGCCCGCGCACCAACATTACGGTGATGAGCGCAGCCGCTGCTACTCCGGTCAGTGGCACCCACCGACCCCATGCGCCTGCCGCGGATCCGCGATGCAATTGCTCAAGCGCGGCATGACGACCCTGATTCAGTCGCGATAGTGTTGCCGCATCCAGGCGTTCGACGCTGTCATCAAACAGGTCCTTCGCTTGCGTCGCGAGCTTTTCATCGTTCGCGTCGTCGTTTGGCTGATCATCTATTGGCCTATTCATTGCCAGTGTTCTCCCAACTTGTCCCGCAGCGTATGTACTGCCCGGGAATAATGTGTCTTGACGCTACCGTCAGAACACCCCATTGCTACTGCTGTTTCCTTAACATCAAGCCCTTCAAAAGTGCGCAGCATGAATGCTTCACGCTGTCGTGTTGGCAGGTCGTGTACCGCGCCCTCAAGTCGCTGCATCGCCTCACCCGTCTGTAAATGCTCGTCGGGCGTTCTGCCGGCTGGATCTGGCGCATGCGCTACCGGATCATAGTCATCCTCACCCGACTTGCCGCGCCCGAACCAGACCATGACGCGATTACGTACCTTTTGACGCCGGTGCCAGTCGCGAATTCCATTTTGCAGAATTCTGTAGAACAGCGGCGTCCATTCAGCGTCCGGCCGGCTGGCATAATTATTCACTAACTTGATCATTGCATCCTGAACTAGATCAAGCGCCTCGTCGCGATCACGAATTGCAATTTCGGCAATACGTAACGCCCGTCGCTCAACGCCGGCAAGGAACTGATTGAGTTGGCTTTCGCGCTGCAGCGTACCTGCCCCCGTTTTTTGCTCGCGGGAGCACGATACCGCAAAAACGCCGCTACCGGCGCTCGTCAGACTTCCTGTCCATTTGACGGCTAGATCCATCTCTGCAGTCCTCTCGACTCCACCACGTGGTCAAAACTGTGTCACTCTTATATAACGCAGGGCTTGAGCCCCGGTTGACAGTATTTATCCCCTACGTAACTTGCTGATTTTATTGCCGAATAATGAATAGATCGACGATTTTGAAGGTCGCCGTCAACGTGCCGCTATCGCGTCTGTTCGACTATTTGCCGCCACCGGGCGCGGCAGCCGTAGCGCCAGGCTCGCGGGTCGTCGTACCGTTCGGGCGGCGTCGGCAGACGGGTGTGGTCGTTGCAGTGGCCGACAGCAGCGACATTCCGGTCGACAAGCTGCGCCGCTGCAATGCCGTTCTCGACAGCACGCCGCTGTTCAGCGCCGAAGACCTGCGCCTGATAACGTTTACGAGCGACTATTATCATCACCCAATAGGTGAAGTGGTTGCGGCCGCGTTGCCCGCGATGCTGCGAGCCGGCAAACCGCTTTTCCCGACCCTGCAGGTCATTTCCGTAACCGACGCGGGCATGGATGCTGACATTGAGTCGATGGCCAAACGGGCGCCGCGGCAAGCCGAGGTTCTTGAAGTGCTTCGCGATGCCGGCGGCAATGGGATCGATGTTGATTCCCTGACTGAGCTATTGCCCTTGTGGCGCCGGGCAGCAAAAGCTCTGCTCGGCAAAGGTTTGATCGAGCGAATAGAGACAAGCGCGACCGCGATCCCGGCCGAGTCCGACAACATCGCGACGCCCGGACCGCATCTGAATGATGATCAGCAAGCTGCGCTTATGACGTTACGCGCACAAACCGGCTTCGGCGCATTTCTGCTCGACGGTGTGACCGGCAGCGGTAAAACGGAAGTTTATTTACAGCTTATTCGCGACACGCTCGCTGTCGCACAACAAGTTTTGATTCTTGTTCCCGAGATCGGTCTTACGCCGCAATTGGTTACCCGCCTGCAAAAACGACTCGGCGTAGAGCCGGCTGTTTTGCATTCGGGCCTGTCCGACCTTGAACGATTAACGGCGTGGCGCAATGCGCAGCAAGGCCATGCAAAGCTGGTCGTCGGTACTCGCTCAGCTGTTTTTACACCGATGCCAAACCTCGGACTGATTGTGGTTGACGAAGAACACGATCATTCGCTGAAGCAACAAGAGGGGCTGCGATACTCAGCACGTGACCTAGCCATTATCAGAGCACGCAATCGCGACGTGCGCATCATTCTTGGCTCGGCCACACCGACATTGGAGACACTGCAGCATTGCCGCAACGACAACTTCACGCGTATCGAATTGCCAAACCGGGCCGGCGGTGCGAAACCGCCCTCGATCCGACTCATCGATTTGAATCGAAGCGAGTCCGACGACGGTCTTAGTACGGCGCTTAGCAACGCTATCGAAGAACAACTTGCCGCAGATGGCCAGGTATTGTTGTTTCTGAATCGCCGTGGCTTTGCACCAACACTCATCTGTTCGAATTGCGGCCACCTGGCCGAATGTGATCGTTGTGACTCGCGCATGACCGTGCACGCCAGTGATCGCTCACTGCGCTGTCATCATTGTGGCGCGCACGCGCCGCTACCGGACAGCTGCTCCGAATGTGGTGCGCAGGTGCGGCCCCTGGGTGAAGGCACCGAGCGCCTCGAGGACGCCTTGTTACAGCGCTTCCCCGGTTACCGTGTGCGGCGCATTGACAGCGATACGACGCAACAGCGCGGCGCGATTCAGGAAGCACTGGCCGCTGCGGAACAGGGTGATGCCGATATTCTGGTCGGCACGCAAATGCTGTCGAAGGGCCATCATTTTCCAAAGCTGACGCTCGTCGGCATTGTGAATGCAGACCAGGGGCTGTTCGGCACCGACTTCCGTTCTGCCGAGCGACTGGCGCAGTCGATCGTGCAGGTCGCGGGTCGCGCAGGCCGCGAGTCTCGTCAGGGCGAAGTGTTGATTCAGACCGCTTTTCCCGAACATCCATTTTGGCGGCTATTGATCGACGGCGGCTATCCACAGGTTGCCAATGAATCATTGGCCGAGCGCGAGGAGTCTCGCTGGCCACCGTTTACACGGCTTGCGCTGTTGCGCTCCGCAGCCCACCAGCAAGCCGATGCACAAGCATTCTTGCAACGCGCTGCCGATCTCATTGCGCCGCAACAGTCCGAATACATGCGAGTGCTGGGCCCGGTGAATGCACCGATGGTCCGCAAGGCGGGTCGATATCGGGCTCAGCTTCTGATTCAAAGTAGTGATCGAAAAACGCTGCATGAGATTCTGGCGTCGCTGCGACCTGCCCTCGAAGCAGAGCCAAGCGCGCGTAAAGTTCGGTGGTCGATCGACGTCGATCCGATCGAGTTGTTTTAATGTAGAATCGCCGCCTCGCCGATGAAAACCATAGTCGCAAAACTTGTTCAGGAAGCGCTCAATACTCTGCCGGAGTTGAGTGAGGCCGTCGCCGATCTTGCGTTGGAGACGACGGTAGAGCGTACCCGTGATCCCAAGCATGGGGACTTTGCCACCAACGTTGCCATGCGCCTGGCGAAATCGGCACGCATGAATCCACGCGAGTTGGCAACAAGTATCGTCGCCGCCTTTCCGGCCAGCGACGATGTCGATCAGGTTGAAATCGCTGGACCAGGTTTCATCAACATTCACCTGAGCGATGCTGCGTTTCACACCGAGATTAAAGCTGTCCTCGAACAGCACGAGAGTTATGGCCGGCAGCCCGAGCGGAGCACGCCACGCATCCTGCTCGAATTCGTTTCGGCAAACCCGACCGGCCCGCTACACGTTGGTCACGGCCGACATGGCGCATATGGCGCAACGGTTGGTAATTTGCTCGAAGCGGCTGGCTACAACGTTGATCGCGAATACTACGTCAATGATGCCGGTCGGCAGATGGACATACTCGGCGTCAGTGTCTGGCTGCGCTGGCTGGACGCAAATGGCACGAAGGTCGAGTTTCCAAGCGCTGGATACCGCGGTGAATATATTCGTGATATCGCGGCGGCCGTCGACACAGCGGGCATTGCGGCGGCAGATGCCAGCGCAGTGCTCGACGATCTGCCAGCCGATGCGCCCGATGGCGACAAGGAAGCTCATATCGGGGCATTGATTGATCGCGCCAAAGACCTGCTCGGCGCCGATGGGTTCAACAGCATTCGGCAACAAGCGCTCGAATCCATTCGCCAGGACATTGAGGACGACCTCGCCGAATTTGGCGTTGTCTTCGATCGCTGGTACTCCGAACAAAGTCTTACGACCTCAAACCGAATAGACGATGCACTGGCCGTTCTTAAAGAGCGCGACATGCTGTACGAGAAAGACGGCGCCACGTGGTTTCGTGCCGAACAGTTTGGCGATGAGAAAGATCGGGTTGTCGTGCGCGACAACGGTGTGAAAACCTACTTCGCATCCGACATCGCGTATCACTTCGACAAACGTGAAAGGGGCTACGATTATTTAATCGACATACTCGGTTCAGACCACCACGGATATGTATCGCGAGTAACGGCTGGACTTTCCGCGATGGGCTATGACGCAGACAGCCTTGAAGTCGAGCTCATGCAGTTTGTTGCGCTGTATCGCGGCGGTGAAAAAATGTCGATGTCGACGCGCTCCGGTGAATTCGTCACCTTGCGCGAACTGCGCGACGAGGTAGGCAATGACGCCGCACGGTTCTTTTATGTTAGCCGCTCGAACGACCAGCATCTCGACTTCGACCTTGAGCTTGCGAAGAGTCGCTCGAACGACAACCCCGTGTATTACATCCAGTACGCACACGCACGAATTGAAAGCGTTTTTCGACAGCTCGATGAGAAGTCCATCAACTATGACGGCGCCAACGGCCAGAGCAACCTGGCAGCACTAACAGAGCCTCAGGAAAAGGCGCTGATGACAGCCATCAGTCGCTACCCGGAAGTTATTTTGCTGGCCGCAAATAATCGCGCTCCACAACATCTTGTGCATTACCTGCGAGACCTCGCGAATGACTTTCACAGCTACTACAACGCGCACGCATTCATCGTAGACGATGCAGCATTGCGCGACGCCCGGCTCACGCTTATTTCAGCCACACGAATCGTGATCGCGAACGGGCTTACTATTCTCGGTGTTAGCGCGCCGGAGAAAATGTAATGGCCAAACGCAAGAAACGTCGGTCAACACGTACGCGCAGCCGCAAGAAGCAGAGCTACCCGGGCTGGATGTGGATGATGTTCGGCCTGGCTATTGGTTTATCGGTCGCTTTTGCCGTGTACGTCAAGGACCGCGGACTCGAGAGTCAAACCCCGGTTCCACAGGCTGCGGTCGCGCCAAGCGCGGTGGACAACAACGGTGAAGCCGCGATTCCACCAAATGCAACGGTAGAGTCCCCCAAGCAGGAAGAGGAAGCACGCTTTACGTTTTATGATGTGCTGCCGGCTTTCGAGTTTGTAGTGCCTGAAAAGGCGCCGGAGATCGAGCAGGACATTCAACCGCAAGCGGTTGTCGAGCCCGGTGTTTACGTTCTGCAAGCCGGGTCATTTTCGACCAATGGCGACGCCGATCGACGTCGCGCAGAACTCGCCCTGCAGGGCATTGAATCGCACATACAACGCGTTAAGGTAAACGACCGCAATTATCACCGTGTTTACATCGGCCCAACCGAGGACCTCGATGAACTCAATATGCTTCGCAGCCGCTTGCGCGCGGCAAAAATTGACGTTCTTCGCATCCGACTCGGTGACTAGTCGTCGCGTAGTCATAGTAGGAGCCGCACTGTTCGCATCAGTCGCGTGCACAACAGTCCCGCCCGAACCAGCCGTGCCACCAGCGGAGCCGACCGCACCGTCGGAACCGGTTGAAGTCGTCCCTGACGAAACAGCGCTGCAAGATGTCGTGCCCGACAAAAGCGGCATGCGAATCAGCATTGCGGCCGTCGGCGACATGATGATCGGCACGAACTATCCGAAGAATCACCTGCCAGACGATGATGGCGTTGGTTTTCTTAAGGCCGTAACGCCCATCCTTGCGGCCGCTGATATTGCATTCGGCAACCTCGAGGGCGTACTCGTTGACGGTGGCGAGCCCGGCAAGAAATGTTCGAACCCGAATGCCTGTTATTTGTTCCGCTCGCCAACACGCTACGCCGAGCACTATCGCGCTGCGGGCTTTGACGTCTTGAGTCTTGCCAACAATCACGCGCGCGATTTTGGCGAAGAAGGTCGGACGTCAACAATGCAGGCACTCGACGCGGTTGGCATACGGCATTCAGGTCGGGAAGGCGAATTTGCGAGCTTCGAAGTCAACGGACTGAAAGTCGCATTGTTAGCTTACGCAGTAACCAAAGATTCCAACATGTTGCTCGACTACGAATTATCCGAACAGACTGTGAAGGAATATGCTGCGACGCACGATATCGTGATAGTGACCTTTCATGGTGGCGCCGAGGGTGCATCGATGATGCACGTGCCGTTCGCCGAAGAGGAATATTACGGCGAACCGCGCGGTGACGTTGCGATGTTTGCACGTTGCATGGTCGATGCGGGCGCTGATCTGGTGCTTGGTCATGGGCCACACGTCGTGCGCGGCATGGAACGTTATAAGGACCGACTCATTGCCTACAGTCTCGGCAATTTTGCCACCTACTACGGCATCAGCGTTGACGGTGTGAAGGGTATCGCGCCGATATTGACGACAACATTGGACGGCGAAGGCCGCTTTGTTGAAGGCCAGATTGTCTCGACCATTCAGCTACGTCCCGACGGGCCGAGCATTGACGAGAAAAATCGCGCGCTGAACCTGATTCGCGGACTGAGCGTCGAAGATTTTGTCGATCCGGGCGTTTCATTTACGCCGACCGGCAAACTTATTCCGAATTAGTCTTCGGCCGTGATGGACTTAAAGTCCACACCCAGGGAACGCAGCTTGCGATATAGATGCGTCCGCTCCATGCCGACACGTTTCGCCAGTTGACCGACCTTGCCATCGCACAGCACAAGCTGTTGCTGCAAATACGCGCGCTCAAACTGC
The DNA here is from genome assembly GCA_051007995.1 of Woeseiaceae bacterium. GTDB lineage: Bacteria > Pseudomonadota > Gammaproteobacteria > Steroidobacterales > Woeseiaceae > UBA1847. The sequence goes on along the minus strand of JBPCYB010000079.1, from coordinate 7,360 downwards.
TCACGCGCCTCACGAAGCGGCAACGACAGCAGGTCCTGTTTCACCAGCGGTTCATCGACCGGCGCGCCTGCACTAATGTCGGATTCCACTTCTTCGAGCGAGATATCGCCATCACCCTCGAGCAGCAACAGGCGACGCACAAGATTCTTTAGCTCGCGCACATTGTCCGGCCATGGATAGTTCCGTAAGCGATTCTGTGCTGCAACGCTAAAGCGCCGAAATGACAGGCCTTCTGAATCGACCAATTTGTCGACGTAGTAAGCCAGCAGGTCCGGCACGTCCTCAGAGTACTCGCGCAACGGCGGGACCCGTAGCGACAAGACGCTGATATGCGCCACGAGATCACGGCGCAATTCGCCGCTCTCAATTTTCGCCTCATGATCGACACCTGCTGTCGCAACAATACGTGCGTCAAGCCGCAAATTGTCAGAACCGCCCGCTCGTCGGAATGTGCGGTCTTCAATGACGGCCAGGAGGATTTTTTGCGCCGCGGCATTCAGGTCCGATATCTCATCAATGACCAGCGTACCGCCTTCTGCTCGTTCAAACGCACCGGCGTGAATTTCACCGTCGACTTCGCTGCCGAGCAATTGTTCTTCAACATTACTCTCAGTCAGAGATGCTCCAGTAACGCTGATCAACGGGCCGTCGGCACGTTTACTGAGCGCGTGCAAATAACGAGCAAACGCGCCACGCCCTGTACCCGGCTCACCCGTTAACAGGGCCGGTGCATCGTGTTGCGCGTATTGCTGTACTTTTTCACGCAGCGCCTGCATCAATTTGCTACGACCGACGGGCGCCAGCAATGACGGCAACAGCTTGTGCGCTGAGGTCGATTCTTTGTCGGACGATTCGAGCGCCGCCTCAACGGTGCGCAACAGTTTCGCAAGTGACAGTGGTTTCTCAACAAAATCGAATGCGCCGAGGCGAGTTGCTTCGACAGCCGTGTCAACGGTGCCATGCCCCGACATAATCACCACTGGGCAGTTCAGATCGCCGCTTTCCGACCACTCACGCAACAACGTAATGCCGTCGGTATCCGGCATCCAGATATCGAGCAAGATCAGGTCAAATTTTTTGTCGGCTCGAGCAGCACGCGATTGCTCGGCATCAGCCGCTACAGTCACGCCGTATCCTTCGTCTGACAGAATTTCCTGTATCAAGGCGCGTATATCCGCCTCGTCATCGACGACAAGCACATGAGATGTACTCATGCTCTTTCCCTCCTCTGTTCTGCACGTGCCGGTGCCTGTGCAATGATTGCCTCGCGAGCCGCCTCATTGAGAGGCAGTCGAATACTAATGACCGCACCGCCATCCGTTCCGTTGAACGCGCGAATGCTTCCGATATGTTCCTCGACCAGCTTCTTGACGATGGCCAGTCCGAGTCCGGTGCCTTTCGGCTTTGTGGTTACGTATGGATCGAACACCTGTGCCAGTGAGCCTTCGCGGAATCCGGGTCCGTTGTCCTGAACCTTGATCTGTATGACGTCTGTGTTATCGATCTCTGCAGCACTGACATGCACATCGATCTGTCCGTCGTCGCTGTTCTCCAGCGCTTCTGTCGCATTACGCAACAAGTTATGCAGAATTTGCCGCACACGGCCGATGTCAGCCTCGATCATTGGCATGGTCGGATCTGAGGTCAGCACGATATCGATGTTGCTGTCCTGCGCGCGGTACAAGTCGACAACCTCATGCGCCAGCTTGTCCATACTGAACAAACCGATATCCATATCCGGCGCACGCGCATAGTCACTGAAGGCATTGACCATTTCTTTCATTGCCTCAACCTGTTGCACGATTGTGTGAGTCGCTCGATCCAGAATCTGCGCATCATCCTCGTCCATCGAGCCAAGGTACTTACGGCGCATACGTTCGGCCGAAAGTTGAATCGGCGTTAACGGATTCTTAATCTCGTGTGCGAGCCGGCGTGCGACCTCGCCCCATGCTGCATCGCGTTGTGCCTGCAACAGTGCGGTGATGTCATCAAATACGATGACGTAGCCCGCCGCGTGATCCTCATCACCCGGCAATGTCGTGCATGCGCAGGTCAACACACGACGGCCGACTTCACCACGCAGCACAAGTTGCTCACGCCATTCAGTTTCACCAGCGCTTAGGTGCAGCCGCGCGACGTCGACAAACTGTTCGAGCAGTGGCTGCTCTTTTGCGACGTCCAGCAGGTTCTCACCAGCCCGGCTCTCGAGATCTAGGTTCAGAATCGCGCCGGACGCCTGATTGGCCGTGCGGATGCGCATGTCAGACTCGAGCGCGACAACACCTGTCGACAAGCGCGCGAGAATGACTTCAAGATTGGTGCGCTCGGCCTCGACGAGAGCCTGCGACAGACTTGCTTCGCGACGTGCGGTCGCAAGCCGTTGTGTCATATCGTTAAATGAGTTGATCAAGAAACCGATTTCGTCGCGCGTTGGTGTTGGCAGACGTGTATCAAAATCACCTTCAGCCACGGCGCGAGTACCGGCGACGAGGTCCTGAATCGGCGCCACCAGTCGGCGAGCCAGAACGAATGCGCCGTACACAGCGGCGAGTAGACTCAGCATGAATACGATAGTCAGGGTCATTGTCAGAGTGGTTTTGAGTTCCGGTCGCAAGAACAGCATGCGTTGGTATCCGAGATAGGATGAATCAACGCTTTCGGCCATCTTGGCGAGGCGCTCCGTCACCGGATAATGCGCCTGAATTATGCCTACGGGCTCGGCTCGCCCGCTCACTCGAAACAATACAGCGGTACGCACAACGTAACCTTCCGGATCCAATGCAACGTAGGGTCGGTCCTGCTGTAGTTGTAACAAGACCTCTTCTTTTAGCGGTTGCGGTAGCTTTGCCTCAGAGCTATCGGAACTAGTCGCCATAATGCGATTGTTGCTGCCGTAGATCGTAATTTCGCTGGCACCGCTTTCGCGCCGCATCATGCTGAGTTCAAATATCAGCTGGCGCTCGCTGGTTTGTCGCAAGCGCTGCGCGATTTGCTCTGTGGAGTTGAGGTGCTCGCGGATCTGCATGGAAAGTGCGGCCTGACTCAGTTGGAGTGCATTCTCCATCCCGACTTCAACTTCAACATTGAACCAGGAGTCGATGCCGCGATTAATAAATTGTAATGAGAAATAGAACACAACGAGGAGCGGAATGACGGCCAGACCGACGAACATGCCCACCATGCGGGCCTTGAGTCTTGCCCCCGGCACGTGCGTTCTATAGTCGCGCCACAAGCGCGCAAGATTACCAACCAGCAAGACAAACAGAATAAATATGCCGGCAATATTGATCGCCAGAATGGCCTCGTACAATCGGTCAAAGTCATCGAAGTTCTGCGCTGTCCGGCTGAGCAGGAACAACGCCACCAGAGCCAGGCCAACACCGATAGCGGCCAGGGCGGTGTAAAAAACTCGTCTTATCGCTCGAGTTTCCATTCGGACCATTCGCTTTCCAATTGCCACTGATCGCGCCAGAAGAACAGCACGCGAAGCGGTGCGGAGTACTGACGTGTTTGTAGTAATACCCGTAAGCGGGCGCGATAATCGCTATCCGCACCGAGAACTGCATCGTCGATAACAGGCAGGCCCTGCACCCGGCCAAGGTTGTTCAGCGCAGAATAAAGAGTTGCGAAAGAATCCTGATCACCGCTATTGAGATTGCGAACGATGTAACGTTGTGACAGCGGCCGATACTCAAGTTCATAACGGGTGGCCAGCTCGGCTTCGAGATTGTCCATATACCAGCGCCGCACGCGGATCACTTCCATCTGCAGCTCGATTGTCAGCGTTATGCCGCTCGACAATGCCCGCAATGCCTCGCTGCTGAGCACGAGTTGCAGTCGGGCGTCGATGGTATGCACACCGTCCGTCAATGTTGAGTCGACCGATCGCACCTCGAAGTAGCCGGCACGATCTTCCTCTTCCTGTGCCAAACCACTGCCCGCCAGCAGCGTCACAGCGAGCGTCAAACTCACTATCCAGCCGCTGTGACGAATTTTCTGTGTGCGTGACATCGTTAGTGTTGTGTCGTCAATATCAGGAGACTTTCTGAAGGCATGCAAAATAGAAACCATCCAGACCCGCCGTTCCCGGCAGCACTTGCTGGCCGCATGTCTTGTCTCGCATTAGATCGCGGATGTTGTTATTTTGCAACACATCGACTTCCTGTGCGTCCTCATTTTCCTGCAGAAAACGCGTCGTGATCGCGTCGTTTTCGGCCTTCAGCACCGAGCAGGTCACGTATAGCAAGCGTCCACCGGGCTTTAACAGCGGCCACAACGCGGTCAGCATGTTCTTCTGAACATTCCCTAGCGCGGCAATATCCGCCGCACGGCGCAGGTGTTTGATGTCCGGGTGGCGCCGAATCACACCGCTCGCCGAGCAGGGTGCGTCGAGCAGGATCCCGTCATAGGGCTCCTTGTCCCACCACTCACTAGGCTTCGATGCGTCACCGCAGGATAAAGTTGCACTCAATCCGAGCCGCTCAAGATTGTCGGCAACATCGCTGAGCCGGGACGCATCGTTGTCGACACAAGTGAGCTCGATGCGCTCAGCTCCGATCTCCAACAAGTGGCCGCTCTTGCCGCCCGGAGCAGCGCAGGCATCCAGGATTCGACCGGCGATGCCATTCAAAAGCCAGGGAGCCGCGAGTTGCGCCGCCCCGTCCTGCACCGATACGTGCCCGTCGGCGAATCCTGGCAATTCCTCAACCGGTCGCGGCTCGACAAGTCGCACGGCCTGCGGCGCGGCCGCAAACAACTCCGCATCGATGTCGGCCTCAGCAAGTCGTGCCACATACTCAGCGGCCGTGCCGTGACGTGGGTGTGTGCGCAGCCACATTGGCGCCCTATCGTTATTGGCTTCAAGCATCGACGTCCAATCATCCGGCCAGTCTTTTCGCAACGCGTCGATCATCCACTGCGGGTGATCGAACAATGCCTCTTCTTTAGACGCTGCTTTAGTGGCTAATGAGTCGCGCAGAAAACGTCGCAATATCGCATTGACGAGCGGCGCCAGTTTTGGCCGGCGCAACTCGCGCGCCGCTTCAACTGTTTCCGACACCACAGCGTGATCCGGAATACGCGTGTCACTTAATTGGTACAAACCTATCGCGATGAGTTCGTTGATACAGCTATCGCGCGCTTTTAGCGGCCGCGACAGCAACGTATCGGTCCAGGCCTGCAGATGCCAGTGATGTCGCAAGCTGCCGTAGCTTAGTAATCGCAGTAGCGAACGATCACGCTCAGCAACTTGAGACTCATGTTTGGCCAGTGCCCGATCAAGCGATCGACCGGAAGAAATCACGGCGTCGACAACTAATGCTGCCGTCGCGCGCAGCTTCGCACCGGACCGTTTGTTCGTCATAGTCGTCGGCCGGCGATGTTTGTTTGTGCGGCAAATTCTGCGGCAGTTATCGGGCGCTTACCGGGGCGCTGCAATGATTCCATTCGCAATGCGCCCGTGCCACAAGCAACCGTAACGCCATCCGCATCAGCGACGATAACAGTACCGGGTTCGTCATCGGTGCCGGCAATGCTTGCGGCTCGCCAACATTTGATTCGTGCATCATCCAACATGAAAAACGCGCCTGGAACCGGGTTGAATGCCCGCACCTGGCGTGCGAGCTCTTCTGCAGGTTGGTCCCAATGCAGCTCTGCATCACTGGTCTTTATCTTGGACGCGTAGCTCGCGTTACTGTCGTCCTGATCTTCGGCAGCGATTTTGCCGGCAACAATGTCGGCGAGGTGTTTGGTCAATAATGCGCCACCCGCAGCCGCCAAACGATCGTGCAACTCACCCGCAGTCTCGTCAGCGCCAATGTCCAACACTTCGCGTGCATACACAGGACCGCAATCGAGCCCGGCTGTCATCGACATCAGACAGACACCTGTCTCTGCATCGCCAGCAAGAACGGCTGCCTGAATTGGCGAGGCGCCGCGCCAGCGTGGCAGAAGAGATGCGTGAACATTGAGACAGCCGGCTTTTGGGATATCCAGAACCGATTGCGGCAAAAGCAACCCGTAAGCCGCGACGATCATGATGTCCGCCTGCAATGCTTCTATTGCAGCGATGCTTTCTTCATCGCGCAAGCTCACCGGTTGCAGCACTTCAATGTTGTGTGACTCGGCAAATTTTTTAACGGGGCTTGCAGTCAACTGCTTGCCACGTCCAGCCGGTCGATCGGGCTGCGTCAATACGGCAACTGGTGTAACACCTGCATCTAGCAGTGCGCGCAGCGACGCAAGTGCAAACTCAGGCGTGCCTGCGAAAATGACGCGATGGTTGTTCAAGAGCTTGTCCTACAACGCTACCGCATCTGCGCTGCGATGACGCTGATCACGCACGAGGCGTTTTCGAATACGCGAGCGTTTTGCCTCAGACAAATAGTCGACAAATAATTTTCCGTCGAGATGGTCGATTTCATGCTGCACACAAATGGCGAGCAGCCCATCTATCTCCTGTTCGACTTCGTCACCGTTTCGATCCTGGTAGCGCACACGAATATGTTCGGCCCGTTCAACTTCTTCGTAGTAGCCGGGTACCGATAGACAGCCTTCCTCGGATACAGCAACGCCATCCTTCTCCAGGATGACCGGATTGATCAGCGCATATGGTTCGCTGTGATCGGCCGAAACGTCGACAACCAGCAGACGCTTGTGCACATCGACTTGCGATGCTGCCAGTCCGATCCCCGGGGCCGCATACATCGTCTCCAGCATGTTATCGATCAAAGCTCGCAGCGCGTCATCGACCACAGTTACAGGCGTGGCCGTTTTTCGCAGCCGCGGGTCTGGAAATTCCAAAATAGTGAGTTTTGCCATAATTTCGCTAAGGTAAAATACCTGATAATTCGTGTAAATTGCGACCAATCGAGCCTAAATGATTGACTTTACTTAATAAAATGTCAGACAATTGCCGCCAGTCACTGACCGTCTGATTATTATTTCCAGCCGGAAATGTGACGTGATTGGCAGCTTCGACGGCACCGGAACGACATATTATAGCAACGCCAAAAAGCTAAAGGTCTCAACACCTTGTATGGAGTATTGAGGAACATGTCCCTCCGCAAAATAAGCCTGAAATATCGTCTCCGAATTTCTTTCGCCGCGCTCGTCGCGACGTTGGCACTCGGTTCCCTGAACGCGTTTTCGCAGAGCGACTCTCCGCTGGCTGCCGATCATCCGGACGAGTATGTCGTTCAGGTGGGCGACACGCTGTGGGACATCGCTGCAACGTTCCTCATGGACCCCTGGTATTGGCCCGAAATCTGGTACATCAACCCCGAGATCGAAAACCCGCATTTGATTTACCCGGGTGACGTTCTTGGACTCGTTTACGTTGACGGTCGACAAATGGTTACAC
>JBPCYB010000078.1:0-67981 GCA_051007995.1 Woeseiaceae bacterium | reverse complement strand
ATGATCAGCGCAACGGTGCGTTTCTTTTCTTCGCTCGTCAGGTGGCCGAACAACAGGACGTAAGCGAAGAAAGCGATGGCCATGCCGACGATGACAACTGTGGATTGTTCCGAAATGCGAACCGGGTCCAGGTCCATGTTGCCGGTCAGTCCGTAGACAACCAGTGCGGTTGTCAATGCGACGCCGATAACGACCAGTGTCCAGTTGCGCTTGCGGCGCTTGCCGTCGATAGCCGCATCACCGGTCTGCGAAGGCTGCAAGCCTGCAGTGCCAAGATGGTGTTTTGTAAACCAGAATTGAATGACGCCGAGCAACATGCCGACACCGGCGGCGGCAAATCCATAGTGCCAGCCAAGACCACTGCTTTGTGCGAGCCAGCCACAAACCAGCGGGCCGAGGAACGCACCTGTGTTGATGCCCATATAAAAGATACTGAAACCAGCATCGCGACGCGGGTCGCCCTGAGGATAGAGATCACCAACGACAGCACTGACATTGGGTTTCAACAATCCTGTGCCTGCGACCACCAGGATCAAGCCGAGGAAAAAGGCCTGCGTCGACGGGATTGCGAGCACGAAGTGCCCGGACATGATGACTATGCCGCCGTAAAACACGGCCTTTTGGGCCCCGAGCAGCCGGTCGGCGATCCAGCCGCCCGGTAAGGCTACGACATACACCAGTGCGGTATAGATGCCATAGATGGCAGTTGCTGACTGATCCGTCAGCCCCATGCCGCCATTCAGGATCTGGTCGGTCATAAAGAGCACCAATAATGCCCGCATGCCGTAGTAGCTAAAGCGCTCCCACATCTCGGTGAAGAAGAGGGTCATCAGCCCCCGCGGATGGCCAAATACTTGCACCTGACCTTGGTCAGCAGTGGTATCAGTCATAGGATCCGTACTCTTATGGGTAGGTTTTGTGGTGAGCGACGTTACACCATTTCACGCGTAACTTTCTACTTGACCTACGATTTTGCGCTTGGTTCAGGCTGTTTTTCTTTGGCAAACAGGCGCGACATAATGATTCCGGCTTCATACAGCAGGTAAACAGGTACCGCCAATAATGTCTGACTGATGACGTCCGGGGGCGTTAGCAGCATGCCGACCACGAAGGCGCCAAGAAACACATAGGGTCGAGCTTTGCCCAGCGTTTCCGGAGTGGTGAGCCCGGCCCAGACCAGCAATAACGTTGCGATCGGAACTTCAAATGCAATGCCGAATGCGAGCACGATAGACGTTATGAAGTCGAGGTAGGAAGCGATATCCGGCACCCACGGCGCACCGTCAATTTCGATCGAACCGAAAAAACCGAAGATCAACGGAAATACAACGAAGTAGGCGAAAGCTATGCCGGTGTAAAAGAGAACGATACTCGAGGCGAGCAAAGGAAACGCAAAATGCTTTTCCTTCTTGTACAAGCCGGGCGCAACAAATGCCCATATCTGATACAGCACAACCGGCATTGCGAGAAACAGCGAAACCAGAAAGGTCAACTTGAAGGGCACGAGCAGCGGTGCCGCTGTACCGGTAATAATCATTTGCACGTCAGGTGCGGCGGCGAACAATGGCCTGGAAACCAACTCGTAAATTTGTTGGTTAAACGGGATTAGTACCGCGAACAAAACAATAACCGCCGCGACCATTTTAACCAGGCGATTACGCAGCTCAACCAGGTGCGACAGCAAGGTGCCCTCCGCGAGCTCCTCGTCCGTGCTCTCAACTTTTTCAGCTATCTCGTTCACGCTGACTTTTCTTGCTCGTCTTCTTCCGCATGTAACGCAGAGTAAGTGTCGTCATCGTTGGGTATGTGATCAGGGCGTGGCGCGTCGAGCTCAGCTGGTTCGTCATCGACCGCCTCATCGGCCTCTGCAACTGCGTCGGCTTCGGCATCGGAAGCAGCTTTCGCTTTTTTCGTGACCGGCGATGACTTGAAGGCAGTCTCCGGTGATGCAATCTGGTTCAGGTCGTCCACGTTCAGCTCTTCTTCGAGCTGGCGTTTCATTATGCGCGTCATACGCCGTGCCTGACCGACCCAACCGCCAACCTTGTTGGCAATTTCAGGCAAGCGTTTCGGACCGAGTACGACCAGCGCCAGTACTACGATCAAAAGAAATTCAGGGGAACTGAACCCGGACATCGGTGGGATGCAACTTAGGCGTCTTTGCGGGGCTCTTCGGCCGATGTGTTGTCAAAGTTAGCGTCGTCGGTCGATGCAGAAGAGTCGTCGTTGAGTTGCTCTTTAGCGGCTTCTGCTTCGTCCATCGAGCTGCGAAATCCTTTGACGACAGAACCCAGGTCCGAGCCCAGGTTACGAATCTTCTTGGTGCCGAAGATCGCGAGCACGATGACCAGAATGATCAACAGTTGTGGCCAGCTAATGCCTGATAACATTTTTAATACTCCTGGGGACTTGCCCCGTATACCTGTGCCAATAATAACTCGCTTGTGCCGACAATACCGTGCCGGCGTCACAGCGCAACTCAAGGTTAGGTTTCGAGCCAGAAGGTGACCGGACCATCGTTGACCAGGCTGACCTGCATATTGGCACCGAATCGGCCAGTTTCAACGGCGTCGAGCTGGGACGAGCAGATCTGTACGAGCTCCTCAAAGTAGGCTTTTCCCACCTCCGGATCGGCGGCGCGCGTGAAGCTGGCACGAGTGCCCTTCTTGGTGTCTGCGGCCAGCGTGAATTGTGGTACCAGCAGAAGTCCCAGCTTTTCGTCCAACAAGCTAAGGTTCATGCGGTCTGCAGCGTCCGGGAACACGCGATAGGTCAGAATTCGCTCTGCCAGCCGTGCAACGTCCTTGGGCTGGTCATCGCGATGTACGGCCACCAGCACCAGCAAGCCGCGCCCTATCGAGCCAATTCGCTCGGCATCGACCTCAACGCTGGCCGAGCGCACTCTTTGTAGTAAGCCAATCATTTATTTACGCATCCGGCAGTTAAACAAGCGCTTGTCGGGGAAGGATACTGACATTCTGGGACGGCTGGCTGCAATCGACGGGATACGCCACGGAATGGCCTGCTGCCAGCCCATGGACGGGGCGGGCCCCGGTCGTCAGATCGGGGCCTTTTTGTCGAATGCCCACCACGTTCTCCAGCAAAACCACCAGAAAGGAAACATATAGCCCCACTAATTGAAAAAAACATCACAAAGTGGGAAATACAGCTCGATCCGTGTGGGTGTTTCGCCAACACGTGGGGCAATCTGGTGCCTGACGCGGCGAACGATAGCCGTTGGCATGACCGCCGCCAGCCAATAGACTACCCCGCTCCCAGCTCATTATCGGAAAAATGCATGAAGAGACGACACTTTGTAGGTGGTCTGGCGGCCGCGGCGGGCGTTGCAGCCTGCAGTAAGGAGACTGCCGTAGGCGGAGACAGCACACAGGCCTCGGCCGAGCGTTTCGAATGGTCCTGCGTGACCTCATGGCCACCGAAATATCCCGGCATGGGCATGGGCGTTGAAAACCTCGCTTCAAGAATCGAGGTGGCATCGGCGGGCCGGCTCAAGATCAAAGTGTACGGCGGTGGCGAACTGGTGCCTGCCTTCGAGGTATTCGACGCGGTGAGCCGCGGCACGGTAGAGATGGGTCACGACGCATCCTACTACCACAAGGGCAAAGTGGATGCGGCCCAGTTTTTTACATCGATACCCTTTGGCATGAACATGCTCGAGTTGAACGGTTGGTTGTATTACGGCGGTGGACTCGAGCTCTGGCGTGAGCTATACGAGCCGTTCAACCTTGTGCCGATTCCTTGTGGCAACACCGGCGTGCAGATGGGTGGTTGGTTCAACAAAGAAATTAACTCACCCGCGGACCTCGACGGATTAAAGATGCGCATACCGGGTTTGGGCGGTGAGGTTCTGCGACGTGCCGGCGGCACGCCAATTACATTGCCGGGCGCTGAAATATTTACGTCGCTACAAACAGGAAACATTGACGCGACCGAATGGGTGGGAGCGTACAACGATGTGTCGTTCGGTCTGCATAAAGCAGCGAAGTATTACTACTACCCGGGCTGGCATGAACCCGGCCCTGGCCTCGAGACAATGATTAACAAAGAAGCCTGGGAATCGTTGCCGCCGGACTTGCAGATGATTGTTGAGACGACCTGCCAGGCAATAACGACCGACATGGTTGCCGAGTACACGCACGGCAATGCATACGCGCTACAACAACTGCGTGAGGACCCGAATGTCGAGTTGCGCCCGTTCCCAAAAGACGTCCTCGACAAACTCAAGCAAATCACGTTGGAAATAGTTGACGAGTGGGTAGCGAACGACCCAGCCGCAAAAAAGATCGCAGACTCCTATTACGGTTTTCTTGATAAGTCCGAGTACGGACAAGTCGTAACAGAGCAGGCGTATCTCGAGACGCGACTTTAGGGCGCCCAAAGCGCAGGCTGCCGCCACTGCTCCGGCACCCGCAACCTGCCCGACAAATGCGCGGCCCCAGGGTACAGCTCGAGGAGTTGCCAGGCACCCATGTATTCAACTGGCAAATCGTAAGGCGGCGTAACAGAGGTTGTCGCTGCAAAGCCAAATCGTCCGTAATACGCTGGATCGCCCAGCACCAACACGGCAGCTACACCATCCTTCCTAAGCAATTCTATGCCCGCGTTAGTCAGAGAGGTCCCAACACCAGCACGCTGAGCTGTCGGCGCAACCGCTAGCGGCGCGAGCAGGGAAAGCGCACTATCGGTGCCTGCCAAGCTGCACCTCGAAAAGGCTACGTGGCCGACAATCGCAGCATCTACCTCAGCGACCAGCGACAATACGTTTGCTGAGTCAGGCAATAGTTGGCGTACAAGCGGTAACAGGTCCTCGTCCGGAAACGCTGCCGGGTACAACGTCTCGATGGCCGGCAAGTCGGCTGCCGCGCCGTATCGGGTGGTCACTGGATTCATTGTGACACCAATCGATTCACCCTCGGTTGCACGAACCAGACCCCGATCGGGAAGAACCATATTAGAAAAAATGGTCCTGAGTAGTCGAAGAAAGTCACCGGCTCTTGTCGCTCAGCCATGATCAGATTGCGTGCGGCGAAGCCAAGCACGTAGAAGATTGCCACCATTGCAAGGAGGTGCATCGGAATGATGATACCCATTGGTACTTGAGGTTCAGATCCGCCACTGGGCATCGGCCAGGCAAATCGCACGAAGATCGGATAAGCCATCGCAAAACCAGCGAACCACAAAGCTCTACGGTGGTTTGGCCGTATGCTCTTCTTGATATGTTTATTTGCCACCAAGCCGATGGAAAGCAACCAGGCAAACAGCACCGCCATCAATAATGCGGTTGCTATCATGACGTTTCCCATCATTGCGTCAAGCTTCTCCAGGTCAGGCGGTTGAAGTCGGTCGCCAACACTCGGCAAATTTCTAACGAAAACAAAATGGGGCACGGTCATTGGAATCATCAGCGCCAAAAACACTTGCCACGCCCTGAGTCGAGCAACAAATTCTGTATATCTGACAATCATGTCATCGCATGCCGAATCGAACGACACCCTCTGTAAATGTGCTGATCAGGAAACGGAACGGCCCAAACAACAAGTTCTTGCCGCCTTCCTGCAAACCAATGTCCCGGTGATTTTCCTCGTCCTGAAGAATTGACTGAACGGCGGCAGTCGCTTCCCGGTCGTTCTTTTGCTCAAGATACGCCAACTGGTTGTGAAGATGCCCGACCACCACGGACTCTACGGCCCAGGTACATGCCATGATCCCTCGCTTGCCGAACAACGCCGAAACAAAACCCATCACGTAGCCACCCAAACCACATAACCAGTAACTTTTGCACTTGATGCCGTCGCGTCGCTGAATTTCCTCCCAGAAAACTGCGAGGTGCCTTTCCTCATCAGCCTGAAAACTCTCGAGCAGCTCGACGTAGTCACGACGAAACAACTTCGAGATGAAGATCTGGGCTTTGTAAATGTTGATCGCGCCAAACTCACCGGCGTGATTCACCTTGAGAATCTTCTTGGGAGTGTCCAGCCAGCTGCGACTATCTTTGTATTGCACCCGGTCAGGCCTTCACGAGACTAGCCGTGCAAAGACACATGCTTATCGACTTTCTGTACGAAACTCGGGCGATAAGCCAGTTTCCCCCTGGTGTGCCACCACTCGCAAACGGCAGGCGTCGAAAACAGCGAGCCGAAGTCACGCGCCATATAGTCGACCAGGTCTTCATCGTCATCTTCATCGAAATAGAGCCCGGCGCCATACTGGCTGTCTACGTCTTCGAGCCAGGTCAGGTACATGTGCACGAGCGCAATGAACCGACCAAGGTCTGGCTCCTTAAGTGATGTACCGGAGGTTCCGCGACGATAAATATCGGCAAGTGACGCATCCTGAGCAATCAGCTCGTGGATACGCAACGCTGTCGCGCTGGTTTCGTGAACGATATTGGCCCGGGCAATTTCTGTGTTCTGCTTAATCTGAAAGCCGACATAGATCAGCGACGCAATTACGGCAATGACCCCAATAACTTCCGCTAACGCACTTATCGCATCCCAGTTCATTTCGTACTGCCTCGCGTTGACATGCTAATTCTAGCACCAGGTTACTCGCGCGAGTTGTTGCTTTAGTCGTACCAAATCCCGTACTTATCACCTTGCCACAGCAGCAAAGAAAACAGGTACGCATTTGCGAGCATGATCAGGCCGCCTGCAAGCGCCGCCGGGTTGATGATGCCGAGTACACAAAAGGCAAAACCGAACACATGCGAAACGATCACTATTCTCTTGACGACATGTCGGGTCGTGCGAGTGTTGAGAAAGTTCAGATAGAACCAGCATCTCAACCAAAAAGGTAGCTCGCGCCAGTCGTTGGACCCTTCATTCATTGTGTATGTCTCCTGGTTCAAAGTCTCAATTTCGACTTCGAGCGCTGCGGCGAGACACTTCAACGACTCAGTGCTGGCATTGTGACCGCTCTCAATTCGCTGAATCGTCCGAACGTTCAATCCGGACATCTGCGCCAGCTGCTCTTGCGAAAGACGGCGGCCTATACGCAGTTGTTTAAGAATCATAGTCGCGCCCGGCGCTCATGAACCAAGAGTGTTAATGGATTCTAGCAATGTCGGTTACGAAACCAGCCCGACATTTACCCGACAGTGGCAAGGACTGATCTAACTACCGTACATCTGTTGCGGCAGCCAGATAATCACATGGGGGAATACCAAGAGCAGTATCAGCGCGCCGAGCTTCTTTAGCCTGCCTTTACATTCCTGTCGGCGCTGTCGATGCTTCCCAAACAGGGCCCGCCGGATTGCCACCGAACTGCAGGACGCCCGGGCTCCTGTTGCCAGTGGTTGCATCAACAATATCCGTGCCGCTGCCCTCATCAAAATGAAATAACGCTGCAGTATCCGCATCCGGCGCGAATCGGCCCGGAACAACAAATGTCGACGAATAGCGCAGTACAGTCGAGAACCGCAGCTCGTCAATGAAACCCGAGTACGACGGAGACGCTGGGCCAGCATCGTGTTTCTCCGCGCCAAGGACAACAAACGGATCACTGTTGATACAGGGCCCGCCACAAAAATCGCCCGGCACGCCGTCATCGGGGTATGAGATGTCGCCATCCGGACCCGTATCTTGTATGTCAAGCTCACCGTCGACATACACCCACAGTTCACCGTCACTGAAGCGGCGTTGCACGGCGATATGGTGCCACTGCCCGTCCAACACGTTACTGGTGCCGCAAACGGTAAATGATTCGTTGGCACTAAATACGCCAAACACAATTACACCGCCAGCAATAGAAAGCCCGTAGTTTCGCCCCTGATTGAAGCGATCGCGATCAATGACGATATTTCCACTGATCCAGTTGTTATTGCTGCCGCACGTGACTGCCCCGGCCGAATTGTCGCCGGCATTCGCCATCAGCCAGAACTCAATGGTCAGATCATCGTCGCCAACGTCGATGGGCGGCCCCGGGTTGTTGTTGTTCGGGTCATCAATTCGTATCTTGATGCGATCCAGGTCCGGCGCGGCGACGCCGTTGCCGAAGAATCGAATCGCCAGATTGGTAACTGTCGGAGGTGGTGGAGGCGGTGTAACCACAGGGGGCGCCGGGCCGCTGCCACCGCCGCCGCAAGCTGACACAAACAGCGCACAACAAAAAGCAAACAGGGGCAAAAACAAGTCGCGATTTGTTATGCGAAGCAAGCAGACATCTGCAAAAGTATTCCGTGTGATTGCATGTCCTCCATATCTGAGCGTCGTGCCAGAGGGTCCGTATCGCGTGAACTCGCATCTTACACAATTGCGGATAATGGCAAAAACGAGGTACGGACCGATCTAACCGCCGTAAATCTGTTGCGGCAGCCAGGTAACAATCTCAGGAAAGATCGCGAGCAGAATCAGCGCGAAGATCTGGATGGCGACGAATGGAATGACACCGCGATAGATCTGCACGGTCGATACTTCAGGCGGTGCGACGCCGCGCAAATAAAAGAGTGCGAACCCAAACGGTGGAGTCAGGAAAGATGTCTGCAGGTTGATGGCAATCATGATGCCGAGCCAGACCGGGTCCAGGCCCATCGCTAACAGCACCGGGCCTACAATTGGCACGACGACGAAGGTGATCTCGATGAAATCGAGTACGAAGCCGAGCAGGAACATCACCAGCATGACGGCCAGCACTGCACCAAACACACCGCCGGGAATGGCCTCGAGCACGCGATGTACGACGTCGTCGCCGCCATAGCCGCGGAACACCAGCGAGAATATCGACGCACCGATCAGGATCAGAAAGACCATACTGCTGATCTTCAGCGTGCTGCGCATGATCTCCTGCAAACGTACGTAGTTGAGTTCTCTGCGAGAGATCGCGAGCAAAATTGCGCCCATCGCGCCGACGCCTGCGGCTTCGGTTGGCGTTGCCTTGCCAGAGAGGATCGACCCGAGCACGGCGAAGATCAGAAACAAGGGCGGTAGCAAAGCGTGCAGAATCTGCATGACCGATACGGTTTCGCCCTCGCTACGCGCATGTGCGGGCATCGTTGAGGGCTTGAAGAAAGCGAGCGTAAGGATATACAGGACGTACAAGCCGACGAGTAGCAAGCCCGGGATCAACGCTCCCGCGAACAAATCACCAACCGACACAGTCTTGGGCGAGAAAATGCCCTGATCAAGTTGCGCCTGCTGATAGGCGGTCGTCATAACGTCGCCGAGCATGACGAGAATGATGGAGGGAGGAATGATCTGTCCGAGCGTGCCCGACGCACATATAGTGCCGGTCGCGATCTCGGGTGAATATCCACGCCGCAGCATTGTGGGCAGCGACAACAAGCCCATGGTTACGACAGTAGCACCAACAATTCCGGTGCTGGCGGCCAGCAGCATGCCGACAATCGTGACCGAGATGCCGAGCCCACCGCGTAAGCTGCCGAACAGAGCGCTTAACGTGTCGAGCAACTCTTCGGCGATTTGTGCGCGCTCAAGCGTAACGCCCATAAACACAAACAACGGAACAGCGACGAGGGTTTCGTTCGCCATGATTCCAAAAACGCGATTAGGCAGCCCGGATAACAGCGCTTCTGTGAAATTTCCGGTCAACACGCCAATGGCTGCGAAGATTAGCGCCGTACCGCCAAGCGTGAACGCGACCGGAAAGCCAGCCAGCAATACGAGGATCACGGCGACGAACAAAAGTAGCGGGATCCACTCCATCAATTCGAACCCCGCAAACATCGCGCTGAGCGCAACAACATCGCGATGCCCTGTAAGCCAACGGTGACCGGCATGATGACCAGAACAGACTTGATAATAGGCAAGAACGGAAAGGGCAAACCACCCGACTCGCGAGACGCTTCATTCATAGTCCACGATGTCGCCGCAAAGTCGTAAGACTTTATGGCGAGAAAAACACACATGGGCAATAGAAAAAACAGCACACCAAGCAAGTCGATCAAGGCTTTGCGTTGCAACGACATGTTGCGATAGAAAACATCGACGCGTACATGTTCTTCGTGCATCAAGGTATAAGCTGCGCCGACCATGAAGACCGTTGCATGCATCCAGATGATCGATTCCTGCAACCAGATCAAGCCGATATCGAATACGTAGCGCAAGACAACAACGACGACAGTCGCCAAAACCATCAACAACGTTAGCCAGGCAGTGAGCTTCCCAGTCGCGTCGCTGAAGCGGTCGATAAGTGATTGTTGCGGTTTGGCCAAGGAGCGCTTAGTGACGCCAGAATGTCGGCGTAATTAGGACGAGCAGTGTGAAAATCTCAAGGCGGCCGAGCAGCATAGCGGCAATCGAAATCCACTTCGCCGGATCCGACAAAGTCATGAATCCACCGGCGACATCGCCGAGTCCCGGCCCAAGGTTGTTGAGCGTGGCAGCAATAGCCGAAAACGCCGTTACCTGATCGAGTCCCGTTGCCATCATCATGAGCATCATGGCGCTGAAAACAACAACGTAAATCGAAAAGAAGCCCCAGACGGCATCGACGACACGGTATTGCACAGCTTTGTTGCCTAGCTTGACCGGAATCTCCGCACTGGGATGCACGAGCCGGACAATCTCACGCACGCCTTGTTTATAGATAAGTAGCCAACGCACGACTTTAATGCCGCCGGCCGTCGAGCCAGCTGAGCCGCCAATAAAGCTCGAGAAGATCAACAAAACGGGTACAGCGGCAGGCCAGGCGGCGTAGTTGGCAGTCGTGAATCCTGTCGTCGTTGCTATCGAAACGGCCTGGAATAGACCCGTCACGATCGTTTCACCGGGCGAATCAAAGACCTGGTGACGGAACAATCCGATGACAACGAGCACGGAAACGCCGATCAGAATAGCTGTGTAGCCGCGAAACTCTGGGTCTTGTGAATAGTGACTGATCGATACGTAACGCCAGGCATAAAAATGCAGGGAGAAATTGATTCCGGCAGCGAACATGAAAACAATCGCGACCAGTTCAATCGCTGTGCTGTCGAAATAACCCATGCTCAGGTCGTGCGTGGAGAATCCGCCAATTGCGACGGTTGAAAACGCGTGACAAAGCGCATCAAACCAGTTCATCCCAGCGGCCATATAACTGACTGCACAAGCGACTGTGAACGTCAGGTACACGTACCACAATGCCTTTGCAGTTTCGGTGATGCGCGGAGTGAGCTTAGTGTCTTTAACCGGGCCGGGAGTTTCCGCGCGGTACAGCTGCATACCGCCAACACCCAACATGGGCAGGACGGCGACGGCCAATACGATGATTCCCATACCGCCGAGCCACTGCAGTTGCTGGCGGTAGTACAAAATTGATCGCGGCAAATCGTCAAGACCCGTCAACACGGTCGCGCCTGTCGTTGTAAGCCCCGACATGGATTCAAAAATTGCGTCCGTCAGCGTCATCGACAAGGCATCTGCAAAATAAAACGGGGCGGCGCCAAACGTACCCAGAACGGTCCAGAATGCGGCGACCACTACAAAGCCGTCGCGCAGTCTCAAGTCTTTGCGTGATCGATGTACGGGCAGCCAAAACAAAATACCAGCCGCGAGCGTCAGGCCAAAGCCTTCGACGAATGGCAGCCAGGACTGTTCATCAAAAATGAGGCTGATAACGACGGGCGGCAGCATAGTGACGCTGAACATCATGAGCAGCAGCCCAAGAATGCGTTGTACGACCGTCCAATTCATCGACGCGGGCTGCTATCAGACAAAGGATACGCCGACCTGGAACAATTTCTCCAGGTCCTCGATCTTGCGGCGATCTGTTAGGAACAGAATGACATGATCGTCACTCTCTATAATAGTGTCGTGATGCGCGATGATGACTTGCTCACCACGCACCAGCGCAACAATTGCCGAGCCTTTCGGCAAATCAATTTCCTCAATGGCCTTGCCGACAACTTTTGAATCTCCTTTTTCGCCATGTGCAATCGCCTCGATGGCTTCGGCTGCGCCGCGACGAAGGGAATGAACTTTGACGACATCACCGCGTCGCACATGTGCAAGCAACGACCCGATCGTGATCTGCTGCGGTGAAATTGCGATGTCTATGCTACCTGCTTCGACAAGATCAACGTATGAAGCGCGATTGATCAGCGCCATCACTTTGTGTGCACCCAGACGCTTGGCGAGCATCGAGCTCAGAATGTTGGCTTCCTCTGAATTCGTCAGAGCACAGAAAACGTCGACATTGTCGATGTTCTCCTCGAGCAATAATTCCTCATCGGCAGCATCGCCGACCAACACAATGGCCTTGTTGAGTTGTTCCGAAATCTGCCGTGCCCGTTGTGGGTCACGCTCGATGATCTTGACCTGGTTGGTTTGTTCGAGGGCCAGCGCCAGACGCACGCCAATGTTGCCACCACCGGCAATAACGACGCGACGGACCGGGTCTTCAAGTCGGCGCATCTCACTCATGAATACGCGGATGTCTTTGCGGTCGGCGATGAAGAATACCTCGTCGCCTTCCTGAACGACGGTATCGCCCTCAGGTAGCATCGCTTTGCCGTCGCGATAGATCGCAGCAATACGTGCTTCGGTGTTTGGAATGTGCTCCTTGAGCGTCGCGATACGTTGCCCGACCAGCAAGCCATCACGGTCGGCGCGCGCACCGACGAGTCGCACACGACCGTCCGCGAAATCGAGCACTTGCGATGCACCGGGATAGAGTATGAGCTGCTCGACATACTCGCAGACTAATTGCTCCGGACTGATTCGAACATCGATCGGGATCGCGTCCTGCGTGAACAGGTCCTTCGCGTTCATGTATTCGGCGGCGCGAATGCGGGCAATCTTGGTAGGCGTATGAAAGGCGGTGTAAGCGACCTGGCAGGCCACCATGTTGGTTTCATCGGTGTCGGTCAGGGCGACGACGATATCGGCATCGTTCGCGCCGGCGCGGTCCAGCACCTCAGGGTGTGCGGCGTGGCCGACAACCGTTCGAATATCCAGTCGATCCTGAAGTTCGCGCAGAACGTCAGGACGCATGTCAACGACGGTTACTTCGTTGGCCTCTTCACGCGACAGATGATAAGCGGCTGAAGAGCCAACCTGACCTGCGCCGAGAATGAGAATCTTCATCGCGCGTAGTCTACATCAGATCGAGATTTGCATAACTGAGAACAAGCCATTTTGTGCCGGCCGTCTCAAAATTCACTTCGACCCGCGCATGTGCACCCTGGCCTTCGCAATTGAGGATGACGCCGTCGCCGAACTTGTTGTGTCGAACGCGTTGACCGAGCCGGATTCCTTGCTCACTACCTTGCCGGATTGGAGTGCGCGTCTTTCCGGGCGTTCGCACAGGTCTGGAAACCTGCACGCGTGGCCGAACTTCTTCAATATATTCGTCCGGAATCTCTGCGATAAAGCGAGACGGTTGCGAGAAATTGTCCATGCCATGCAGTCGGCGCTGTTCGGCATGGGTTACGTAAAGGGTTTGCATGGCGCGTGTTATACCGACATAGCAAAGCCGTCGCTCTTCCTCGAGTCCATTCGGGTCGGAGATCGACCGCTGGTGCGGAAACAGGCCGTCCTCCATACCCGACATAAACACGAGCGGAAACTCGAGACCCTTTGCCGAGTGCATCGTCATGAGTTGCACACAGTCCTCCCAGGCATCAGCCTGACCTTCGCCGGCCTCGAGCGCCGCATGCGACAGGAATTCGTCGAGCGGCGACATTTCCTCGGCCGGGTCAGGTTCAAAACTGCGGCCAGCACTGACCAGTTCGAGCAGGTTCTCAACCCGCGTCTCGCCCTTTTCGCCCTTCTCTTTTTTGAAAAAGTCGATGAGCCCGCTGGCATGTATGACGTGATCGATTTTATCGGGCAAATCGAGGGCATCGGTGTCACGCGCGAGCGTCTCGATCAGGTTGAGAAAAGCGTGTACGGCATTTGCAGCGCGGCCATTCAGGTCATCGCTCGCCACGGCACCGGCCGCGCGCCACATTGAGCAACTATTCGCCCGAGCGTAGGAACGCATAATGTCAGCCGTGCGCGCACCAATGCCGCGCGTTGGTTTGTTAACAATGCGTTCAAATGAACTGTCATCGTCGCGATTTGATATCAGGCGCAAGTATGCAAGCGCGTCTTTGATTTCGGCGCGCTCGAAAAAGCGCAAACCGCCATAAACACGATATGGGATGCCGGCGTTGATAAGACCTTCTTCAAGTACCCGCGACTGTGCGTTCGAGCGATACAAAACGGCCGCATCAGCGCGCAAGTTGCCTTGATCAATCCAGTCGCGTAGTCGGCCGATCACGAAATCGGATTCATCGCGTTCGTTGTACGCTGCATAAACGCGGATCAATTCGCCGTCGGCACCATCGGTCCAGAGTTTCTTGCCGAGCCGCGACGTGTTGTTTTCGATGACTGCATTGGCAGCGTGCAAAATTGTCGCGGTCGAGCGGTAGTTCTGCTCGAGCTTGACCACAGTCGTGCCTGGGAAGTCTTTCTGGAAGCGATGAATATGCTCGACTCGCGCGCCGCGCCAACGGTAGATCGACTGGTCATCGTCGCCAACGACAAAAGGAATTCCTGTTTTGCCGGCGAGCAGGCGCAGCCACGCGTACTGAATGGCGTTGGTGTCCTGAAACTCGTCGACCAGCAAGTGTGAGAATCGACGTTGGTAGTGAGCCAGCAATTCGGCGTTGTCGCGCCATAATTCATGCGCGCGCAACAACAGTTCCGCAAAGTCGACCAGACCGCCGCGATTGCAGATATCTTCATACGCTTGATATAGCGCAATCATCTGGCGTCGATTCGGGTCACCATCGTCATCAAGGTGCTTGGGTCGCAAGCCTTCGTCTTTCTGACCATTAATGAAGTACTGGATTTCGCGTGGCGTGCAGACACTCTCATCAATTTCCAGGTTCTTAAGCAGGCGCTTGATCAGGCGAATCTGGTCGTCTGAGTCGATGATCTGAAAATTCTGGGGCAGCTTGGCTTCGCGCCAATGCCGCCGCAGCATCCGGTGCGCGAGTCCGTGAAATGTGCCAATCCAGAGGTGTCTGACCGGAATATTGAGCAAGGACTCGATGCGGCCACGCATTTCTGCCGCCGCCTTGTTGGTGAAAGTCACGGCCAACAAAGCTTGCGGGCTTACACCGTCGACATCGATAAGCCAGGCCGCCCGATGCACAAGTACGCGCGTCTTGCCGCTGCCAGCTCCGGCGATGACGAGCGTAGGCTCGGCAGGTGCGGTAACTGCCTGACGCTGCGCGTCATTCAGCGAATCAAGTATCGGGGTGACATCCATCGGCGGGTCTGGCTGGCGGAAAGCGGGCCATCTTAGCAAATTGTAAGAGTGGCCAACCCCAGCAGCATGAACTTTTCTCTTGATCTTGTTGTCCGAGGTACCTATAAAGGTGGAAGTATGACGGCAGCACCGAAAACGAGCACATTGCAGGCATTCTGTAAGAAACCCATGGTGGTTTTTGCAGTGCTGCTGCTGGCCGGGCTTCAGCTATCGAATGCCACGCACCAGTTTGATCACTCGGCGACCGATCTTGCCGATGCCTGTTCCTACTGTGTGCAGCTGGACCGCCTGGATGACGTAAATTCAGTAGATTACACGCTAGCTTCGTTGCCGAGCGTTTCTGCAAATGTTCTTGACGCCGCGCTGCCGCGGCCGGTTGTCAGAACGTTTATTTCTTCGCAACCGCGAGCACCCCCTCTTTCCTGATCGAAAAGCACAACACCCTCAAGTAACAACAATCAGGAAAGCTAATGAAAATTTCTCACGCTCACGTATGGGCGATCGCTGCTATCGTATCTACAGGATTCGTAACCGCCGACGCTCAGGAAACACACGAAGACGAACACCATCTGCTGGATGAAATCATCGTCGAAGCCACGCCACTGCAACGCACAGTGGAGCAACTAGCACAGCCCACAGCGGTACTCACTGGCGAGCAGCTAGTAAAAAAACAATCGACCAGCCTTGGCGAAACGGTTTCCCAGGAACTGGGAATGAGCTCAACGTTCTTCGGCCCCGTTGCGTCGCGGCCGGTTATTCGTGGTCAATTTGGTGAGCGCGTCAGGATCCTTTCGAATGGACTGGATTCACTGGATGCGTCGGCGCTTAGTGAGGACCATCAAACCAGTGTCGACAGTTTTCTCGCCAGCAGCGTGGAGATTGTAAGAGGGCCTGCGACATTGCTATACGGAAGCGGTGCGGCCGGAGGCCTCGTTAACGTTGTTGATTCGCGCATTGCCGACACGGCCCTGGACGTGCCTTTCAGCGGTGGCCTTGCGGTTAGCGGCGATACCGCGGTAGGGCGAAGAGACATAGCGGCCAAGGCGAATTTCGGCAGCGAGCGTGTCGCCATACACGCCGACTACATGCGGCGAGATACTGATGACTTCGACATTCCGGGTTTCGCCGAGTCGGCGATTTTTAGAGCAGCGGAAGAAGCGGAGCACGAAGAGGAAGAGGGAGAGGAGCATGACGAAGAAGAAGCTTTCGGTAATGTCGAGAACTCGGATAGCGAAACGCAAACCGGTGGACTCGGCGTATCGATAACGGAAGACTGGGGATTTATTGGCTTTAGCGTCAGTGACTTCGACAGTAACTACGGAATTCCTGGCGGACACGGGCATGAGGAGGAAGGTGCCGGAGGAGGAGAAGAGGAAGAGGAAGAAGTCAGTATCGATCTTGATCAGACGCGCTATGAGTTGCGCTCGAGATTCGATTTCGACGGAGCTATCGAGTCCGCCAAGTTCATGATCGCTTCGACCGACTACGAGCACATCGAATTCGAAGGAGACGAAGTCGGAACGATTTTTGAAACCGACGGCATCGATGCGCGTCTGGAGTTAAAGCATCGTGCCATTGGAGGACTCGTAGGCGCTTTCGGTGCGCAATATCGCAACATCGACTTCAACGCGGTGGGTGCTGAGGCATATGTACCTCCCTCCGATACGACAGAAACAAGTGTATTCGCATTTGAAGAGTGGACGGTTGCGGATGATTGGATTCTGCAAGGGAGCGCAAGGGTGGAACGACAGACAATTAAGCCCGAGCTTGATCTGAGGAACTACTCGGGTACAGCTTACGGCGCTTCAGTCGGCTTCGTTCACAGCTTTAGGGATAACCAAAGTCTTGCTGCGAATCTCGCTCTCACGCAGCGTCATCCGAACTCGACGGAGTTGTATGCTGACGGGCCGCACGTCGCCGTGCAGCGCTACGAGCTCGGCGCCATTTCTTTGGGAGATGGTGTATTAAGCAAGGAAAAATCGACCAACATCGATCTTACCTGGCGTGGGGAAACCGAGAAGACAGAGTGGGCTGTTACGGTATTTATGAACCAGATCGACGACTACATTCTTCTATCACCGACTGCAGCCATCATCGATGAGTTTCAGGTTTTTGAATACGGTCAGACGGATGCGCGCCTTAGTGGTTTCGAAGCTGAGGCGCGGTTTGAAATTGCCGATCCCGGCAATGGCCACCTGCACACCAGGCTGTTCGCCGACATGGTTGAAGGTGAGGACAGAAATACCGGCAACTATTTACCGCGCATTCCACCGCTGCGGTTTGGCGCAGGCCTGCACTATGTCGTCAATACGATCGAAGCCTCAGTTGACGCAACCTGGTACGACGAACAAACGCATACTGCGCCAAATGAGCTGCCAACGGACTCTTATGTGCTCGTCGGTGCAGATTTGTCCTACGCATTTGATGAGTCGGGCGTGTTTCTGTTTCTGAAGGGCACTAACCTGACCGACCGAGACGCAAGACAACACACGTCGCCGCTAAAAGACACAGTGCCTTTGCCCGGACGTTCGGTTCACGTTGGTATACGTTGGGACTTCTAAAAGTGCGAATCGCTTACTGCTGCCAGGTGACTCCGAGCGAGAACGAGGTGCGGTCGTAGCCAATGCGGGTGTCGGTCGAAGTCGATTCACGGAATTCGGCTTCGGCCCTGATGCTCAGGTTTGACGTCCAGCGGAATTCCGCTAGCAAGTTGCCACGCACGGTCTCCAGCGTCTTCAGACCGACGACCGGGTTGTGGAAGGCGAACGCGTTCGGATAGTCGTAGTTGCGGTAATAGCCCCCCACCTCGAATTTGAAGCGCGGGCTCGGCTTCCAGCGATAGTCGAAGCCAAACTCATCGCGGGTGTAGTCGTTATAGCCGAGATACCGGTCCTGTCGCTCGGTTCGTTCAACGTTGAATCCGAACCACATATTCTGTGTGATACGTTGCCGCGCCGTGAAACCAACTGCCAGATAGTCGTAGCGCAAATCCGGGTTAGTAATTAGTTGATTGGCATTGAGGTCAAAGGCCGGTCGGTCGCCATAGCGACGACTGTACTTGTCAACGCTGAGGCGTAGCAGTGACGTCTCGGTAAAGCGGTATTGGGCGTGTGCTGCAAAAACAAAATATTCGTGGTCATACTCGGGCACGACCTCGGTGTCTTCGTAGTTCCACAGCTGCCCTTTCATGCGCAGACCAAGCGCAAATCGATTGTATGACTGAACCCACGCGATCTCAGGTCCGTAACGCGTGTAGTTCATGCGGTCATCAATCAATTCGTTATTGACGGCCCGAGCTGTGCCGTCATCGGGATCGAAATACGTTTCGTCGTGTTGCGCGAATGTAAACGCACTAAAAATGCGTCGTTCCCGATTCTCGTCTTTGCGGCGATAAGAACTGCCAAAGCTGATTTCGTGGCTGTACTCGTTCGCGTTCTCGAGTTCTTTGTCCTGGTAGTAGCGACCGGCCAGGCGATAGGCCGCGTAAAACGATTCAAATTTGAGGCTGTTTATCGAATATTTGGCGCGAAAATCGATGGGCATATATGCGCCCGAAATGGCCTCTGGCGTTACCAGCGGCAATGCGGCGTCCGCAAAATCGACATAGTCCTGGGCAGGTGCTCTGAAGACGTTATCGTCGCTGCCGAAGCCGACGAAAGCTTTCAGGCCGAGCTCTGCAAATTTTCTCTCAACTGCGCGTTTTTCGACACGCGCGAGCAGAACGTCGTCCTCGCGTTTCGCCTGCTGCAGTCTTGAGATGGCGATAATCGCCAACCTGCGAATTTTTGGTTTCTCTTCCTGATCGCGGGCCTGGCGAAACCAGTCAAGCGCCTCTTCGACATTGCCGGCGCCATTTGCCGCCAGACCAAGATTGTATTGTGAGATGACTCTGAGCTGCGGTGCTTGCAGCGCCTTCAAGAGCGAGGTTCGCGAACGGACATATTGATTGGCCTTGAAGTGCGCTACACCCATGTTGTAGTGCAAAAGCGGCGTGTCCAGCCCGGATTCCAGTGCCTCGCGGTAGCGCAACAAGGCTGCCCAGTAGAGGTCATCACGAAACAAGCGGTTGCCGTCAGCAAACAGCTCGTCGCCGGTTATGGCGTTGCTGTCCTGGACTGGCGCCAGGCACAAAAACACCGTCAGCAGCGCGCAAGCGCCGACCGAGAGTCTGCGTCCAATGATGTCATGCGTCGCGGAAATAGCCCAAGCTCCGGTGTTCGCGTTATGTCTGATGTGAGGTTACCGGGAATTCGCCCTGCAAAACTATGACGTGGTGCATAAAAATCCCCCCGAAAGCACCGCAATCGGGGGGATTTAGGGTCTTTCTGCTTCTAGGAAGCGAAAAGTGGCCGATTAGTCGACAATATCGTCGTCAACGACATCATCTTCCAGATCGTCATCCATCTCGTCGTCGCCTTCCTCTTCCTCTTCTTCCTCGTCATATTCGTCGTCGTCGACGTCCTCGCCTTCTTCAAAGTCGTCTTCATCGGCGAAGTCATTATCTTCTTCAGTGAAGTCGTCATCGTCAGCGAAGTCATCTTCGTATTCTTCGATGTCATCGCCTTCCTCGTCCTCGCCATCTTCCTCTTCGCGAGCGTCCTCTTCTTCCTCGTCACGCTCGTCTTCACGCTCGTCTTCACGTTCGTCTTCACGTTCGTCTTCACGGTCGTCATCCGAGTCATCATCGACGTCGTCACCTTCTCTGGCGCCGTCGCGTTCCGGACCGCGCATCTCAGACACGAGATCCGTGATGTCATCGGCATCATCGACAACTTCCATCGTGACGTCGAGGTCATCCAGGTCATCTGGATTCGCAGCGGCAGGCGAGAGAGCGAAACACGTCAGTGCGAGTGTCGCCAAAAATACGTTGAACTGTTTCATTGTCTTGCTCCGTTTGTGGTCACCGGAGTTCCTCTCCGGAAAATAAATTAAGAGACGTCGACCTGTAAGCGAAATACACGGTTACGATCGTCATGTTCCAGCCGCGCGAGCAATTCGCCGCCGACCGGTGTTAATGCAATTAATTTGAGCGGCAAAAGATTGCGGCCCTCGTTGAGGCTTGTTTCCCAACTAATCTCGCTTTGCCCCGGGAAGCCGGCTAGCTCGACACCGGCGGGCAGCGATACGGTTAATGTGGCCGACTCCATCGCTTCAGCCGTCGAGAAAACCAGATTCACGGTACGTGGCTCTTCAAGCGTCATCGTCACGCCGGCGATTGATGCGCTGGCTGAGTCGACATTCGGTAGCTGCGGTGTCGTCATCAACATGCCACTAATTAACCAAACAGCGAGGCCGGCTGCGATTGCGCCGCCAAAACCCGTAATCATCCAGCGATTGCGTTGTCGCCGAGAGCCTTCGTGGGTCGCACGGGCCAGCGCCTGGTCGTAAAAGCCTGCGTCTGCTTGTGGCATCGGATAGTCCTTTAACAGTGCCTGAATTTCCGGATCATCCTGATCCTGCTCATGTATGTGGTCTTTTTGCATGGTTTTTTGTCCTGCTTGATCCCTTACACGTTGCGCGTCAGGAAATGGTTCCATCTGCGCTCAAAATTTCGCGCAACCGAGCCCTGGCGCGATGCAGCCTGGATTTAATCGTGCCGACAGGCGTTCCCGTAAGCTCTTGAATTTCAGTGATTTTATAGCCTTCAGTGTCATGCAATAGCACAACAATGCGATGCTCGTCGCTAAGCTGTGCCAGGGCGGTATCGAGCCGCTGTATTTTTTCGAGGCGCTGGTTGTCATAAACCGGGTCGTCGCCTCCGGCCAGGCCTGCCAGGCCGTCGCCCGCCATTTCGCCCTCTTCCACGGTATGCATGCGGCGGCGAGCAAAGCGGCGTCTCTCGTCGATAAACAGGTTGTACATGACGCGACTCAGCCAGGCTCCCGGCTGGTCGATATCGACCAGGTCGTCGAGCATGCCGAAGGCCTTGATGAGCAGTTCCTGAAACAGGTCGTCGGCTTCAGCCTTGCTGCCAGCGAGGCGCCAGGCAAGTCGGTACAGCCGATCAAAGTGTGGCCGTACAAGGCGCTCGAATGTCAGATTGTTGTCTGCCGCGCTCATGATGTGGCTGAGTGTAGCGCCATCGGGCCTGCCGACAAGGATGCGGTTGGCAATTTGGCCGCAAAGCCGCTAAAACCTGTGCCAGCTGTACGCGATGAATACACTTAGAAGTCGGTGACACATTGGTGGCGAGTTTACGAATTGATCGATGGCTGTATTACTGCCGTTTCTTCAAAACACGCAGTCGGGCGACGGCCGCAGTAGCTGGCGGGCATGTGAGAATTAATGCAGAGCGAGCAACGCCGGGCAGCCGCGTTAAATGCGGTGACAAAATCGACCTGGTTCGCGAACAACTACTTTACTCACTTGAAGTCTCGGGGATTCCAAATCGCCGCGGCCCGGCAGCAGAAGCACAAGCCTGCTATCTCGAAGACAAGGCGACGATCCAAAAGCGGGAACAACAAATCGCAGCGTTACGACAAGACCGACAGCTAACGCCAAGGACGGACGGCCGTCCCGATAAACACACTCGACGAATATTGAGAGAGCGCAAGCGGTAGATACCGCTGCGTGGTCTACTAGAGATTGATCTGAATCAGAAAATAATGATCGATCAGCAGTGCCGCGAACAAGAAGCCGAGGTAGGAAATCGAGAACTTGAACGACTTCATCGGTAGTTCAAGATCGTCGGGGTCGCGCCACATCTGAACCGAGTAATACATGTAGGCCGTATCAAGAACGAGCGCTGTCGCGAGATAAATGAGTCCGCTCATACCAGTCAGATACGGGATGATCGTGATCAGCACGAGCAAAATCGTATAAAAAAGAATGTTGATGCGTGTATAAGCTTCGCCATGCGTCACCGGCAACATCGGTATGCCGACTTTTGCGTACTCGTCCTTGCGTGCAATCGCCAACGCCCAGAAATGTGGTGGCGTCCAGACGAAAATAATCAGGAACAGCAGCACTGCACCGGTATGAACTTCACCGGTTACAGCGGTCCAGCCAAGCAGCGGCGGCGCGGCACCGGCGGCGCCACCGATCACAATGTTTTGTGGTGTAGCGCGTTTTAGATACACCGTGTAGATGACGGCGTAGCCTATTAGCGATGCAAACGTGAGTATGGCCGTGAGCGGATTGATCACAAACCAAAGGATGATCATCGACATGATGCCGATAACACTGGCGAAACTCAGTGCGTTTCTCTCTGATACCCGCCCTTGCGGCAAAGGTCTGCCGCGTGTTCGCAGCATATGAATATCGATACGCGCATCGAGTACGTGATTGAACACGGCGGCCGATGAAGCGGCCAGTCCAATACCAAGCGTGCCGAATACCAATGGCACCGTGCCCGGCCACGCAGGAACAGCCAGAAACATTCCGACGATCGCCGTAAAGACGATGAGCATAACCACACGAGGCTTGGTTAGCTCGTAATAGTCTCGCCAGTCGAGAGTTGTTTCTACGTTTGCGCTCATTCCCCTCTCATCATTCGTCCATCAACCTATTGTCCTGCTAACCGGTTTTCCATCAACCTATATGCGACAAGCGCAACAGGTGCTTGATGTCATCTACCATTTCTGACGGATCAATGTCCGGCCGGAAGTACATCACGAGATTTCCAAGCGGGTCGACCAGAAAATAGCCGCCGCTCGCGAGCTCTGCGGGCTTCTTATTATTCAGCAAGCCGGAAAGGTTCTCGTCTTGCGTCGTGATCAGGCCCTGATGCTCATCGGCAAGGAACACTTTATCGGGCAGCGTATCGCCGTGCAAGAAAGCACGCATCAGCCGGTCCTGCTCCTTGCCCAGCATCAGACGCCCCTGCCGCATCGTATACAGGGCTTCGACGCAGGCTTCAGTGCAGGATTCGCTATTGGAATACAGCAGCAACCAGTGCCCCTGGCTTTGCGCCAGCAGTTCCGAGCCAGGTACTTGTTCGCTCAAATTGACGAGCGGTTCGAGCAGGGCGCCATGGTTGCTGCCGGCGGCAGTAGGATTGAAGTGTCCGCCGTAGTACATCCATGCGGCAACCAGCAACGGCCCGAAGAACACGAGGGCGATCAGCAGCAGCTGCGGGCGAGCCGATTTTCGCGGTGAATCAGGCACGATTGCGACGCCGTCGATAATTCCAGATGAGTAACGCGGCCAGCACAACGCCCATCGCAAACCACTGCAGCGCGTAGGCGAAATGTCGACCTGGCCCCATTTCCTCAGGGACCCAATGGCGCACGAATCCGAACTCATAGTCAGGCTCCATCAACAGCACAAACGGCTGTACCCCGTGACCAAGCTCCGCTGCGATCTCTTCGAGAGTCGGATACACGGCATGCTTCGGCCATGGCGAACCGCGTCTGATGGCTTCACCCATCTTGTAGCCAGCCCGCGGCAAAGAGCCCGCGCGACCGTGCACCGTTATACGAGGCGCGTCGATAGAAAGCAGCGACGGATCCAGCGTGTCTCCTGCTTTTTCTATCCAGCCACGATTCACCAGTAGTACGTCATTGTCGTCGCTCAACATCAGTGGCGTCACTACGTAATAGCCGTAGCGACCGTTCAGAATGATGTTGTCGAGCAAAAACTGGTGTTCTACGTCGAATTCACCGTCAACTTTGAGGCGTTGATATGGGTGAACCGACATGCCGTCGGTCCAGTTCGAGAAGCCGGTATCGTCCGTGAACAATTCCTGCTCCGCGCGCTTGTCGAGTCCACGACTGATCTGCCAGGCACCGAGCCCGGCAAATTGCACGACCAGAAAGACGCCAATGACGAATGGCAACCATTCGGGTAACGGATTTTTGCTGGCCTGGTTCACGATATACTTCTCGCCCCGTTCAGATCGGAATGACAGTGAAACTTGTAGTAATTGCATTGCTCATAGCAATTGTCGTCAGCCTCGGTTCCGGCTTATTTCATTTGTCCAGAAAAGACCATGACTCGGCCCGCGTTCTCAAGGCGCTGAAAATTCGCGTTGCGCTGTCGCTTGTTCTTGTTGTCTTTCTTGTTGCCTCGTACTTTCTTGGCTGGATCCAGCCTTGAAAACGAATTACATCCAATAAACGAAGACGTACAGACCAACCCAGACGACGTCAACGAAATGCCAGTACCAGGCGACGGCCTCGAACGCGAAATGATTGTCTTTCGTGAAATGGCCTTTCACAACCCGCAGCCAAATGATCGTCAACATAATTGCACCGATCGTGACATGCATGCCGTGAAAACCGGTCAACATAAAAAACGTCGAGCCGTAAATACCCGTAGTCATCTTTAGGTTGTAATGCTCGTACGCCTCGATGTACTCAGCGCCTTGCAAGTAAACAAACACGAATCCGAGCAGGAATGTGAGGGCAAGAAACGTCGTAAGTAGTTTGCGCTGGCCGGCGATCAACGCATGGTGCGCGATCGTAACCGTGATACTGCTGGTCAGCAGGATTGCGGTATTAATAAGAGGCAAGCCAAAAGGGCCCATTACCTTGTATTCGCCGCCCAATTCGCCCGGTCCATTTGAAGGCCAGGTGCTTTCATAGCCCTCCCAAAGCAACAAGTTAGTAAAGAAATTGTTGCTCTCGCCGCCAAGCCACGGGATGGACATGTTACGCGCGTAGAACAACGCGCCGAAAAACGCACAGAAGAACATGACTTCCGAGAAAATGAACCAGAACATGCCCATGCGAAACGACTTGTCGACTTGTGCGTTGTACAGACCGTTCAGACTTTCGTTGATGACCGTGCCAAACCAACCGAACAACATGACGATCAGAACTGCAGCGCCGGACCACATGATCCAGAAACCAGCATCCGCGCCATTCAGCCAGGTCGAGACACCGACCATGAGCAGCAACAGACCTAACGAGCCGACTATCGGCCAGTGGCTGCCGTGCGGGACGTAATAGTGATCATCTGCGTGTGACATAGGTACTCTCAAAATAAGTGTACGACAACGTAATGGTGTCGACGTAATCGGGTAGATCCGGATTCACGATAAATTGCAGCGGCAATGCGCGTTGTTCGCCGGCTGCGAACTCCTGCGACGAAAAACAGAAACACTCAATTTTCTGAAAGTGCTCTGTTGCCGATACTGGCGCAACGCTTGGCACTGCCTGACCGACACGTTCGTCACCCGACAGGTTAGTCGCGTCAAAAGTCGCGTAGTACATCCTGCCCGGGTTAACTGTCATGCTGTCGACGGTGGGCTCAAACTTCCAGGGGGCGTAATTATTTACAGTGGTGACAAACTCGATGCGTACTGTTCGGGTGAGATCAGGCGCTTCATTGGCCACCTGTGCTGTTGTGTTAGTACGACCACCGAAACCTGTGATCTCACAGAACACCTCATAAAGCGGTGGTAAGACAAGCAAGCCAAAACCGAACATTGCGACCGCGAAAAATACCAGGCGTGCGGCAAGTGATGCGTTCTGCGAATTCATGCGCGCAACACGCCCATCAGGATGAAGCCCAGAAAAAAAGAGACTGCAATCGCAGCCAACAGCAGGGCTGTGCGGTGATTCTTCGTCACTCGAACGCTTCCTCGGCGACGCGTTTTACGGGCGGTGTATCAAACGTGTGATACGGCGCTGGCGATGGCACGGTCCACTCCAGACCCCTCGGCGCCTCCCAGACCCGGTCGGTTGCCCGGGCGCCCTTCTTCGACGTCAGAAGTACGTAAACGAAGATTAACTGCGACAAGCCAAAGCCAAACGCGCCGATACTGGCAATCGTATTGAAGTCCGCAAACTGCGTGGAGTAGTCGGGGATGCGCCGTGGCATGCCGGCCAGACCCAGAAAGTGCATTGGGAAGAACGTCAGGTTGACGAATATTGTCGACATCCAGAAATGAATCTTGCCGGCAGTTTCGTTGTACATGTGTCCGGTCCACTTCGGCAGCCAGTAGTAGGCGGCCGCGAACAGGCCGAAGATCGAGCCCGGTACCAACACATAATGAAAATGAGCGACGACGAAGTAGCTGTCGTGATATTGAATATCAGCCGGCACCATGGCCAGCATGACGCCGGAGAAACCGCCGATCGTGAACAGGAACACGAATGCCAGAGAAAACAGCATCGGCGTTTCGAACGTCATAGCGCCACGCCACATTGTTGCAACCCAGTTGAAAATCTTCACGCCTGTCGGCACGGCAATCAGCATCGTCGCAAACATAAAAAACAGTTGTCCGGTCAGAGGCATGCCAACGGTAAACATGTGGTGTGCCCAAACGATGAACGAGAGGAACGCGATACACGATGCGGCATAGACCATTGAGTCGTGTCCGAACAATGGCTTTCTCGAAAACGTCGGAATGATCTCTGACACAACGCCAAACGCGGGCAGGATCATGATGTAAACCTCGGGATGTCCGAAGAACCAGAATATGTGCTGGAACATGACCGGATCGCCGCCGCCGGCGGCCAGGAAAAAGCTTGTGCCGAAAAATTGATCAGTGAGCAGCATCGTCACTGCACCCGCCAACACCGGCATGACTGCAATCAACAAGTAGGCTGTGATCAACCAGGTCCAGACAAACATTGGCATCTTCAGCAACCACATGTCCGGTGCGCGCATGTTCAGGATCGTCACAATGATATTGATCGCACCCATGATCGAACTCAGGCCCATCAGGTGCACAGAGAAAATCAAGAACGGGAATGCGTCACCGGTCTGCAAGACGAGCGGCGGATACATCGTCCAGCCGCTGGCAGGAGCCCCTCCCGGCATCAGCAAGGTCGACAACAAAATGCCGAATGCGACGGGCAGGATCCAGAAAGACCAGTTGTTCATGCGCGGCAACGCCATGTCGGGCGCGCCGATCATCATCGGTATCATCCAGTTCGCGAGACCGACAAACGCAGGCATCACGGCACCGAAAACCATGATCAATGCATGCATGGTCGTCATCTGATTGAAGAACTCCGGGTGCATGAACTGCAGACCTGGCTCGAAGAGTTCAAGGCGAATAGCCATTGCCATCAGACCGCCGATGAAGAACATGCAGAGGCTGAAGATAAGGTACATCGTGCCGATGTCCTTATGATTGGTCGTGTACAACCAGCGCGTAATGCCCTTGGCCGGGCCGTGATCAGCCATTATTCGCTACTCCCTGTACGTTCTTCGACCCAAGCCGCATATGCGTCCGCTTCAAGCACCTCGACGACGACCGGCATGTAGCCGTGATCCTTGCCACACAATTCGGCACACTGGCCGCGATAAGTGCCTACCACTTCAGCCTGAAACCAGGTCTCATTGACGATACCCGGAACGGCGTCTTTCTTAATTGCGAGTTCAGGCACCCACCATGCGTGCACTACATCATTCGAAGTCAGCAATATTCGAACTTTTGCTCCTACAGGCACGACAAGCGGGTTATCAACTTCCAACAGATAATTCTCGACGCTGAACGGATCAATACCGGATGCTTTGCCGCGAGCCTGCAGACTGGGTGCCGCCAGGCTTGAGTAAAACGCAATGTCCTGATCCTGGTACTTATAATGCCAACGCCATTGGTATCCCGTGACGACGACCGACATATCCGGATTGCGGGAGTCTTCGAGCTTGATCATGGTTTCGGCTGCCGGGACCGCCATGAATAATAAAATGAAGCACGGGACTATGGTCCAGATAACTTCGGCAGTGGTGCTATGCGAAAAGTCAGCGGCTTCTTTGCCACGCGATTTCCGATGTGCGAACAGCGAGTAGATCATCGCTACGAATACGAACAGACCAATGCCAGCGCACCACCAGAATACAGTCATGTGGATGCCATAGGTCTCGGCACTGAGCGCCGTTGCACCTTTAGGCATGTTCAACGCGAGGTCGGCAATCGCGGTACCGGCCCAGGTCAGGCCAAGTACGCAAATAATAAGTTTTCGAATCATTGATTGTTCATCCTGCGATCCCTACCCGGGCCGCATGTAATTCTGATTGTCGGCGATCAGGCTGATACACCGGCAAAAAAGCTTGCGAAGTTTACTGAAACAACGCGGCCCATGCAATCCTGACAAATGCGAAGGCCGTGAATTATTATCTTATTTAACAGGAACTTAAGACCGTCGACCGATTCCTTCAGCCGAGATTCGAACTTCGCCGTCACGGGCGCGCGGCCCGGACCCCCAGCAGTGGCCATAAACAAGCTCGAGATCAAGCTTGATCAGACTGTCATTGCCGCCTCGTTGGATCGCCGTAACCATACTGTTGAAGCGGTCCTTTCCCGTCAACGCCAATGCGCGATCGGCCAAGCAATTGCGAGCACCACAACCGCTTAGATCGCGAAACAGGGCCTCTGCATCTTTGTAGGTGATACCAAGTCGGTCAACGTCAAGAACCGGGTCGCGCATCCCTGCCCGCACGGCAGCATCGCCCAGGTCGTGCATATCCGGGAATGGATGGACATGTGGACCAGCATCGACGTCCTGCCAGGCTCGACGTAATTCCGAGAAACTATCGGGTCCGAGGCTCGCAAATAGGAACAAGCCATTCTTACGCAACACCCGGCCCACTTCAGAAAACACTTCGCCGCTATTCGTCACCCAAGGCAGCAACTGATTGCAAAAGACGACGTCAACACTTTGATCGGCTAACGGAATGGCGTTCGCACTCGCTTGCAGCAGAGAGAATTTCGAAAACCAGGATCGTTTGCCGCCGGCCTTACACAACATGTTTGCCGATTGGTCGATAGCGATTATGTGTGCACCGCGAAATTTCCTGGCGAGAGGCTTGCAGGCCGTGCCGGTGGCGCAGCCAAGATCGACAACGGTTTCTGCCTCGACCAGCATCGGCTCGAGCCTGGACATCAGACCTGCCCGTGTCACCGCATGCACAAAGTCATAGTCATCGAAATGATCCGCCGCACGATCGAAATTGCGGCGAACATCGAAATTGCGAAGAGTCATCACTGAACGGTACCAGCTTTGTGTTCGTATCGCGCAGTTTCACAAGCAGCTAAACGAACCTGGTCCGCCGACAATTAACACGTGATCCTGCAAACCCTCAAGCAACATCTGCTGCCGTTGAATTGCGCTTTCTGTGGTGTTCGTTGCGAGCGGCACGAATTCGGCGTTTGCGTGCATTGCCTTGAAGACATGCCGTGGCGCGAACACCTGATCACGACAGAAGAGACACCGATCGACTCATCAATCGTGCCATTTCAGTATGCGTTTCCAGTTGACGCGGCACTTAAGGCACTCAAGTTTCGACGTCGACTCGATTACGTGCCGATATTTTCAGAAATATTGTGGCGAGCGAGTCGCGTGCAACTGAGTAACGTCGATGCATTGTTGCCGGTGCCATTGCATTGGCGCCGGCACACGATGCGCGGCTTCAATCAGGCTATTGAATTGTCACGCTTGCTAAGCAATAGATCCGGACTACCCTTACTTACGAACTTTGCTCGCACAAGGGCGACGCCGAGTCAATCGGGGCTCACGGCACAGGCGCGTCGTCACAACCTGCAACAGGCTTTCAGCGTCCGCGGCGGCTGCAGTGCTCAGCATGTGTTGATTGTTGACGATGTGATCACGACTGGTGCAACTAGCAGAGAACTCGCGCGGGCGGTTGTCGCGTCTGGTGCAAGCACGGTAAGCGTGCTTGCGATTGCGAGAACTTGACCTCAAGCCTGACGGCGTCACTACATCGGTGGATTGAACGTGTAGTGCAAGACGATGCCGATGAAAACAACCAGTCCAATAATGTGATTGTGCAAGAACGCGGCAAAGCAGCCCGCCGGTTGGCGGTCGCGCGCGAGCCAAAGGTGGTAGCCCATCAAGCAGGCTGCGACGGCGACGGCGAGGTAGTACCAGAGGCCAAGTGCAGCGCGCAGGCCCACGAACAACAAGCCAATCAACATTAGTACCTGCATGCCGGCAATAATGAATAGATCGACATCGCCAAACAGGATGGCCGTCGACTTAACGCCGACCTTGATGTCGTCGTCGCGATCGACCATCGCGTAAAAAGTGTCGTAGATAACGGCCCAAATCAGCGCAACACCGAACACCAGCCAAGCTAGCTGAGAGGTGTCACCGGTCTGTGCAGCGAAAGCCATCGGCACGGCCCAGCCAAATGCCGCGCCGAGCACGAACTGCGGAATGGACACAAATCGCTTGATGAATGGATAGGCGATCGTCAACCCTGCGGCGACGATGGCTAGCATTTGTGCCTGCCGGTTCAACATCGTAGCCAGGCCAATCGCAATTAAGCCAAGCGCGGCAAACAAAACCAGTGCCTCAGTAGGCGAAACCGCACCCGATGCGATGGGTCGTGTACGAGTCCTCTCTACGTATGGGTCGATCTTGCGGTCGGCAAAATCATTGAGCACACATCCGGCCGATCGCATAACGAAGACACCGAGCATGAATACGACAAATAACCCCTGGTCAGGATGACCCTCGCCGGACAGCCACAACGCCCATAACACGGGCCATAGCAATAGCCAGATGCCGACTGGTTTATCGATGCGCATGAGTTTCGCGTAATTGCGAACCTGGCTAATGACGCCACGCGGCAAGAGATCAAAGGTGCTTTTCTTCATTCGGGCACAGTTTACTGTTTTTCAGACCTTGCCGTAGCGTCCGGCATCGCCGAGCCAGCGGCGGATTATGGCCATGGCGGTTTCTGGCGCGTTACTACGGATCGATTCTGCGGCAAGTTGAACCTGCGGCATCAAGTCGGCGTCTCGTACGAGGTTGGCAATTCGGTAATCCGGTAGGCCAGTCTGGCGCGTACCCAATAACTCGCCGGGTCCGCGTAACTCGAGATCCCGTTGTGCAACTACAAATCCGTCATTGGTGTCACGTAGTACGGCGAGTCGGCTGCGCGCGGTCCCACCAAGCGGCGGCTTGTACAGCAAAACGCAGTGACTTTGTACGCTGCCGCGCCCGACTCGACCGCGCAGCTGGTGCAGTTGCGATAGACCCATGCGTTCCGCATTTTCGATGATCATCAGACTGGCGTTGGGTACATCGACACCGACTTCAATGACGGTCGTCGCAACCAGCAGCTGAATGGTGCCCTCTTTAAAGGCGCGCATGCCGCGCTCTTTTTCTGCCGAACGCATACGGCCGTGCACGAGACCAACGCGGACATCAGGCAGTGCCTTGCTGAGCATGTCGTAGCTAACCTGTGCCGCCTCGTAATCGAGCACTTCCGATTCTTCAATGAGCGGGCACACCCAATACGCCTGCTGCCCCGATTGGCACGCCGAACGCACTCGCTCGATGACTTCTTCTCGGCGTGTTTCCGGCAAGGCAACAGTTTGTACAGGTTCTCGACCTGGCGGCAGCTCGTCAATGATCGACGTATCCAGGTCTGCATAGGCGGCCATTGCAAGCGTACGCGGTATCGGTGTTGCGGTCATGACAAGCTGGTGCGGGTAGCCTTCTGCCGATACACCTTTCTCGCGCAAGGCGACGCGCTGGTGCACACCGAAGCGATGCTGTTCATCAATGACGACGAGAGCGAGATTCTTGAAGTTCACGCCTTCCTGAAAAAGTGCGTGTGTGCCAATGGCAAGTGTGGCACTGCCGTCTGCGATTGCTGCAAGAGACTCGCGCCGCGCCGCGGCACGTTGACTGCCGCTTAACCAAGCTGGCGAAATGCCGAGTGGGGCGAGCCAGTCGCTAAAGCTTCGCCAATGCTGCTCGGCCAGCAGCTCAGTCGGCGCCATAATTGCGGCCTGGACACCGGACCCGATCGCCTTAAGACAGGCAATTGCAGCAACAACAGTTTTTCCTGATCCAACATCACCCTGTATGAGTCGCATCATCGGATGCGCGGCGCTCATGTCAGCGAGGATTTCTGCAACTACCCGTTGCTGCGCAGCCGTAAGTTCGAACGGCAATGCCGCGGTGAACTGTTCTATCTGCTTATCCCCACCTTGTAGCGCGACGGCTGTTTCGGTTTGCGCCAGAGCGCGAAGATTGCGCAGACTCATGTAGTGAGCGAGCAGCTCTTCGAAGGCGAGGCGCACCTGGCACGGGTGCTTGCCTTCGAGCATGCTTGCTACGTCCGCGTCAGCTGGCGGACGATGTAAGTATCGAATGGCTTCGGCGAGTTCGGGTACTGCGAGACTCTTGGTTACCTCGGCAGGCAGTAGTTCAGCCGGAGGCGATGCAGACATTATCCGCAACGCCTGATCAGTCAGATTCCGCATTCGACCTTGTTGAACGCCTTCGGTGGCAGGGTAAATGGCGGTCAGCGTTTCATTAGTGGCGGCATTCTGATCATTTCGCAGCAAACGATACTCGGGGTGGACCATTTCGAAACCGATCGGTCCCTTGCGCACTTCACCGAAACAGCTGACGCTAACTCCAGGCTGGAACTGCGCCTGCTGTTGCCGGGAAAAATGAAAAAACCGCAAGGTTGCCTGACCCGTGCCGTCCGCGATTCGGACCAGCAGGTTTCTGCGACCACGATAAACCGTCTCAGCAAGTTGAACTTCACCCGAGATAAGGCAGCGCTTGCCCAGTTCAAGGGCGCCCAAACGCACGAGTTGGGTGCGATCCTCGTAACGCAGTGGCAATAGGAATAACAGATCCTCGACACGAAACAGATCAAGTCGTTCGAGTTTGCTCGCCAGGGCTGGACCAACACCACTGAGTGCAGTCAGTGGCGCGGCAAGATTCGGGGCGCCAACGGTCATCGCGGCGAAAGCCGCTCTTACAGCGCCAGAATCGCGTCGGCCTCTACGTCGACACCTTTCGGCAACGACGCAACACCAACAGCCGCTCGGGCGGGAAAGGGTTGTTCAAAATAGTCTTCCATGACGCTATTGACGGCCGCGAAGTTACCCAGGTCCGTCAGAAACACGGTGAGCTTGACGACGTTATTCAAATTGCCGCCGGCCGCCTCCGCGACAGCGCGAAGATTGTCGAACACTTGGCGTGCGCGTGCCTCGAAGTCGCCGTCCACAACGTCCATCGATTCCGGGTCAAGCGGAATCTGTCCCGACAGAAACACCAGATCTCCGGCCCGGATGGCCTGCGAATAAGTGCCAATCGCTGCGGGCGCGTTGTCGCTGTGAATTGCTGACTTGCTCATTGTAATTATCTACTCCGTTGTTGAGGGCCGCTTGTACTACGCGCAGTCGCGCGATACTCGAATGACGTTTGGCATTTTGCGCACGGCGCGCATGATTTGTGCGAGATGGTGTCGATCGCGAACTTGCAACAGGAACGACAGGACCGAGCAATCTTCGTGTCGGCCGAGCACTGAGACCTGCTCGATGTTCGAACCGCCGTCGCCGATCGTGGTTGCTACCTCGGCTAGTGCGCCCGGTTTGTTCAAGGTTTCTATTGAAATCTGACTGGCAAATTCGCGGTCAAGGTTTTCTTCCCAACTAACCGAGATCCACTTCTCCGGTTGCTTACGGAAGATCGCGAGGTTGCCGCAATTATTGCGATGAATGACGACGCCGCGACCGGAACTTAGATAACCCATGACTTCATCGCCAGGAATCGGTAAGCAACAACGCGCGTAGCTCACGACCATGCCCTCGGTGCCCGCGATCACGAGGCTCGATTGACTGGTCTCGGTTTCGCCGTCTTCATTTACGCCGACAAGGAAGCGCGCGGTTAGCGGTGCCAGGCGTTCACCGAGACCAATTTGTTCAAACAGTTCTGTATTGTTGTTGAGGCCAAGTTCTTCCAAAGCAGACTTCATGCGAACTTTGCCGACTTTTCGCAGCGAAGAGTCCAGATCTTTGAGT
Source organism: Woeseiaceae bacterium (assembly GCA_051007995.1). Classification (GTDB taxonomy): domain Bacteria; phylum Pseudomonadota; class Gammaproteobacteria; order Steroidobacterales; family Woeseiaceae; genus UBA1847. The sequence goes on along the minus strand of JBPCYB010000078.1, from coordinate 34,077 downwards.
GATTGATCCAGCAAGCGCTTACCTAAATCAACGGACTCACTTGACCGCATGGTCTTCATATAATGCCGTATTGCTGTTCTGGCTTTTGCAGTGCGTACAAAGGTCAGCCAATTCGGGTTCGGTTTGGCACCGCGGCTCGTTACGATCTCTACGGTCTGACTATTGGTGAGCTTGGTGCGCAACGGAACCAGATTGCGATCGACTTTCGCAGCGACACATCGGTTACCAATGTCGGTATGTACGGCGTACGCGAAATCGACGGTTGTAGAGCCCTTGGGCAACGGCATGATGTCGCCAGTCGGCGTAAACACGTAAATTTTGTCAGGGAACAGATCTACCTTGACGCTTTCCAGGAATTCTTCCGAGGTCCCTGAGCTTTGCAGCTCTGCGAGGTTTGCGAGCCACTCGCGCGCGCGTCTCTGAGGTGTTGCATCCGATTTCTCTTCCGCTTTGTACTGCCAGTGCGATGCGACGCCCGACTCGGCTACCCGGTCCATTTCCCGCGTGCGGATCTGCACTTCCAACGGCAGGCCTTTAGGGCCGAACAAAGTGGTATGCAATGACTGATAACCGTTGATGCGCGGAATAGCGATGTAGTCCTTGAAACGGCCCGGCATCGGTTTGTAAAGGCCGTGCACTAATCCGAGAACCTGATAACAGTCACTCGCGTCTTCTACAATGATACGAAACCCATAGACATCGACTACGTCCATCAGCGTTCGCTTTTTCTCGGCCATCTTTTTGTAAATGCTGTACAGGTGTTTTTCACGGCCGATGATTTCGGCTTCAATGCCCTCGCCAGAAAGTGCTGCACCCATTTCTTCCGAGATTCGTTTTACGATCTGACGCTGGCTGCCCTTAGCTTTCCGCAGTGCATTGTCCAGTACGCGGTAACGAAACGGATGCAAGTAACGAAACCCAAGGTCTTCCAATTCAACCTTGAACCGATTAATGCCGAGCCGATTGGCGATGGGCGCATAAATATCCAGTGTCTCGCGTGCGATCCGCGCTTTCTTCTCGGAAGGCATCGCAGCGAGGGTCTGCATGTTGTGCAAACGATCAGCCAGCTTGACGAGAATTACGCGAATATCTTCGATCATCGCGAGCATCATCTTGCGAAAACTCTCGGCTTGAGCCTCGGCACGACTATGAAATTCGATCTGGTCGAGCTTACTTACGCCGTCCACGAGCAACGCAACATCGGTGCCGAAATTTTCCTCAATATCTGTAATTGATGCTGGCGTGTCTTCAACGACGTCATGCAGAATCGCTGCTTCGATCGCCTGCGAATCGAGACGCATGTCGGCGAGTTCCTGGGCCACAGCAACCGGGTGTGAAATATAGGGCTCACCAGTCTTGCGTGTCTGACCCGCATGGGCTTCGGCACCAAAGGCATAAGCACGCATTATCGACTCGATCTGCTCGCTGGAGAGATAGCTCTCGAGCGTATCGACAAGATGCTGCAAACCGTAGTCGCGCTTTGACGCGCCCGGCAATTTCGCTAGCAATGCTGCGGCATAATCCATGCCTTGATCATACCCGCGTCGCAGGGAAGCTGTCGCGGTGAGCGGACCGGGAAATGCGAGTACTAGTCGCCTATCGAGATGCCGCGGACCGGCAGAACTTCTTCGGCAACTTCCGGCGGCATAAACTCATCAGCGGCTGGAATCTCAATTTCTTCGAGGATGGCGGGAGTGACATGACCTTCAGCAATTTCACGTAATGCGATGACCGTGGGCTTGTCGTTTTCGAGTTCGACCATCGGGTCGGCGCCGTGCGCTACGCGACGGGCGCGTTTAGCGGCAACGAGTACCATCTCAAAAATGTTGTCAATGTTGTCCAGGCAGTCTTCTACAGTGATGCGGGCCATGCGAGTCGTCCTCTTTTAGTCGAGGCGCTACGTTACGCTACGCTCCGTCGGTGGCACAATAGCTTATTCCAAAAAGTTATAAGGCAATGATATCAACGACTCTGGCGCGCAATTCCTCGTTTTCAGTCGATTGAGCCTGTCCTTCTCCGGCGAACACTGATTCAAGCGCTGCGACCGCCTGGTCCAGGTCGTCATTGATAATGACGAAGTCGAATTCGACCCAGCGGGCCATATCGCTGACGGCGTCACGCAGGCGTCGGCTGATCACCGCTTCGCTGTCGGTTCTTCGGTCCCGCAGCCGCCTCTCAAGCTCGGTCAGCGACGGCGGCAATATGAAAATGGTCACACAGTCGGGCATCGATTCCCGCACTTGGCGAGCACCCTGCCAGTCGATCTCGAGAACGACGTTATGTCCATCGGCGAGAATCGATTCGACCTGCGTTCGACTCGTGCCGTAAAAGTTATCGAAAACCGTAGCGGACTCGAGTAGTTCGCCGTTCGCGCGCAGCTCTTCGAACTTATCGGTATCGACAAACAGGTAATCTACGCCATCAGCTTCATTGCTGCGTTGCGGCCGGGTCGTGTACGAAATCGAAAAGCGCAACTCCGGATTACGCATGACCATTGCGTGCACCAGCGTTGTCTTGCCGGCACCCGATGGCGCAGCAATGACGAACAGGCGCGTCTTGGTGTCAGTCATGGAGTGCGCTACTCAATGTTCTGAATTTGTTCGCGCATCTGCTCGATTAGTACTTTGAGCTCTACCGCAGCCTTGGTGGTTTGTGCATCGGCCGATTTAGAGCCGAGTGTGTTGGCCTCCCTGTTCAACTCCTGCATGAGGAAATCGAGGCGTCTACCAACCGGCTCGGTGCCCGCCAGCGCCTGACGAATTTCCGCAAGGTGGCTATCAAGCCGATCGAGTTCTTCATCGACATCCAGTTTTTGTGCAACCAATGCGAGCTCGACTTCTAACCGAGCCGGATCCGCTGCCACGTCAAGACGTTCGATGCGCTCTCGTTGTTTATCACGGACTGCCGCGAGTATTTCCGGCATGCGCTCGCGTACGCCCACCGCGATGTTTGCAATCTCAGCGCAGCGTGTTTCGATCATCTCGCCGATGCGCGTCCCTTCACTGGCACGCATTGCGCTCATCGCTGACAGGGTTTGTCCGAGCAAGTCGGCAGCGGCGGCTATCAGTGGTTCGGCATCCAGCTCTGGTTCTGCTATGACTCCAGGCCAACGCAATATTTCGAGCGGATTGATTGCCGCAGCATCCGGAACGTGTGTGGCTACTTCAGCTGCACGGGCGCCGACCAGTTTGACCAATTCGGTATTGAGCTGCATGTCGGTCTGCCGGCCTGAGGCGCGCTGGAAGTGCAGTGCGCAATCCACCTTGCCACGACCCAGCGCGGCACTGACTTGCTGTTTGAATTCATGTTCCTTGGGCCGCAACTCCTCAGGCAGTCGGAACTGGACTTCGAGGTAGCGGTGATTGACGGCGCGCAACTCCCAGCTAAGCGTACCCAGTGCCGATTCGGCCGACTGTCGCGCAAAGCCTGTCATACTGTGTAACATCGTCGTCCTTCTCCGTGTTTTGCTGTGTTGGTCACGTCTATAGCGATTATTTCATGGCAGCATGGCCGGCGTCAGTAAACAGCGAAAAACTTAATGCAAATCGAATACGCCAAAGTCTCCGCATTGGGCGACCGTTCGGACAATCAGGACCGCGCAGCCGTCGTAGTGGCCGAAGACGCTGCCCTGATGCTTGTCTTCGACGGCATGGGCGGCCATTCAGATGGTGCCCGCGCAGCCGAAACAGGGCTCAAGGTCGTGCAGGATATATTTGTCGATACACAATTGCCTGTTTTCGATCCGCAGGGCTTTCTCTATATGGCCTTGTCGAAGGCCCACGATGAAGTCGTTCGACTCGGTCTTGACGTTGCCGTCGATTTTCGGCCACGAGCGACCTGCGCCCTTTGTCTGGTACAGGAAGGTGGTGCCTATTGGGCGCACATCGGCGATAGCCGCATCTATCAACTGCGTAATGGCGAGGTCTTGACGCGCTCCCGAGATCACAGTCACGTCGAAGTCTTGATTCAGGAAGGCGCTATCACTGAAGCAGAAGCACTGGATCATCCGATGCGAAATTTTGTCGAGTGTTGCATCGGCGGCGATGCGCCGGTTCCGGACATGAGCATCACGGGCAAGCAAAAATTGCGAAACGGCGATGTCCTACTGGCCTGTTCCGATGGACTGTGGTCCGGACTTAGCGATCACGATGTAGCACAAATCGGACAGCCGCAGGATCGAAACCTCACAGAAAGTCTCAAAGATCTCAGCGTTCAGGCCTTGAGTACGAACTCACCCTACAGCGACAATACGACTGGCACCGCGCTCAAGTGGCTCGGTCCCTAAGATTAAGGAGCGAATGATGCGCCCAAGTGGCCGCGAAGCCGACCAAATGCGGGTCGTGCGATTTACCCCGGATTTTACGCGCCACGCCGAGGGCAGTGTCCTGGCAGAATTTGGTGATACTCGAGTGCTGTGCACGGCCAGCGTTGAAGGTCGAGTGCCACCTTGGCTGCGCGGAAAAGGCAGCGGCTGGGTGACGGGCGAATACGGCATGTTGCCGCGCGCCACCAATACGCGTACCGGTCGCGAAGCTGCACGCGGCAAACAAAGTGGTCGCACTCAGGAAATTCAGAGACTCATTGGTCGGTCTCTACGCGCAGTCATCGACTTGGCGGCCCTGGGTGAGCGCACCATTACACTCGACTGTGACGTCTTGCAGGCAGATGGCGGTACACGCACGGCTTCAATCAGCGGTGCATTCGTTGCGTTGTCGATCGCAGTACAAAAACTTCTCGATGCCAAGACGCTCAAAAAGAATCCGCTGCATGGTCGAGTAGCAGCCGTATCGGTAGGAATTTACGATGGCACGGCGGTTCTCGATCTGGATTATCCAGAAGACTCTGAAGCTGAAACTGATATGAACATCGTCATGAATGATGCTGGCCGGTTCATAGAAGTACAGGGTACAGCCGAAGGTCATGCATTTAGCGACGACGAATTCACAACGATGCTTTCGTTGGCGCGTAAAGGCGTTGATGAAATTATCGAAGCGCAGAACGCGGTGCTGTCACGCTGAACAAGATCGTCATGGCGAGCGGCAATCTCGGTAAGTTGCGCGAGATCGCGCGCCTACTTGCAAACCTTGATTGCTCTATCGTGCCGCAGTCAGATTTTGCAATTAGCGAAGCTGAAGAGAGCGGCGATACTTTTGTCGCAAACGCGCTGATCAAGGCGCGGCATGCAGCAGAACTAACCGGCTTGCCCGCCATTGCCGACGACTCGGGGCTGGCCGTCGATGCCCTGCACGGCCGACCGGGCGTCTACTCGGCGCGATATGCTGGCGCGGACGCAAGTGACGCGGCGAACGTCGACAAGTTACTTCACGAATTACAGGATGTGCCGGATGAAAAACGTACGGCTACGTTCCACTGCGTCGCCTGTTTCGTGCACCCTGACGGCCGTGAACCGCTGATCGCCGAGGGCGCCTGGCGCGGCAGCATTGCGCGTGAGCGCCGCGGCGACGGTGGTTTTGGTTATGACCCTGTGTTTGTCGACCCGGAGCTCGGCGTGTGTTCGGCTGAGCTGAGCGCGGAACAAAAAAATGCACGCAGTCATCGCGGCAAAGCGCTTTCCAAACTGGCGCGACAACTGCAAGAACTCTGATGCTTACACCACCGCTTGCTTTGTACGTGCACCTGCCGTGGTGCGTACGCAAGTGCCCGTACTGTGATTTCAATTCGCACACAGCCGGTAATGCTGCACCGCGGGCCCGTTACATCGACGCACTGCTCGCCGATCTCGAACACGAGGTGAGGCGCGCGGACAACCGTCCGCTACAAAGTATTTTCCTCGGCGGCGGCACTCCGAGTCTTTTTTCGCCGGCTGACATTGACAAACTTATCGATGCCATTGCGGAACATTTCGCGTTGGTCGATGACGTTGAGATTACGATGGAGGCGAACCCCGGAACGGTCGAATGCGGCGATCCGCTGGGCTATCGGCAAGCTGGCGTTAACCGTTTGTCGATCGGAGCGCAAAGTTTTGACGCGACGGCTCTCGCGAAATTGGGTCGCATTCATTCGGTAGAGGATATTTCTCGAGCCGTAGATGAAGCACAGGCATCGGGCTTCGACAATATCAATATCGACATCATGTATGCACTGCCCGGACAGGATGTTGCCGCGGCACTGGATGATTTACGGGCAGCGGCCGCACTGCAGCCCACGCATGTGTCGTGGTATCAACTGACACTGGAGCCAAACACCGTATTTCACGCCCGCCCGCCCGCCGACCTGCCTGACGATGAATCGAGTTTCGAAATCCAACAAGCGGGTCAGGCGTTGCTCCAGTCGCTTGGCTACGAGCAATATGAGGTATCCGCCTACGCGCGCGATGGCAGGCAAAGTCGCCACAATCTCAATTACTGGTCTTTCGGCGACTATTTGGCAATCGGCGCCGGCGCACATGGCAAGATCAGCAACGCAGACGGGATCTGGCGCTACGCCAAAACGGCGAATCCGTTGAAATATATGGAAGATCTCGAAACCAAAGCGGCGGATGTGTCGCTTAAGGGCTTAAATGAGCGCGAGAAGCTGTTCGAATTCATGCTAAACGCGTCTCGTCTGACTGCGGGCTTCGACCTCGGGCTATTTTCGGAGCGTACGGGTCTGCCTGCCGAACGGCTGGCTGAGCGACTGACCGAGGTTCGCGAAAAACAGCTCGTCGAGGAGATTTCGAGCGGAGTTTGGCGCGCGAGCGGGCTCGGTCAACGCTTCTTAAATGACCTGCAAGCGGAGTTTCTGCCGTAGATTGGCCACAGCGCCTTATGCACAATGCCTCGTGGACGCCTATATTTTCAGTACTAGAGGCGCCTCAATTCACTTTGCTTGTTTGGAAGGGCTTATAACACCTTGTTTTTAAACAAAATACTAAATTGAACACAAAATAGGCAAAATAACGTCCTACTATGAAAATCCGCACCTTAGGTGATTCACTCAATTTTCTTCCACAGACTTATCCACAGGATCTGTGGATAACGTCCGCTACAGATTCGGGGCTTGCGGCGATGCCCGCATGCGTTTATATTACGCGCCCTTTTGGCACACCAGTGCCCCTGGAGAGTAAGCAAATGAAAGCCGACATTCACCCCAATTACAGCGACATCAATGTAACGTGTAGTTGCGGCAATGAGTTCAAGACGCGTTCAACCCTCGGCGATGACCTCTCTGTAGAAGTTTGTTCTTCCTGCCATCCGTTTTACACGGGCAAGCAGAAGATCGTCGACTCAGGTGGACGTGTTGACAAGTTCCGCCGCAAATACGGTATGAGCAAATAGCTGACCACGGTCGCCGCCTCTGCGCGGTGGCCACCCGTCAAACATGAGTTTCGCTCCGCATTCTCAGTATGCGGGCCTCTGCTATGCTCGTACAGCCAGGAAACGACCATAGATAAGAGGACGAGCATGACCAAGGACGCCTTCCGACTTACCAGCCCAGCCGGCAAAGAGATTGAGTTACCCGTTCGTTCAGGTTCCGCTGGCCCCGATGTAATAGAGATCGGAAGCCTCTACAGAGAGCAGGGTGTATTCACGTTCGACCCCGGCTACGGCGCCACAGGCAGCTGCGAATCCGATATTACGTATATCGATGGCGAGGAAGGCATCCTCATGTACCGGGGCTACCCGGTTGAACAGCTGGCCGCAAAATCCAACTTCATCGAGGTGTCGTACTTGCTGTTGCATGGTGAATTGCCCACTTCCGCTCAGCTCAAAAATTTCGACAACACGATTAGAACGCATACGATGCTCAATGAAGGAATGCTGAATTTCTTCAAGGGTTTTCGTTACGACGCGCACCCAATGGCGATGTTGTCAGCCGTTGTCGGTTCGATGTCCGCCTACTATCACGATGAAATGGATGCCAGCAATAAAGAGCATCGCAACATTTTCTCGCACCGTATTCTGGCCAAGTTACCGACGATTGCAGCAGCAGCTTACAAGTTGAATATCGGTCAGCCGTTTATGTATCCGCGCAACGACCTCAGCTACAGCGAGAATCTGCTACAGATGCTGTTTTCCGTTCCGGCTGAGCCGTATGAGATTGACCCTATCGCGGCCGAAGCGCTCGACCTGCTGTTCATCCTGCACGCCGACCATGAACAGAACTGTTCGACGTCGACGGTGCGCATGGCCGGTAGTTCCGGCGCCAATCCATATTCTGCAATTGCTGCAGGCATTGCCGCACTGTGGGGACCTGCTCACGGTGGCGCGAACGAAGCGGTGCTGAATATGCTCACGGAAATCGGTGATGCGAGTCAGATATCCAAGTTTGTCGCAAAGGCCAAAGACAAGAACGACCCCTTCCGCCTGATGGGTTTTGGTCACCGCGTGTACAAGAATTTCGATCCACGAGCGACGATCATTCGCGAGATGTGCCACAAGGTTCTGAAGAGTCTTGGTCGCCAGGACACGCCAATGTTCGATCTCGCACTGGAGCTCGAACAGGTCGCGTTGAAGGACGAGTATTTCATCGAAAAGAATTTGTATCCGAACGTGGATTTCTATTCGGGCATTATTTATCGTGCGCTTGGAATTCCAACGTCGATGTTTACAGTCATGTTTGCTATCGGTCGCTCAGTCGGCTGGACTGCGCACTGGCGGGAAATGATTTCAGATCCGGCAGGTCGAATCAGTCGGCCCAGACAGCTCTATACGGGCCCGCCGGAACGCAACTACGTCGCGATCGAAGAGCGTTAACTACTGGCGCTCTCCCGTAGCAGCGCTTCAACAGCTTTGACATCCGCGCGTTTCATCGGCTTACCATCGATTGGCGAGATGGGCGCCTGACGAATCCCGTCAATCGAAAACACGGTCGCTTCGACAGCTTCGCCAGCAAGAGTAAACTCATAGCCCGGGAAAATATCGGGGCTGACGCCGCGGCCCCGACGACTTTTTAGGCGGCGCTCATAGAGTTGGCAGGATATGTCGCGATCTGCAAGATACATCGCGACAGCCTCGGGACTGTCGGAAAACACGTGCATATTGATGACCGAGTTTTCGTCTGCAGTGCCAGCGAGAACGGGACCGACCAGTCGTGGCGAGAATGGCTCGAGCAACGCCATGGTCGACAATGCCACCTGGCGAAGATCGCGCAGCAAGCTTGCGTGCGAATCACCGCCGAACAACAACAGGTGTTCACTAACGGCCTGTTCGATTTCTGCGTTACCGGGTAGAGAGCCGCGAGCACTCATGCCCAGGCGTTCGGCGGCTTTGACCTTCGCGACTCGATAATCCCGAACTCCCTGATCGACGATTATCCGCGCAGCTTCCTGTGCAACGACATTACGCTCGCGGTCATCTCCGTTTGATGTTTTGCGCGCCATGCTTCAGAAAAGCGATTCTTCTTCGTCAGTTTCGTCCTCGACGGGTGCCGGGTCGACGCCGGACGCATCGTTGAAGATGTCCGGAGCGGCGTCCGCATGTTCGCAACTTGGAACATGGCCTTCGCGGAACATCTCAAAGAGGGCGTTGCGTTGACCGGCGCGAGCGGGACAACCTGTCGCACTGTCGATACGCACGGTGACGATGCCGTCGGGCATGGGCATCTGATGCTCCGGCGCCGCACGCAAAGCGATTCGCATGAATTCAATCCAGATCGGTAACGCGGTGCGCGAGCCTTCTTCGCCCGGGCCAAGCGGTAGGTCGTCGTCGTAACCTACCCAAACCACTGTAGCGAGGTCGGCATTAAAGCCACCAAACCAGGCATCGCGAAAATCATTCGACGTGCCGGTTTTGCCGGAAAGATCACGCCGCCCAATCGCAAGCGCGCGCCGGCCGGTGCCGCGACGGATAACATCGCGCATCATGTCCTGCATCAGAAATGCGTTCTGTGCAGATATCGCGCGTGGCGCCGCGTTAACTATTTCGAACAATTTCGGATCAGTCGAAGCGTCAGGTCGATGCTCAAGCGAAACATCGAACGCTATTTCTAACGACTCGTCGTCGACAATGTCTTCGAGTGGAATGGGTGCAATAAATCCGTCGTCATCCTCAACGAAACACTCTGCACAGACTATCAACGGGTTTGCCCGATACTGTGCCTCGCCAGTTGCATCATAAATTGAGTCGACGACATAAGGCTTAACACCGAAGCCCCCGTTGGCGAACACGGCATAGCCTTGCACAATATCGAGCGGCGATGCCGAGCCGGCACCGAGCGCCAATGATCCATTCCGCGGCAATGCCGCGTCCCCGAAACCGAACTTCTCAATATGGCGCACGGTGTTGCCGATGCCGCTCTCGAACAAAAGCAAGCGGACCGAAACAAGATTCATAGATCGAACCAGCGCCTCGCGAACTCTCGTCGGACCATAGAAACGGCCCGAGTACTCGGTCGGTCGCCAGACGGCTTCGAGCTCTGACGAACTGATAACTACGGGCGTGTCGAGCACGACCGTTGCTGCAGTACTGCCAAACTCGAGCGCGGCCGAATAAATGAATGGCTTGAATGATGAGCCAGGCTGGCGAAATGCTTGTGCGGCACGATTGAACTTGCTGGTTGCAAAATCGAAGCCGCCGGCAAGACTATTAATTGCGCCATCCAAGGGGTCAACCGAAACGACTGCCGATTGCGCTTCGGGGACTTGCGCCAACGCCCAGTTGCCGGCTGTCGTTGGCATGACGAAAATCAGGTCGGACGCAGCCAGCACCTCCGCAGCGGTTTCGGGCGGCTCACCTGTTGTCTGTCGGTCGACGAATGGCTTTGCCCAGGACAATCCCTGCCACGGAATAACAACGCGCTCGCCGCTGGACAGCACGATCGCGACACTGTTGTCTTCATTTACGGCAGTAACCACCGCGGCAGTCAGGCCGCCGGGTACGTACTGGCGCAATAACTCTTTGACTTCAGTTGGCCATTCGGCAATCGGCCCAGCAAGAACTTCGTCGCTCAACTCAACATTCGTTAGCGGCCCCCGATAGCCGCGCCGCCGCGTGTACTCGAGTAGTCCATTGCGCAGCGCGTAATTGGCCGCTTGCTGTAATCGTGAGTCGAGCGTCGTCACAACCTGGTAGCCGGCGGTATACGCATCACTGCCGTAACGATTGAGCATGTCACGTCGCACCATTTCAGCAACGTAGGGCGCGTTGAGTTCTATAGCGGCGCCATACAGGTTTGAAACCATCGGCACCGCCATGGCTTCGTCGTACTCGTTCGCGTCGATGAAGTTGAGAGATCGCATGCGGCCAAGAACATAAGAACGACGTATGGTGGCTTCTTCAGCGCTGGAAACCGGGTTGTAATCCGACGGTGCCGGCAAAACCCCAGCGAGCGTTGCGGCTTCAGCAATACTGATGTCACTCAGGTTCTTATTAAAGTAAACCTGTGACGCTGCGGCGACGCCGTATGCGCGTTGACCGAAAAACATCTTGTTCAGAAAGAACGCCATGATCTGTTCTTTGCTGAACTCCTGTTCGATTTGATATGCGAGAAATGCTTCGCGCAATTTGCGAACGAAGGATTGTTCGAGAGACAAAAAATACGAACGGGCCAGCTGTTGGGTCAGCGTGCTGCCACCACCCGAAATTTCTCCGGTCAGGACCAGCGACGATAGTGCGCGCAATACACCACGGTAATCGATTCCGGGATGAACAAAGAAACGTCGGTCTTCGGCGGCGACGAATGCTTGCACGACGTGTTGCGGCACTTCCTCATAAGTTATCGGGATGCGTCGGCGTTCACCGATTTCGCTGATCAGGTGGCCGTCGCGACTGAATATGCGCAGTGGCACCTCGAGCCGAATATCGCGGATTGTCTCCGCGGCCGGCAGCGCAGGGGACGCGTAATAATAGGCGCCGATGACGCCCGCGACGCAACCAATCGCCGTAATGCCACCCAGCCCACAGAGCATAACGAGTGCGCGAAACAAGCGGCGGCGCAATGACGGGCTGATTTTTCGGCGTGATTTCGGCGTGTTTTGCATGTCTATAAGAGTCTCAGGGCCGATGCCGGGTTGGCGGCACTGCCCGTTATTCTATTAATAAGTACGCGGATGTCCGTTCGCTGCAGAAAATATGGCGTTCCTGGGGCAAAACGCCCCTGGCCCGCAAGGCCCAGGCTGCCGATGATAGCCAGTGAGGGGCGTGGGCCGCAATGCGTGCCCGATTATCTCGCGCAGATCCGCCAAAAAACGGCCAAATCTGGCCCATCTGACAACGTGTCGCGTTCCTCGTCCCGGGGCACGAACCAGTTCACGGAATGGCGCCGGGTTCACCAGTACCATACGGATCGTTGGATCGTGAACAAAGTCACGTTTTATTTAACATTTTGTTGATATATAGTTAAATCGAATTGCTAAGGCTCAGACTACAATTGCCTCGCAACTTACCGGCCTAAAAGGAAAAATACGTGTTTTTCGGAAAAAAATCTCAACCGCTGTTGGGCCTCGATATAACGACGTCGTCGGTCAAGCTGATTGAGCTCACCCAGACGGGCAAGCGCTTTCGGGTCGAGTCCTATTCTGCGGAGCCCACCCCTCCAAGTTCGGTCAGTGAGAAGGCGATTGTCGATGCCAAAGCTGTCGGTGAGGCTATCCGCCGCGCGGTCAAGCGGGCCGGCGCAAAAGCAACCGACGTCGCTGTCGCAATTAGTGGCGACGCGGCAATTACCAAGGTTATTCAAATGCCGTCCAGCCTCTCCGAGAGAGATCTCGAAGGCCAGGTCGAAATACAGGCTGACCAATACATTCCGTTCCCAATGGAAGAGGTCAGTTTCGACTACGAGATCGTCGGTCCGAATGATAAGGACCCGGAACTCATGGACGTGCTTCTTGTTGCAACACGTACTGATAACGTCGAGCAGCGCCAGGCAGCAGTGAACGCCGCCGGACTCGCCGCACACGTTGTCGATGTAGAGGCGTTCGCACTTGAAAATGCTTGCGCACTTTTAAGTCATCAGATTCCAGACAACGGCATGGGACAATCGGTTGCTGTCGTCGATATCGGCGCAAGCAGCACGACGTTCAGTGTTTTGCAGGACTTGAAAGTTGTCTATACGCGTGACTTCAACTTCGGTGGACAGCAACTGACCGAAGAAATCATGCGCACCTACGGCCTGTCGATGGAAGACGCCGGTCGTGCAAAGAAACAAGGTGGACTGCCGAGCAACTACCAACCGGAAGTACTCGAACCGTTCATCGACGACATGACCCAACAAGTCAGTCGTTCGCTGCAGTTTTACCTGGCATCAGGTGGCGGCCGCGAGCAACCTGACATGATTCTGGTGTGTGGCGGTTGTGCCAACATTCCGGGTATCTCAGATGTCATATCCAGCCGCGTCGGCATACCAACTGAAATTGGTGACCCACTCGGCCAGATGAAGATTTCATCCAAAGCCAAATCACAAGGCGTACATAAAGATGCGACTGCCTTGCTGACGGCCTGCGGACTTGCATTAAGGAGCTTCGACTAATATGCCACGTATTAATCTACTCCCATGGCGCGAGGCCGAACGCAAAAAGCGTCAACGCGACTTTGGTGTTGCAATGGCCGGCGGTGTGGTCGCTGCGATTCTCTGTGTGCTGGGCACAATATTTGTCTACTCGCAGATGATCGACAACCAGAAGGACCGCAACGAGCGCCTGAATCAAGAGATCGCCGAGCTCGAAAAGAGCATTGAAGAGATCGACGGACTTGAGCGCCAGAAAGAACGACTGCTAGCGCGCATGGAAATCATTGAACAGCTGCAGGCGAGCCGCCCGGAAATCGTGCATCTTTTTGATGAGATGGCGCGTCAGCTTCCGGAAGGCGTATATCTCACCGGCATGAAGCAGCTCGGATCCAATGTCGAGGTGCGTGGTGTAGCTCAGTCGAGCACGCGTGTGTCGGCATTGATGCGGCAAGTTGATTCGTCCGACTGGATGACCAGCCCAGAGGTTGATCGTGTTGAAACGACGACCGCGGGGTCGTCACGCCAGGCTGAATTCATCGTTAAGCTCAAACAAAAGAGCGCGGGCAGCGATACGGAGGACATGGAATGAACGTCCTTGAAGAACTCAAAAGTTTAGACGTCAATGACGTTGGCCGTTGGCCAGGTCTGTTTCGTGTTGCAGTCATTGTCATTGTTTTTGGAGCCGTAACTGCTACAGGCGTCTGGTTCACGATCGTCGAAGACAAGGCGCCGCAATTGCAGCGCGCGCAACAAGATGAAGAGACGCTGCGCGTAACCTTTGAAAACAAACAGCGCAAAGCGGCCAACTACGATGCTTACAAAGACCAGTTAGCAGAGATGGAGCAATCTTTCGGTACGATGCTGCGCCAGCTGCCTGGCGAGACGGAAATCCCGAGTCTGATCGTAGACATTTCGCAAACGGGACTTGCTGCTGGCTTGCAGGAAAAATTATTTGAACCGCAAGGCGAAATTCCGCGCGACTTCTACGCCGAAAAGCCAATCAAGATTCGCTTGTCCGGTGGCTATCATGAAATCGCAAACTTCGTCAGTGGCATCGCGGCGTTACCACGTATTGTGACTTTGCATGACATCAACATTACGCCTGAAGATCAGGAATCTTTTGATCGACTCAGCATCGAAGTAACCGCCAAAACATACCGCTATCTCGATGAGGATGGAGACCAGTCATGAATGTTCTTCTTGCTATTCGAAATGGCCTGATTTTGTCGCTTGCGGCATTTGCGATGACAGCCTGTTCGTCCGATAACGACGACCTGGATAAGTACATCAATGAAGTCAAGGCACGCAAAGGTGGCCGCATTGATCCACTGCCGGAAATCACGCCATACGAAATATTTACCTATGTGGCGGATGCCGAAAACGTACGCTCACCGTTTGTACCCGATACGCCGCAGGTAAACGCCACCGGCCAAGGTCGCGGACCGCGTCCGGATCCGGACAGAAGTCCTGAGTTTCTTGAGGGCTTCCCGCTGGACACCCTGCGTATGGTCGGAACGTTGGACATTAGCGATACGGTTTACGGTCTTGTGCAAACGTCCGACGGTTTGATTCACCGCGTCGTGCCCGGCAACTTTATGGGACAGAACGACGGACGAATCACTGGAATATCGGAATCAGAAATCGACATGGTTGAAATTATCTCTGACGGTATCGGTGGCTACATTGAACGCGATGCAGCCATCAGTCTTTCAGACTGATACCTGAATGGAACTGGGAGTAATAGGAATGATGCTCAAAATAAAACAGACGGTCGGTCACCTCACGGTGCTAAAACTGGCTGCCTTGTCACAGGCTTTACTGCTGATGTTTGTGGGAGTGACCGCAAACGCACAGGAAGGCAATCGCCTACAGGACATTCAGGTTCAGACGTTGCCCGGGGACAGAGTGGAGTTGCGACTGATCATGACCGACACGGCGCCTGATCCGCTGGCGTTCACGATCGACAATCCTGCCAGGATCGCTCTTGATCTGCCGAATACAACGCTTGGCCTGTCGTCACGCCGTCGCGACGTCAATCTCGGTCCTCTGGACACGGTATTGACTGCTGAAGCGAACGGTCGCACACGAGTTGTGCTCAACCTAGGTCAAATGGTGAGTTACGAAACGCGTAAGAGCGGTAATACAGTCGTTATTACGCTCGGCGACGGAGATGATTACAGCGCAGATACTACCCAGTTCGCCAGCGCTGCTTCGTCCGGTTCGGCTGCCGCGTCTCCGACTTACTCGAACAGCGGCGGATCACGTTCCATTTCAGGCGTCGATTTCCGTCGTACGCGTGATGGTGGTGGTCGTGTCGTCGTCAATCTGACTGATCCTTCAACACCGGTTGATATTCGTCAGGAAGGCGGTCGCGTTGTCGCCGTATTTAAGGACACGGGCCTGCCAGCTGAATTGATGCGTCGTCTGGACGTTATGGATTTCGCAACGCCGGTAACGACAGTTGACACACTGAAAACGAATCTCGATACACGTATCGTCATTTCGGCTGATGGCAAGTATGAGCAGCTTGCGTATCAAACGGACAATGAATTCACGATCGAGATTAACCCGGTGGTTGATGACGTAGAGGCTTCAAGCCTGTTCTCAGAGACCAAAGAATATGAAGGCCAACGCCTAACCCTGAATTTCCAGGACATCGAAACACGCGCTGTATTGCAACTGCTGGCTGAGACCTCCGGTCGCAACATCGTCGTTTCTGACACGGTACAGGGCAATGTAACGCTGCGTTTACGCAACGTACCTTGGGACCAGGCGCTCGACATCGTTATGACGACTAAAGGTCTGGACATGCGCCAGAACGGCAACGTCATTATCGTTGCGCCGGCCGAAGAAATCGCGGCTCGCGAAACAGCAGACCTCGAGGCGAAGCACGCTATCAAAGAGCTCGAGCCTCTGTATTCAGAGTTCCTGCAGGTTAACTACGCCAAAGCGGGTGATCTTGCCGATCTAATCGGATCTGACGGCGGCAATTCGCTGTTGTCTGACCGCGGTAGTATCGCGGTCGATGATCGCACCAACACCTTGTTGGTCCAGGATACGGCAGAAAGCCTGCAAGACATTCGCCGCATGGTTCGGACTTTGGATATTCCGATCAAGCAGGTATTGATCGAGACTCGTATCGTCGTCGTTAATGATGACTTCAGTCGCGATCTTGGTATTCGCCTTGGCGTGACCGGCTTGCACGAAAGCGGAACCGGCAGCGGTGGTACGTTTATATCGGGTACCGGCAATGGCACGGACACGATGGTGAACTCGGCTATCGACAATCTCGGAACGACCGGATCAATCTTCCCGGTTGAAGTTCCGACATTGGGCAATCGTTACAACGTCAACGTTCCGATCGCTGATGCGGCGGGTCGTTTCTCTCTGGCTGTACTCGAATCAGACTACCTGGTTGACCTCGAGTTGACCGCTCTGGAAGCTGAAGGTCGCGGTGAGATCGTTTCAACACCGCGCGTAATTACGGCGAACCAGAAGGAAGCCAGCATCGAGCAGGGTGTTGAGATTCCGTACCAGCAGTCAGCGTCTTCGGGTGCAACCACGATTCAGTTTAAGAAAGCTGTACTGAGTCTTACCGTTACACCGCAGATCACGCCGGACAACAACATCATCATGGACCTGCGGGTGCACAAGGATAACGTCGGTGAAATTATTTCGACGGGTGGCCTTGGTGGAACAGTTCCGAGTATCGATACTCGCGCTGTAGAAACACAGGTGCTGGTTGCAGATGGCCAAACGGTTGTTCTCGGTGGTATCTACGAAACCGAACGTCGTGAGACGGTCAGCAAGGTGCCGTTCCTGGGTGATATCCCATTCGCTGGTGCCCTGTTCCGTAGCACGCAACGGGTCAACAACAAGGCCGAGCTGCTGATATTCGTGACACCACGAATTCTCGAAGAAGGCTCGAGCATTTACTAATCAGCCGGTGACAGTTTACTCTGGCACTTGTTAAGGCAAACAAAAGGGGACAGTTACCGTTGGTAACTGTCCCCGTTTTCTAACGATGAAGCCTCCACAAAACTTATTCTTGATTGGCCCCATGGGGGCGGGCAAGTCGGCCGTCGGCCGCCAGATTGCCAAGGCCCTGCATTTATCGTTCGTCGATAGCGATGACGAGATCGAATCGCGCACGGGCGTTGATATACCGTTCATTTTTGAGAAAGAAGGCGAAGAGGGATTTCGCAAGCGCGAAACCAAGGTGATAGACGATCTGTCGGCCCTGGAGAGCATCGTTCTCGCGACCGGCGGTGGTGCCATAGTTGATCCACAAAACCGAAGCCGTCTCGGCGCGCGAGGTTTTGTTGTCTACCTGTACACGACTGTCGACCAACAGGTTGCCAGAACCGTTAAGGGCCGTGAGCGGCCGATGCTCGCTAATGGTGACAGCCGCGAGATTCTCGAAGCGCTGATGGCCGTTCGTGATCCCTTGTATCGGGAAATTGCTGATCTCACGGTCGAAACCGACGGCCGACGCGTCAAGGCCGTCGCAAACGAGATTATTGAGAGACTATAAGTCGGAAATTTCCGGTAATCTACGCGGATGTCTGCCGCACGAATCATCAATGTTGAGCTTGGATTTCGAAGCTATCCGATCGTTATCGGAACGGGCTTGCTCGACGGTGGTCTCGATCTTGCTGAGTACGTGCACGGCGATGATTGCTTGATCGTCAGCAACGAAACAATCGCGCCGCTGTATCTTGAAAAACTGCAAAACAATCTTGCAGGCAAGACCATCGCTACGATGCAGCTGCCGGACGGCGAGGCCTACAAAACAACTGACACGCTACACAGCATTCTCGACAAACTCGTGGAACTTGGCGCTAATCGCGACACGACGATCGTCGCGCTTGGCGGCGGTGTGGTTGGCGATATCGCCGGCTTCGCGGCGGCCAGCTACATGCGTGGCGTTGGCTTCATTCAAGTGCCAACGACCTTGCTGGCGCAGGTCGATTCCTCGGTCGGCGGCAAAACCGGCATTAATCATGCGCAGGGCAAAAATCTGATCGGCGCTTTTTATCAGCCAGGTATCGTCATGATCGATACCGACACCTTGGCGACATTGCCGCCGCGCGAGCTTAATGCTGGCCTGGCCGAAGTCATCAAGTATGGCGCGATCGCCGACCTGGAGTTTTTTGCCTGGCTGGAAGACAACATCGAGGCGCTGCAGAATGGCGATGCTGCGTCGCTCGCCTACGCGATCGAACGCTCTTGCGAACTCAAGGCCGAAGTAGTGGCAGACGACGAGCGCGAAGCAGGGCGACGTGCGTTGCTGAATTTCGGCCATACATTTGGCCACGCGATTGAACATTGTCTCGGTTACGGCGAGTGGCTGCATGGCGAAGCCGTCGCGGCCGGCATGATGATGGCTACCAATCTGAGTGACTTGTCTGCTGCCGATAATGATCGCTTGGCGAAATTGCTTGAAAAGGCGGGCTTGCCGATTGCCCCGCCCAAAATTGGCGCCGACAAAATGCTTGCAGCGATGGGCCTGGATAAAAAGGTTCTGCAAAAGCAGCTGCGCTTCGTGTTGCTTCGATCGCTGGGTGACGCGTTCGTAACGACCGACTACGATCCGGCGCGGCTACGACAGGTGCTCGAGGCCGCGGACTGATGACAGGCCCGCTATTGGCACCGTATGCGGCCGACGCCGCAAACAGTCGCGGTCGGCGCTATTCTGAACCCAAGTCGCGTTATCGAGGTGAGTATCAGCGTGATCGCGATCGCATTATTCACTCCACAGCTTTTCGACGCCTCGTGTACAAGACACAGGTATTCGTTAACCATGAAGGTGATCTGTATCGCACGCGCATGACGCACTCACTGGAGGTTTCGCAGATCGCCCGCACTGTAGCCGTCGCTCTGGATCTCAATGAGCCACTCACTGAGGCGATCAGCCTGGCGCATGATCTCGGGCACACCCCCTTTGGTCACGCTGGCCAGGATGCTCTGAATGCCTGTATGAGCGACTACGGTGGCTTCGAGCACAATCTGCAATCTCTGCGTGTAGTTGATGAGCTCGAGGCAAAATACGCGGACTTCCCCGGCCTGAACCTGATGTTCGAAACTCGTGAAGGTATTCTCAAGCACTGTTCGGCCAGGAACGCCCGCGAGCTTGGGGATATAGGCGAGCGATTTCTGAATCGCGAGCAACCAGGACTCGAAGGACAGCTTGCAAACATCGCAGACGCGATTGCGTATAACAATCACGATGTCGACGATGGATTTCGCGCCGGGCTGATAAGTCTTGAGCAGCTACGTGAGCAGCCCCTGTTCGGGCCGCGTTACGATGCTGTGCACGACCTGTACCCAGAGCTTGAGGACAGGCGACTGATTTACGAGATCATTCGCCGCATGATTGACACTGTGGTCACGGATCTCATCGAGAACACGAAAAAGAACCTGGACGCCGCCGATCCTCGTTCAATCGACGACGTGCGTAAAGCACCGCGCCCCTTGCTAGTGCTGTCCGACGAGGTGTACGAACAGCATGTGTCGCTAAAACGGTTTCTGAACAAACACCTGTATTCACATGAGAAGAAACTGGAGATGACGCGTCGAGCCCAGGCGATTGTGCGGGAACTGTTCGCAATCTATAAGTCAGATATCGGCAAGATGCCCGACGAATTTGCGCAGCGCGCCGCAGCACTCGATGACGTTGCTCAGGCACGAATTGTGGCGGACTACATCGCTGGCATGACCGATCGCTATGCGATTGCAGAACACGAGCGCATCACAGGCTGATAGAATGCGCCGCCAATAGAGAGATCGCCGTGCCGACACACAAAGACATATCACCAAAAGATCGCCTGATTTTCGCAATGGACGTTGCGGACTGCGATCGCGCGCGTGAACTCGCAATCGAGTTGGGTGACGCTGTTACGTTCTACAAAATCGGCCTCGAGCTCATGATGAGCGGCGGCTATTTCGAGTTACTCGAATGGATGCTGGAGCGCGACAAGAAGGTTTTCTGCGACCTGAAGTTTTTTGATATCCCCGCGACGGTCGGTTCTGCGGTGCGACAGCTTAAAGATCGTGGCGCAAGTTTCGTGACCGTGCACGGCAATCAATCGATAATGGAAGCGGCTGCCGCTAACAAGGGCGATACGCTCAAGGTGCTTGGCGTCACCGTGCTGACGAGCCTGGATCGCGGCGATCTGGACGATCTAGGCTTCGACTGCGACATCGCCGAGCTCGTGATATCCCGCGCACGGCGGGCTCTGGAAGCCGGCTGTGACGGTGTCATTTCCTCAGGCCTGGAGGTTCCAAAATTGCGCGAGCACATCGACTCCAAACTGTTGGTTGTGACGCCGGGTATCCGGCCGGTAGACAACAAGCCGAGCGGCGATCAAAAACGTGTGGTCACTGTCGAAACGGCATTCAGCAATGGAGCCGACCATATTGTCATCGGCCGACCCATTCGTGATGCGGCCGATCCGCGCGCCGCCGCCGAGGCGATTCAGGCGACTATAGCCGCAGCAACGGAGAGCTGAGTGACCACACTGCAAAATGATCTGCTATTACGCGCCTTGCTGCGTGAGAAAGTCGAACGCACTCCCGTGTGGATTATGCGACAGGCCGGACGTTATCTGCCGGAGTACCGCCAGGTCCGCGAACAGGCCGGCGACTTCATGAGCGTATGTTCAAATCCCGACCTCGCCTGCGAGGTAACCCTGCAACCTTTGCGGCGTTACAAGCTGGATGCGGCGATATTGTTTTCGGACATACTGACGATTCCGGACGCGATGGGCCTGGGCTTGTACTTCGAAATCGGAGAAGGACCAAAATTCGAACGTCCGGTTCGAACAGCCGCCGATATTCGTAATTTGCAGCGCCCCGATGTGGAACAAAAACTTGGCTATGTTTTTGAGGCTGTGCGGACGATTCGCCGCGAGTTAAATGGCAGCGTTCCGCTGATCGGATTTGCCGGAAGCCCGTGGACGGTTGCCACGTACATGGTGGAAGGACAATCAAGCCGAGATTTCGCAACGATCAAAGGCCTTGCTGCGGAAGATCCCGCCGCATTGACGATGTTGCTCGATACGGTTGCTGCGACAACGACCGAATACCTGAATGCTCAGGTTGCTGCTGGTGCACAAGCCATTATGGTTTTCGACACCTGGGGTGCGGCACTTGAGGCTGAAGACTATCGGCGTTTCTCCTTGGCCAGTATGCAAAAAATTGTCGATGGGTTGACGCGTGAAAACGACGGCCGGCGAGTACCTGTGATCCTGTTCACTAAGGGCGCAGGTTCGTTAATGGCCGATATGGTGACCACCGGTTGCGACGCGTTGGGCGTAGACTGGACGACCGACCTTTCCACGGCTCGCGAATATGTCGAGGACAAAGTAGCGCTGCAGGGAAATCTCAATCCGGCCACGTTGCGTGAGTCGCCACAGATAATTCGGCAGGGTGTCGCTGACGTTCTTGCCAGCTATGGATCCGGGCCCGGGCATGTTTTCAATCTCGGCCATGGCATTACGCCCGATATTGACCCCGAGCATCTCGGCGTCCTGATCGACGCGGTGCACGAACTAAGCCCGCAATATCACTAGTTCTTGAGTTCGACCTCGATGATGGAGCACTGCTGCACGACATTTGCAGTAATGCCGCCATGGCTTTCGGCGGGCGCCCAAACGGGCGTGCCGAATTTGAACGATTCCATGTGCTCACCGCCCGAGGCGTTTTTCTGCATCCAGGCACAGGGATTCAGATAGACAATAACCCTGTCCGGATGTGCGTGTAGCGGCGGCGTTTCACCCGGGCGAATAGTCTTCTTGAGCACGCGGACTTTCTCATTTTCGAACGCGAGTGCGTATATATGCGGTGCGACATTCACAGGGTCGAGAGCGGCAGGCGTAGCCGCCATACCTGCGACAAAGGCGAATGATAAGAGCAACGCCAGATAGGGCGGGCGCAAATACATAGTGTTCTCCTAAGAATCGCGCAAAGCGCGACGCAGAATCTTGCCGACGTTGGTTTTCGGCAGATCATCGCGAAACTCAACAGAGCGGGGGCGTTTGTAGTTGGTCAGGTTTTCGCGGCAGTAATCGAGGACATCCTGTTCGGTAATGCCGTCGTGTTTGCGTACCGCATATATCTTGACGACTTCACCGGAATGCTCGTCCGGTATGCCAATTGCTGCAGCCTCGAGAATGCCATCGAGTTCCACAACGATGTTTTCGACCTCATTTGGGTAAACGTTGAAACCCGAGACCAGAATCATGTCCTTCTTTCGGTCTTCAATGAACACGTAACCGTTCTCATCAACGCGACCGATATCGCCGGTACGTAGCCAGCCGCCTGGCAACATGACTTTTTCTGTTTCTTCGGGTCGTTGCCAGTAGCCTTCCATTACTTGCGGGCCCTTGATGCAGATTTCACCGATCTGACCTTGTTCAAGCTGATTGCCATCGTCGTCACAAATACTGACGTCCGTTGAAGGTATTGGCAGCCCGATCGCGCCCGAGAATTCAGCGCCCACCCGGTTAACAATTGCCGCGGGCGAAGTTTCCGTGAGTCCGTAGCCCTGCAAGATGGGCGTGCCCGTCGCCTCACGCCACTCAGCGGCAACCGCCGGTTGCACCGCCATGCCGCCGCCGATGCAGACACGCAAGAAGCTGAAATCGATTTTGGAGAACGATTTCGTATTCAGCAGTGCAGCGAACAACGTGTTGACGGCCGTGAACAAGTTAAACGGGAAGCGCGCCATTTCCTTCGCGAAAGCTTCAAAGTCTCTCGGGTTCGTGATCAGCACATTCAAGCCACCCTGTGCCATCACGGTCAGGCAATTCCCCTGCAAGGAAAAAATGTGATACAGCGGCAATGCGGTGATGGCGATAATGCTCTCGAATTCTGCATAGGCATTCGCCTGCCAGATGATCGTTTGTTGCACGTTGCTTACCATATTGCGGTGACTAAGCATCGCGCCCTTGGACACACCGGTGGTGCCGCCTGTGTATTGCAAAAAAGCGATATCGGCGAAGCCGAGCTCGATCGGCGTTAGTTCCTGCGTTGCACCGATGTGCAGTGCTTGTTTGAAGCGTACGCTGGAAGGCAGAGAAAACGCGGGAACGACTTTTTTGATGTGCCGCAACACGAAATTCGTGAGCATGCCCTTCGGAAAGTTCAGCATGTCGCCAACACCGGTGACAACAACTTGCTCTACGGCAGTCTTGTCAATTACGTCTGCCAGCGTGTGTGCAAAGTTCTCAAGAATGACGATGCACTTCGCACCAGAGTCGTTGAGCTGGTGATGCAGTTCGCGGCCGGTATAGAGCGGATTGACATTGACGACCACAAGGCCGGCGCGAAATATGCCGCACAGAGCGACCGGGTACTGCAGCAGGTTGGGCAACATGATGGCGACCCGCTCGCCACGCGTCAGGCCCAGTGATTTCTGCAGGTAGCACGCGAACTGCATGGAGAGCTCATCGAGCTCGCGATAGCTCATGGTCGTGCCCATATTCGTGTATGCCGGCCGTTCGGGATGTGCCGCAAAGCTGTTTTCAATCATCTCGCGCAATGAGCGGAATTCTGAGGGCGGGATTTCTGCCGGCATTCCTTCCGGATACGACTTGAGCCAGAGTTTGTCCAATTCGGCGTCCTTAGTTCGCGAGTGCGTCGTTGATCATTGGCCAGGCATTATCAAGCAAGATGGGCTGTGCCGTCGCATTGGGATGAATACCGTCAGCCTGCATCAGGTCTTCATTCAGAGCGACACCCTCCATGAAGAACTCGATCCAGGGAACCTGCAGCTCATCAGCAAGCTCACGAAACACACCTTCGAATTCTGCGATATAGCGCTGACCATAGTTGGGCGGGATTCGTATCCCCAGCAAGACAACAGCTGCACCCGAATCTCTGCTGGTCTTTATGATCGTGTGTAGATTATTGCGCATAGTGCTGGGTGGGATGCCGCGCAAGCCGTCGTTGCCGCCAAGCTCGAGAATGATGAGCGCCGGCGCAAACGTCCGGATAGCCTGCGAAATTCTCGCTGCACCACTTTCGGTCGTATCGCCGCCAATGCTGGCGTTCACGACCCGATGTTCGTACCCTTGTTCCTGCAACCTGGTTTGCAACAAAGTGGCCCAGGATTGGTCAACGTCAATACCGTAACCGGCACTCAGGCTGTCACCAAAAACGAGCACAGTCGGGATTTCGGTGCCGTACGACGGGATGCCGAGAAAGAAGACAAGAAGGGTAAGCAATTTACGCATGAATAATCAGTCACTAAATAGTGCCGCGGTCCTTGAAGCACATGGAATCAGCAAACAGGTTAGCAGTCCCGAGGGCCATCTGACCATTCTTTCGGACGTTAGTTTTTCCATAAGTAATGGGGAATCAGTCGCCGTCGTAGGCCCATCGGGCGCCGGCAAATCGACCTTGCTCGCATTGCTTGCTGGTCTAGACTTGCCCACTAGCGGCCACGTTGATTTGAACGGCCACAATCTTAGCCATCTTGACGAGGACGGACGAGCACGTGTGCGGGCCGATAGTGTTGGCTTCGTGTTTCAGTCATTTCATTTGGTGCCGTCATTGAACGCCCTTGAGAACGTTATGTTGCCACTAGAACTCGCCGGTGGAGAGGATGCGCGCGCGGCGGCACACAAGATCATCGAGCAGGTTGGTCTAACAGACCGGTGGCGCCACTATCCTGCACAACTGTCCGGTGGCGAAAAACAACGCGTCGCCATAGCACGCGCATTTGCAACCGAGCCGGCCGTACTTTTTGCGGATGAACCGACCGGCAATCTCGATGCGAATACGGGCGAGAACATCATGAGCTTGATGTTTGAACTCAATCAGAATTCGTCGACAACCCTGGTGCTGGTGACCCACGACATAGCGTTGGCACAACGCTGTGATCGAATATTGACGCTGGATGCCGGTTCCCTGGTCAGCGATAGCAAGGGTTCTCAGTGAAGGCCGTCGCATTCGCGATTCGCAGTTTTGGTCGCGAATTGCGCTCGGGCGAAGTGCTTGTCCTCTTATCGGCCGTGGCGCTGGCTGTAGGTGTCCTGACCGCAGTGGGCTTCCTCACTGATCGCATCGGCAAAGCCGTAGCACGCCAGGCAAACGAAGTATTGGCGGCGGACTTACGACTGCGCTCGCAGGAACCGGTGCCCGATCAGTGGAGCGAGATTGCGGAGCAGTACAATTTGCGTACGGCAACAACGCAGACATTTCCGAGTGTCGTTTTTGCCGATGAACTAAGTGCGTTGGCGACTATTAAGGCAGTGAGCGACAACTATCCCTTACGTGGCGCCGTTCGTGTTTCGGATGCGTTGTTTGGTGAACAACGCACAGTCGACAATATTCCGCCGCGCGGCGAGGTGTGGGCCGACGGTGCTTACCTGGCGCGAGTGAACGCCGATATTGGCGACATACTCTCCGTGGGAGAGTCGGAGCTGCGCATTTCTGCCGTACTGACCTATCGTCCGGATCAATCTGTCGGCTTTGCGTCATTGGCGCCCTCGGTGCTGGTCAATATCGCGGACATTCCGGACACTCAGCTGATCGGCGAGGGTAGTCGTGTCCGCTATGCGTTGCTCGTTGCGGGTGATGACAAAAATGTCGATGCGTTCTACGCCGAGGTCGAGGACGATCTGCCGGAGAATCTACGTGCGTCGAACCGTGAGGACAGCAGTGAGCGTGCCTCCAATGCCGCTGATCGAGCGCAACAGTTCCTGTCATTGACGGCGGTGATCAGTTTGTTGCTTAGCGCTGTTGCGGTGTCCATGTCGGCGCGACGTTTCGCACATCGACGCATGGACACTGTTGCCCTGATGAAGAGCCTGGGTGCGACGCAGGGATTTGTCATATCGGTTGCGGTCGTGCAGCTCATGATGCTGGGTGTGCTCGGTGTGCTGGTCGGCAGCTTGATCGGCTTTGCTGCAGAAGAAACGCTGGCTTGGGTGCTCGCGGATATCATTGCTGCAGATTTGCCCAATGCAGGGCCCATGCCCGTTATTCTCGCGAGTGGCAGCGCGCTCGTATTGTTGGCAGGTTTTGCGCTGCCGTCACTACTTCAGTTACGTGATACGCCGCCGTTACGCGTACTGCGGCATGACATGATGCCACCGGCGCCATCGCGATTACTCGTCGCCGGACTGTCGCTGGCGGCGGTCGCGGCGCTGTTGTATCGCGCAGTTGGCGATGCGCGAATGTTACTTATCATGCTCGGCGGCATTGTTGTCATTGCTGCGGCCTTGTATCTGGTCGGTCGTCTGCTTGTCGCAACGATGGGGCGTTTTCGCACAGGCGTGGGTGTCGCGTGGCGCTATGGACTTGCGAACGTTGCACGCCGTGGACGCGCCAGCGCCGTGCAGGTTGTCGCATTTGGCCTCGGGCTGACCATGTTGCTCCTGTTGACCATAGTGCGTACTGACTTGCTCGAAGGCTGGCGCCAAACAATCGATGCCGATGCACCGAATCACTTCATGATCAATATTCAGCCGAAAGAGGTTGAGTCGGTCGCTGCAATATTCAATTCGGGCGGCGTGGATCGGCCGAACTTCGTACCGATGGTGCGAGCCCGAATGACGACGATCAATGGTGACGATGTAAAGACACGCGCCTACCCGCATCCGCGCGGTGAATGGATGGCGAACCGCGAGGCGAACTTGTCGTTTTCTGCACAACTGTCACCAACTAACGATGTTGTTGCAGGCGAATGGTGGCCCGAAGACTACGACGGACCGCCGTTGGTGTCTGTGGAGGATGAGGCGGCTCTGCAAACCGGTCTCGCTATTGGCGACGAAATTGTATTTAACGTTGCCGGGCAGGATGTCAACCTGACTGTCGCGAGTTTCCGCAGTGTCAACTGGGACTCTTTTGAGCCGAACTTCTTCATGTTGTTGTCGCCCGGCGCACTCGACCAAATGCCGACAACTTACATCTCGGCATTGCGCCTGAAAGAAGAAGATCGCTCTGTTCTGGTTTCACTGGTACGTACGCATCCGAGTATTTCGGTGATTGATATCGATGCGATTCTGCAACAGGTGCGCGGCATCATCGAAAAAGCGAGTATTGCGGTGCAGGCAGTATTTGCCTTTACGCTCGCTGCAGGCATCGCTGTGCTGTTCGCAGCTGTGCAGTCGACGATTGACGAACGACGTTTTGAAAGCGCGATGTTACGCGCGCTCGGCGCAAGGAAACGAACGGTGTTTGCCGGTGTCATGGCGGAGTTCGCGGCACTTGGCTTGGCGGCCGGCGTGCTTGCATCGGCCGGCGCATCAATCCTGGCGTCCGTTGTCGCCGTACAACTATTCGAACTCCCGTATGCATTCAATCCAGTGTTGTGGGTTGCCGGCATAGCGGCTGGTGTAGCGGTGGTCTGCGTTAGCGGGTTCATCGCGGCGCGAAGCGCCGTTAATGCGCCGCCGGTCGATGTACTGAGAGCTGCATGAGTCTGATTGAGACTCTGTCCTGTGGTTTCGTGCTTGCGCGGACGACCGATCAAGCTTGCCTGACACTAATGTTGCGGGCGTATCACCACTGGGACTTCCCCAAGGGCCTGTGCGAAGAGGGTGAACAGCCACTCGAAGCCGCAACACGCGAAGTTGGTGAGGAAACCGGCATTGAGGCGCTCGATCTGGAGTGGGGCGAGCGTTTCATTGAGACCGGGCCTTACAGTCGCGGCAAGACAGCGCGCTACTACCTGGCGAAAACGGCAACGGCAGAAGTTGTAATGGGAATATCGCCCGAAACCGGCGAGCCCGAACACCATGAATGGCGATGGGTGACGTTCGACGAGGCTTATGACCTGGCCTCACCGCGAGTTAGAAACGTCGTGCAGTGGGCGCGGCAAATAATACGAACCTAGACGATCCGATTGCGTTCTTTTCCGGCCAGATACGCTTTCGCATTTGCGGCAAGCTCATCAATCGCATTCTGTCGTGCCTTGTCTGTGCCCCATGCGATATGCGGCGTCATGATCAGGTTGTCGCCCGCATAGTCGAGCAGTGGATCACCCTCGACGGGCGGCTCCTTGCTCAGCACATCGATGGCTGCGCCAAACAGATGGCCTGACTCCAGCGCGGCGACCAGCGCGGTTGAGTCGACTAACGCACCACGCGCTGTATTGATCAGAATTGCATCCCGCTTCATTCGGCCCAGGGCCTCTGCGCCAAACAAGCCGCGCGATTCGTCTGTGAGCGGGCAGTGCAGGGATATGGCATCAGAACGCGCAAGGATTTGATCAAACGCGACCCGGTCGTCTGGAATGCTGCTCGCGCCCGGCCGGGCTGAAATCAGCACGCGCATTCCCAGCGCTTCTGCGGCCGCAGCAACGCCCTGGCCGAGAGCCCCGTATCCGACAATGCCCAGCGTCATGCCTGAGACTTCGCGAATGGGGTAATTCAACATGCAAAAATTACTGGCTTGTTGCCAGTCGCCTGCCTGTACCGATTTGTTGTAGCGATCGAGACTGTGGGTGAGCATGAGCAAAGAACCGATGACATGCTCAACCACCGATCGCGTGCAATAGGCTCGAATGTTGGCGACCGCGATGCCTTGTTCTCGCGCAGTTTCCAGATCAATGTTGTCGGTGCCAGTCGCGGTCAGGCCAATGTAATGAAGCGTGTTGGCGGCACGAAGTATGTCGTCAGTAAGACGAATTTTGTTTGTAAATACGAACTCGACGCCTTTGATACGTGCCGCGAGCTCGTCGTCGCTTGTGTCGTCGAACAAATCGAGCGAGGAAAACAGCCCCCGCAATACGGCCAGGTCCAGATCGGGGCCCATCGTCGCGTAATCGAGAAATACAGCTTTCATTGATATTTTTCAGTCTCTGTCACACAGTGCGTGACGATGAAGGATCAATATTGGAAACGCAAATCGCTGGCCGAAATGGATGCCGCGGAGTGGGAGGGGCTGTGCGACGGTTGTGCGTTGTGTTGCATGCACAAGCTCGAGGACGAAGACACAGGCGAAGTCTATTACACGGATGTTGCCTGCAAGCTGCTGGACATCGGGTCCTGCAGGTGCACCGACTACGCGAATCGTGCCCGAAAGGTCGCAGATTGTATGGTGCTGTCTGTCGATGAACCGCAGGCATTCGAATGGTTGCCCGACAGTTGCGCGTATCGACGTCTAGCGAACGGACAGGAGTTGCCACCGTGGCATCCGTTGCTGACAGGTGACCCTGAATCAGTGCACGAGGCGGGCATCTCTGTGCGGGATATTGCTGTCTCAGAGAACGACACGAGCGAGTACACGGTACTTCGCAAGATGAGCCAACAAGATGAGTAACGCTGATGAATGACTATCCGACTATTCCGTTACCCGATTATGAGGAGTACCCGATCGCTGAGATGCGCGAACGCCTCGCGACGTTTTACGAGACGGTCGATCGTCGGCGTACGGTGCGCGAGTTTTCGGATCGCGCGGTGCCACGTGACATCATCGAGACGGCACTCAAGGCCGCGAACACGGCACCGAGTGGTGCAAACCTGCAACCGTGGCATTTTGCGGTTGTAAGCGGAGCAGAAACCAAAAAGCGCATTCGTGAAGCAGCGGAAGTCGAGGAGCGCGAGTTTTACGAACATCGTGCGTCGCCCGAGTGGTTGGCTGCGCTTGAACCGTTGGGAACCGACTCAAGCAAACCGTTTCTTGAGAAAGCGCCGTATCTGATCGCGGTCTTTCTGCAAAAATTCGGCACATTGGAGGACGGTCGTAAGGTGAAACATTACTATCCGACCGAGTCGACGGGCCTTGCGACGGGCATCTTGATTACAGCGCTGCACCAGGCGGGGCTCGTTTGCCTGACGCATACGCCGAGTCCGATGAAATTCCTGAACGAGATACTTGGCAGGCCCACGAGCGAACGGCCGTTCCTGTTGCTCGTGACCGGTTATCCGGATGAAGACGCCGAAGTACCGGATATCAATAGAAAATCGCTCGATGAATTTGCGAGCTTCATCGAAACCTAGCCCGTATTCTGCAAGCCCTGAGCAATTCCATTCACGCTCGCAAGCAATGCTGCAAATAAATCCTCGTCCTGGCGGTTTGAATCGCGCCAGCGCGCGAGCAGATCAATTTGCATCAAGCTCATCGGATCGACATACGGATTACGCAACATGATTGCACGCTGCAAGGTGCTGTCACCCTGCAAGACCGTTTCATGTTCGGAATATTTCAGAATGAGTTTCTGAGTAAGCTCGAATTCCTTTTCGATAATCGGAAAAAATGACGCGTGATCGTCGCCCGCCAGTTCAGAATAAAGTTTAGCAATACCAAGATCTGCCTTGGCCAAAACCATTTCAGAGTCGGCGGTCAGCGCGCGCATGAAGTACCACTCCCTGAACATTTCTCTGAACTCTTCGTCGTCAAACTGCTCAGCGGCCGTCGCAAGGCCCGTTCCTACGCCAAACCAGCCAGGCAACATGCAGCGCGCCTGGGTCCAGGAGAATACCCAGGGAATCGCACGCAGGTCGCCAATGCCGGATTGCGAGCGTCTTGAAGACGGGCGTGAGCCGATGCGCATGCGCTCAATCAGATCAATGGGCGTTGCCTTGCGAAAATACTCATAGAAGCCGGGTGTTTCATACACGAGCTTGCGAAACGCCGCGCGGCTCGAATCCGCGATGACATCCATCATGTCGTGCCACACTGGCATGTCGTTGCCGCGGTGCGTTGGCAGTGCCGTTGCAAGCGCTACGGAGCCCGTGACCTGTTCGAGCGTGCGCAATGCGATGCCGCGCAAGCCATACTTTTCGTTGATTATTTCACCCTGTTCAGTGACACGCAGGTGGCCGTTTACCGTTCCAGGCGGTGCGCCCAACACGGCGACGTGCGTCTTACTGCCGCCGCGGCTGATTGTGCCGCCACGACCATGAAACAGGGTTAGTTCAACGCCATGCGCTGCGACTGTCTCGACCAGCGTTACCTGAGCGTTTTGCAGCGCCCAGCGTGCCGAGGCAAGACCGCTGTCCTTGTTGCTGTCCGAGTAACCGATCATGACGGTCTGGCAATTGTCTCGTTTGGAAAGATGTTTTCGATACAGGTCGGTCGACAGGACGGAGTTCAGGATATCGCGGGCATTATCGAGGTCGTCGACCGTTTCGAGTAACGGCGTGACATCTAACGGAACATCACCGCGCTTGGTATGCAATTCACCCCAATGTGCGAGCAGTATGACCGAAAATATGTCATCTGCTCCCTGCGTCATGCTGACAATAAAAGGCCCGATGGCGCGGCGGCCGTACTTGCGCCGACAAAACGCAATCGCATGAAAAACGCCAAAGGTTTTACGAGCCCGGGTGCTAAGCGTGTCCGGCGCGCTTTCCTTGTTTTCAATGGCCTCGATGATCCGCTTCGTTCGGTCCTCAGCGCTCCACTCGAGCCAGTCGTCTTCGCCGAGGCATTCGCCAACGACCTGACGATGTACTTCTGCGTCCTGCCTGACGTCCAGCGTAACGAGATGAAAACCAAACGTGTCGATACGGCGCAACAAACGACGCACTGTAAACAGCCCGGCGTGTTTGCCCTTATGGTTCTCCAGGCTGTCAGCAATAATCTGGATGTCATTGCGAAATTGAGCGACTTTCTCGTACGGAAAAATATCGTCGTCGTAAGTCGACTGCAGCCGTTGTTGTATGAGTCGTAACAAGACCCGGTACGGCATGTCACGGTGGCGCGCGGGAACCGCATGATAGGCCTGTTGAAATACCGTTCGGTATTCGCCGATTTTTGCAGTGATTTCGG
This sequence comes from Woeseiaceae bacterium, assembly GCA_051007995.1. Taxonomy (GTDB): domain Bacteria; phylum Pseudomonadota; class Gammaproteobacteria; order Steroidobacterales; family Woeseiaceae; genus UBA1847. The sequence continues at coordinate 1,965 of JBPCYB010000078.1, read as the reverse complement.
GATCAATATCGATGTTGTCGATTGTTTGACTGAGTTTGGCCGCGATCGATGCACATTCTTTGTAATACAGATCGAGAATCAACGAGCGTTGTCTTGCCAGCGTTGCGCGAATCGTTTTGGCATTGACGTTCGGATTTCCGTCCATGTCGCCGCCAACCCAAGACGCGAATTGTGCGATCACCGGAACCTTAATGTCGACGCCGTCCTCGCCGTAAATTCGAGAGACTGCGTTCTCGATGTCTTCGTAAAAGGGCGGCATCGCCCGGTACAAGACATCGGTAACAAAGAACAAGACATGTTCGAGCTCGTCAGCAACCGTCATTTGTTCCGACGGATGCTCATCCGTTTGCCAGCCTGTCGTTATGAGCAAGCGAATATTCTCATGTGCCACGTACGTTTCCTGCGTGGTCATCGTCGGATTCAGCAGGTCTACGAGGTGACGGACAATATTTTGTTCTTTGCGCAAGATAGTACGGCGCGTCGGTTCAGTAGGATGCGCCGTGAACACGGGTTCGATGCGCAATTCATTAATGAGTGCCTGGAAGTCGGCGGCGCTCACTCCGGAGGCCTTTAGTTTGACCAACGTCTCTTCCAGCCCGCCGGGCTGGTAATGGCCTACTTCCTGCAAATATTCACGCCGTCGCCGGATGCGATGCACTTTCTCCGCGGTGTTAACGATCTGAAAGTAGGTTGAGAAGCTGCGGATGACCTGCAACGCCAGATTTGGGTCGAGGTTCTGCACGAGCATGGCGAGTTCCTCGCCGGGCCTTTCATTTTCCTCGCGCCGGCGAATGGAGCGCAGGCGTGCGTTCTCCACAAACTCAAACAGCTCCTCGCCGCCTTGTTCGCGAATCAAATCGCCGACCATCTTGCCTAGCGTGCGCACATCATTGCGTAACGCCTGATCCTTGTCCTCGAACATGATGTCCTGACGACGCAAGGATTTATGTATCCCGGTACTCATGATGGCTAAATCTTTAGGTTTCTAGTCGCGGAAGTTTTCGTACTGCAACGGCAGTCCGGCATCACTCTCTTTTAGTAGGGCTATTGCGGCTTGCAGGTCGTCGCGCTTCTTACCACTAATGCGCAGTTTGTCGCCCTGAATGGCCGCCTGTACCTTGAGCTTACTACTCTTAACCTGTTTGACGAGCTTTCTGGCCAAATCGGACTCTATGCCTTTACGCATAAGCACTGTTTGACGTGCCGTACTGCCGACGACCTCCGGATCGCGCTCCTCTAAGCAGCCCAGATCAATGCCTCGCTTGGCGAGTTTTTGCCGCAGGATGTCGAGCATCTGCTGCAATTGAAAATCCGATTGTGATGTCAGCGTGATGAGCTGATCGTCCAGCTCAAATTTTGAGCCGGTTCCCTTAAAGTCAAAGCGCGTACTGACCTCGCGGTTTGCCTGGTCAATACCGTTACGCGCTTCGTGCGCGTCAAAGTCACTTACTACATCAAAAGAAGGCATCTGTGGGACCTCGTCAAGTCGGGCGACAATAGCAAAATCTCATCAAGCTGCCCAGATTGCCGAGCGATTCCGGGTCTCAGCGGTTGCTGGAGGCGTTACTCCTCGGCCGCTGATTGCGGAACAGGTATGAACTAGGATACGGTGCGAGGCAGCCAAAACGAGGGCTCGTGTTGCAGCCGATTACACCTGACGCTCACGGAATCGCGGTCCTGGTACTGACTGTGGTTGCGTTATTTCTCTTCACGCGCGACCAGATTCCGCTGGAATCGTCGTCGCTCGCTATCCTTATTCTTCTTGTTGTCGGGTTTGCGCTTTTCCCGTACGAGCAAGATGGCGTCGCCTTACTCAGGCCAATGGATTTTTTCGCCGGCTTCGGCAACGAAGCGCTGGTTGCGATCTGTGCGTTGATGATGGTTGGCAAGGCGCTCGAGACAACCGGTGCGCTGCAACCACTGGCCAACGTCGTCGGTCGTGCGTGGTCGACCCGACCGGTACTC
>JBPCYB010000077.1:0-55212 GCA_051007995.1 Woeseiaceae bacterium | reverse complement strand
GCCGAGGAACAGATTACCTCGTAAATACAGCTGTAAAACTTATAGTTGCCAACGACGACAACTACGCACTAGCTGCTTAAAAACCAGTTTAGCGCCCTCTGACCAAATGTGCCTGTGCGTTTGGGGTTCAGGGGTCACCGACACGGGACCGCGGCAAGAGTGTGTTCAGGGCTCAAACCGTTAAAACCTTTCTTGAACTGGCTATGAGTTTTCCCTGCCCGTCGGGTAGCTAATAGCGAGATTAAAGACGGAATAAGCATGTAGACCTTGGTGCGGAGGACTTGCGGACGTGGGTTCGATTCCCACCACCTCCACCATCACAAAAAAAGGGTCAGAGCCGGAATGCTCTGACCCTTTTTCTCAAACGGTGGATATTAGTCTTCGTCAAGCAGTCGCGAACGCACGACCGGTTCAAGCCCCGTCAATCCCGCAGATTTGCCATACGCCAGCGCATCGTCATCGTCTGCGCCCAGCATGCTTTGGCGCAGCGCTAACAAGGCGCCAACTCGATTGCCGCTGCCACAATGCACGAGCACCGGACCATCGTAGTCCGACAAAATCTGATCAAGTACCGATGCATTGTCCTTGCTGATCGCCTCAGGACTGCTCACAGGAAGCTGCACGTAATCCAAACCCAGTTGCTCGAGAACGGCGGCCTCATCGAGGCCGCGATCTTCGTTTTCGCCGCGCAAGTCAACCACAGCGACATAACCGGCGTCCGCAACCAACGCAAACTGATCAGCGTCGGGCTGACCCGATGACGTGATTCCGTCAACGGGTTGCAGATCCGCGCTCGATGTCACAGCCGAGATTTCGACATGAATGTCGCCGCTCTCGCCCGCCAAAACGTCAGAGGACATGGATAAGCACCCGGTCAAAAAACACAGCAATGTCCATTGAGCTTTCATTGGGCTCATTAGTCCCCAAGCGTTACGCCACTGTCAATAACAATACCATCTTCAGTGAAACGGACATCAACAGACATGCGGTCATAGATTTCGGCAACCGCCAACATCATGTCTTGCATTGCCGCTTGAAATTTCGGCGACATCGGATTGTCGTCGTCATCTTCGGCCATCGCCATCGCCTCGCCCATAAACGAGTAGTAACGACCCGCGTCCATACTGAAACTGAAGAACGTGCCGTTCTCTTTCGCATCAGCGGATAACATATCGCCGAGTTCATCCTCTGCACCGTCACCGACAGACATCGCGACCGCATCATCGGTCATTGCAAGGTAGACGTCGCCGCCCAACATCTGCGCCTGCGGCAAATCAAGCAACACAGGTTCGCCGTCCGCCTGCAGATTCAGGCCGGCCAGTTCCGGGCTCATCATCGTGCCAAGAGAGACCAATGCCGGCGCATTGTCCATTGCAAACAAGAATTGGCCGTCGACAGACGTCGGCGGTGTTTGTGCCGCCATGTCCAGCCCTTCAATATCTTGAATGATCCCGACCATGCCACGGAAATCGTAGACCATCGGCGGCATGGGTTGCTGCAATGCCATGCGGCCTTGCGCTACACCGGCCTGGAGATCGGCAAAATACTCACATTCGTAAGGGTCGGCTTCCATCGCGTCCAACTGTTCTTCGTAGAATTCGCGCACTGCCATTACATCTATGCTCATGCCGAACGACATCAGGCCACCTGGATCGCCACCGAGACCCGGCACAGCGGTAGGCCACGCCGTCAAGCCCTTCGCGATGTCTTCGCGCATTTCAAACACGATTTGCGAATCGAAGCGTTCAGTTGAGATGTCGGTGTAACCCATGACCATGCGCGGCGCGACGCCCGCCATGGAGCGAATTTCCGCGCGGCAGACATCCGACATGTCGTCGTTACCGCCGGCCATTTCAAATAGAGCGGCATCGAGACCGCTGGCATCGCCTGTCATCGTCTCCGCAATTCTTACGATGTCGACGTAGCCAACAAAGTAATCGTTATAATCGTATTTGCTGGCGATGCCTTGCAGTACATTTGTTGACGTGATGCTCGATGCGGGTTCCGTGAATCCCAACAAGGCGCTTAACTGCGAATCGTCAAAGCTCGTCGGCGCGGCTGATACAACAACCTGTGTATCGAGTACGGCAATCAGGATCTTCATCTCTTCGACCGCAATATAGCGAACTGGATTGCCTGAAATCGTGGCCACATCCATTTTCTCGTCAGCCGATTTCTCAATGCGCGCTAAGGCTGCTTCAAACAACGCGCCATCCGTGAGTTCCAGACGCATCACTGGCAACAGGCCATTGCCGTAAATCACTGCCTTCGAGTCGCGTGCAATACCAGCGCCCCGCAAGCCATCCAGCGACATCAGTGTCGACAGTTCACCAACGACCGCGAGTGCTTTCTGCGCTTCCTCATCGTCGGCGCCTTTCCCGTCCACTTCCGCTGCCGCCATGACTGCAATTTCTTGCAGCAAGACTTCATAAGATTCCAAAATCCGGTCAATTTGCGGCTCGAGCTTGTCCATTACGTCGTCGGGCAGCGGTGCCAAGCTTGCGAGCACGTAGGGAGAATCAGCCGGTACATAACTGAGCAATGAATCTGCCGCGGTGAATGCGGCCGAAGTGCCGCCTTTCTCGTCGGAATCGCTACACGCAACCAGTGTCGTGAAAGCCACGATTGCGACGAGGAAAATCTTGTTACTGACTGACTTGAACATGAGATGACATCCTTAGATCAGAGTACTAAACATTACAGAACGGCTTTCCGTGACGTATCACGGGAACCGTATTGCTGGTGAGTAAAGTAGCTTTACGAACGGTCTTTTGCTGCTGTTCGATCTGTGTCGAATGCCGTCGCGTAGGATGATTATACGCAATGCAGGCCGCGTAACGCGAGCACCACACACGAAAATATGAACGTAATGCGCCGGATAAGTTCATTTTTGTGACCGCCGTCAAATTGCGTGCCCTCAGGTCACCACCTACACTGCAGCTGTGCGATTCAAGATAAACAACGTTGTCAGCACCGATCTCGGCGCCATTCTTGAACTCAATGAGTCTGAAGTCCCGCATGTTGGCAAGGTTGATATTGAGCGCATGCATTGGTTTGCCGACAATGCGACTTGTTTTCGGGTCGCGAAAGCCGGTGATCAATTGGCAGGTTTCCTGATCGGGCTGCGACCCGGCACGAGCTATGACAGCCCGAACTATCGTTGGTTTTGCGATCGCTATGACGAGTTTGCGTATGTAGACCGCATCGCCGTCGCAGCGAACGCCAGACGGCAAGGTCTCGCTTCATTGTTATATGACGATTTTGCCGCAGAAATGCCTGACTCGGTTCGGGTCATGACCTGCGAGGTTAATACCCAACCGCCCAATGAGGAATCAATGCGTTTTCACACGCGCCTCGGATTTCGTGAAGTCGGTAAACTAGCCAACGATGCGGGTGACAAGGAAGTCGCGCTGCTGCTTAAAGACCTTTGATCGTCAATGCTCGCTATTCGGTGTTGCATGCACTTTCGGATCGAATTTCTCCCCGGCCTCAATCCTGACCGCTAGTCGGTTCTGCGGCGACGCGACCGGACAGGTTGCGAAATCATTGAACGCACAAGGCGGGTTGTAGGCTCGATTGAAATCCAAAATGGTTGATTCCCCTTCCGCTGGCAGATCTGCATACAAGAAACGACCTGCCGGATAAGTCTCTCTACCGCTCGTGCGATCACCGAATACAAAGAACAGCTCCTCACCTGACGCATAAGCCTCGAGCTCCAGTTTCTGCCCATCGAGTTCGAATTCCAGTACGCCGGGAGATTCGGGCTGCCATCCTAAGCCTTCAATGACGGTTTCCACCTGCAAAACTTTCGGTGTTTCAAACCGGCGCAGCGTCGCGCTAACGCGCATGTCCGGATCAAGTTCGTAGTACTCAATCGGCGGAAAAGCTGCGATCGCGGGGTGCTCAAAATCGCGCAGTCGCAACGCGAAGCGATCGTCGCGTTTGATGATTGTCCAGGCGAGAGATCCGTGAGTGATCGTCACCGGATCAGGAGTTGTATCGTCGGCGACCAAAATAAAAGCTACCTCCTCACCTTCTGAAAACACCTCAACTCCGGCGGCCGGCAGCAGAAAAACGCCGTCCGACGTAACGGTCAACAAGCCAACGCGGTCCGCAGCGCTTGCTGGCAACACGATGTCATTGTTCGCCGCCGACCCGATCCTGACTTCGCCATTCTCAAGCCAGAACAGTCCTGCCAGATTCAAGTAGCCCGTTGGCCCTTTTAGGCTCTCGAGTCGCTCTTTTCGCCACTCATGATTGTCCGTCTCGAACTGAGCAAGGTCGAATGGCGTGTCGTCGGCGCAGGATGCGAACATCACTACGGCCACCAGCGCCGTCAATACAGTTACAGATTTCATCGCTTGAATCTTGCCTCGGCCGCGGCCGGCCCGCAAGATGCGTGCTCGGACGCCACCTGCCCCAGATGACGATATGACAACCATGGACGACCAAGACGACCCGTCATCGCTGGCTTACGCCAATCTGCAACCGGAGCAGATCATCGCCGCGCTCGAGGACCTCGGCTATCACTGCGATGGTCGATTCCTGGCGCTCAATAGTTACGAAAACCGCGTGTATCAGATCGGAATTGAGGACGAACGTCCGGTTGTCGCGAAATTCTATCGGCCGGCGCGGTGGAGCGACAACGAGATTCGCGAGGAACACGAATTCGCCATTGAGCTGGCAGAGGCGGAATTGCCGGTTGTTGCCCCAACACTGCACAACGGAGAATCGTTGCTCAAGTCGGGGTCGTTTCGTTTTTCGGTGTACCCGTGTCGCGGCGGGCGATCGCCAGAGCTCGACAATCACGAATTGTCGCGACAACTCGGCAGGTTGGTAGCGCGCATCCATTTGGTGGGTGACCTGCAGACTTTTCAGTATCGCCCCACTGTTGATATCGAGAGCTACGGCAGTTCTTCACTCGAATACCTACTGGAAAACGAGTTCATCCCATTTGAATTGGAGGCCGCTTATGAAAGCGTTGCCGAGCAGGTGCTTGATGAAATAGAAGCCTGCCAGACGCGCGCAGGTCCTGTTCGGCAGCTTCGGATACATGCTGATTTCCATCCGGGCAACGTGCTGGTCGCTGCTGATCAAATACATATCGTCGATCTGGATGACGCAAGACACGGGCCGGCGGTACAGGATCTTTGGATGTTCTTGTCTGGTGACCAAAAAGAGCAGGAGCCGCAGCTGGCCGCGCTTCTGGAGGGATACGAAGAATTTCGCCCATTCGACGCACGCGAGTTGCATTTGATCGAAGCGCTGCGCAGCCTGCGAATCATGCACTACGCCGCCTGGCTAGCGCGACGCTGGAGCGATCCGGCATTCAAAGTTGCGTTCCCATGGTTTGCGGGACAACGCTACTGGGACGAGCACATCCTGGCTTTGCGAGAACAGGTTTCGCTTATGCAAGAGCCACCACTCGTCTGGCAGCCGCGTTAAGTTCAAGACCGTATTGATCTGAAGTCCGCGTCACACTACAGTCGGAAGCAGGGATTTTCGCCTTGGATCGCGGAACTCTGCGCCCTAAGGGCGATCTGATATAAGGATCAATGGACGAGACAGTGCCGGATACGCCAAATTGAATCATTCGAAACGAATTGTGCTGGCAGGAATGCTGATCGGCTTGCTCGGCGGCTGTGGTTCAACCGTTACATTGGAAACGCCAACGATACCGGTACCTTTGATAGAGAAGATCCCGGCATCTATCGGTCTACGTATGCCGGCCGAATTCGATCATTTCATACACGACGAAGAAATCATTGGTCGCGAACATTGGACGATCGATCTTGGTGACTCTAACGCTGCACTCTTCACGCAGCTTTTCGGATTCATGTTTGAGAGAGTCACCGTCCTATCAAGTACTGACGATCCAGAGACACTTTCAATCGATGCATTGATCGAGCCAAGCATCGATGCCTTTGAATTCTCTGTACCCAACCAGAGCAAGACCGAGTCTTTCGCGGTATGGATTCGCTACCGCATCAAGGTTTTTGATGACGGCGGCACCGAAGTTGCGGACTGGCCGGTCAGCGCCTATGGCAAGAGCCAAACTGCCTCGGTGAGCGGATCGGAAGCACTTGAGCGTGCTGCGGTTTTGGCGATGCGCGACGCGGCGGCTTTGATGATCATGAAACTTGATCAAGCGACGGGTATTGGCGAAATGGCGGCATCAGGCAATTCGACTGAAACGCCGGAGGAGAACGCAATTGTATCCGAGTAATTTTTTCCTCAGAGCTTCAGTTTGCGTAATCGGCGCAGCGATGGTCAGTGGCTGCGTTACGTCACGGGTCGAGGACGCGCGTATCAGTTCAACCGGCATTGAAGCTGGAGAAGGCGTCGTCGTCATGGCAAAGAGCTATCACCTTGGCAACGAAACCGAAGAGAAGTACATACAGTGCGTGGAAAAAGCACTGAAACGCGGATCTTCAGGATTGCGGGTCATTCCGCACCGCCAATTCGTCGACTCGCTATTTCCATGGTTTGAACCGCGGACCGCGCCTGCAGAAACAAAACACCTGCCCAAGCTGATGGGATATCCCGGTGTCGTGCGCAGCATCGAGCAACAAAAAGTTCGCTACATTATCTGGCTTGACGGCGACACAGAGCGAGTCGCTGGCGGTGGCAGCCTGTCATGCGCTGCCGGGCCTGGTGGCGGTGGCTGTTTCGGATTTGCCTGGTGGCAAAATGACGCGGACTACGAAGCATCTGTCTGGGATTTAAATGAACTGGAATCTGCCGGCACTGTGACAACTGACGTCAGCGGAACTTCATTCCTGCCGGCATTGGTCGTGCCAATACCGTTGATCGCGCGTGCTCAGTCGAAAGCATGCAAGGCGCTGGCTGGTCAGTTGCAGCAATTCATCATCAGCGAAGACGATAGCGCCTGATTTCTTATTCCGGCCGACCCGCGCGAATCAGCGCCTGACTGTAAAAGTCCGAATGTAAGGAAGCCACCGAAACGACTTTGCCGCTAGACGGTGCATGCACGAATTGGCCGCGGCCGATGTACATGCCGACGTGCGACATTTTTCCGGCGATCCTGAAGAACAGAATGTCACCTTTGCGCATTTGACCAGTATCGATTGGCCGAATGTCACTCCAAAGCGTCGCTGTCGTACGCGGTACTATTTTGCCGGCTCTTGAATACGAGTAATGCACCAGCCCACTACAATCGAATCCGCTAGGCGTAGAGCCGCCGTAGCGATACGGAACACCGACCTGCTGCAGTGCAATCGTTACGGCGTGGTCGGCCGTCGTCGCGACGGGTGCCGCGCGTGGCGTGGCCTGGGAACTGCAGCCGCCAGCAACCAGCGCCAATACTGCTATACAGCTTAGCTTTCGAATTAACTGCGCTGACTGGGATATCATCATTTACACTTCCCTAGCACCGGATGATTAGTGTACGAAACAACACCTGAATCCCCTATGAACTGCATCGCAAAAAATACATGCCTGCTGGCAACGATCGTGATTGCGTGCGTCGCTTGTAACGCGCCGGCAACAGAAACTCTGGTCGCTGGCGACCCGCTCAGGTACTCAGTCCTGTATTCGATTGTGCCAAATCCGGCTGCTGGCACGATCGACGTCGCAATGCGAGTAACTCAACCACGGGATTTGCTGCGCGAGTTGCGATTTTCAAAGCGGGCACGCATATCCAAGGTTCGTGCCGACGGCGGCGAGCTCTTTGTGCAGGACAAGCTCGTGTGGCGCCCTGCTGCAAACGGCGGCACTCTGCGCTGGACAGTGACGGTTGCAAACAAGCGCAATGGCAATGGCTACGATGCTTGGCTCGATGAAGCGTGGGGGTTGCTGCGGGCAGAAGACATTGTGCCGCGAGCAGCGACGGTGACACTGCGCGGCGCGTACAGCGATACCACACTCAAATTTGATTTGCCGGATGCCTGGACTGTCGTTACCGCATACGCCAACAAGGATGGCCGCTTCGAGATCGACAAACCACAGCGCCGCTTCGATCAACCAGACGGGTGGATCGTTATGGGGCAACTGGGCGTGCGTCGCGAAACGATCGCCGGTATGCGCGTAGCGGTTGCAGGGCCGGTTAATCAATCGGTACGTCGCATGGATACACTGGCTTTGCTCAACTGGAATCTGCCCGAGCTCGCGCGGATACTTCCAGAATTGCCGCCACGCTTAACTATTGTCAGCGCTGGCTCACCGATGTGGCGCGGCGGGCTTTCTGCACCACAATCCTTGTACGTCCACGCCGAACGACCGCTGATCAGTGAGAATGCGACCAGCACGCTATTGCATGAGGTGATGCACAGCGCTTTGCGAATTTCGACCACCGATGGCTACGATTGGATTGTCGAGGGGCTCGCAGAATATTACTCGCTGCAACTACTGCGACGTAGCGGCACGATTTCACCCGCTCGTTACAGCACCGCACTCGACGAACAAGTTGAATGGTCAGAGTCGGCGCGAACACTCTGTCAGCGCTCATCGACAGGCGCAGATACCGCCCTCGCCGTCCGTATCATGGCCGAACTCGACGATGAAATTCAGCGGGCAACGGACGACGGCGCGTCCCTCGATGAACTCTTGCCGGTACTACAACAACGCGATGGTCCAGTCGACCTGCAAATTCTGCAACGAGAGGTCGAGCTGCTCACAGGCAAAAAATCGGATGTACTCGATATCAATAGGCTGCCGGGTTGCCGTAGTATCGCGACGGGTAATCAGGAAATCACATAGTCATATGGACGGCCGGCACGATCTCGAAGTCATCTTGCGTTCGCGAACGCCGATAATTGTCATCGAAACGCGCGACGAAGCACGCATGCTGCAAATGCTGCAGACGATCACAATAGCGAGCTCCAGCGATGTATATGTGCCGTTATTTCAGTGGACGGTGACAGATGGTCTCCAAAGGTTGGATATCGACCTGGCGCCACAGGCGATCAACTCGGAGCCAACTGACGTCTTGAAACACATTCGGGCCGTATCAAAACCGGGCATATACGTGCTTCTCGACTTCCATCCGTTCATCGACGATCCGGTTCACGTACGCCTCATCAAAGACATTTGCATTCGATATCGCGACATACCGCGACAAATCGTTTTGATCAGCCATACCGTCAAATTACCAGGCGAACTGGACTCCTACAGTGCACGATTTGATATGTCACTCCCGACCGAAGAGGAACGAAAAAATATCGTCAAGAAGGTGGCCGACGAGTGGGTCGCAGAAAACCCTGGTTCGCGAGTAAAGGCCGACGCCAAAGCGCACGAAATGCTCATTCAAAACCTGGCGGGCCGGACTTACGCCGACACTGAACAACTCGCGCGTAACGCGATTTACATCGACGGCGCAATCACTAAGAGTGACTTGCCCGACGTCATGCAGGCGAAGTACGAATTGCTCAATAGCGGCGGCGCGTTACAGTTCGAATACGACACGGCGCGTTTCAACGACCTTGGCGGAATGGAAAAACTGAAAGGATGGCTGAGCAAACGCAAATCGGTATTTCGTGGTGATGAAAATGTCGCCCATCTCGATGCGCCGAAAGGAATTGTTCTATTAGGCGTGCAGGGTTGCGGCAAGAGCCTTGCAGCCAAAGCGACTGCCGGAATTTTTGGCGTGCCGTTGCTACGACTGGATTTCGGTGCAATCTACGACAAGTATCACGGTGAAACGGAACGCAAACTGCGCGAATCGTTACAAACGGCCGACGTAATGTCTCCGTGCGTCCTGTGGATCGACGAAATTGAAAAAGGTATCGCCGGGCGCGGTGGAGAAACCGGCACAACGCAACGGGTCCTGGGCACGTTTCTAACCTGGATGGCCGAGAAGCAGAGCCAGGTGTTCGTCGTCGCTACAGCGAACAATATTGAAGCTCTGCCGCCGGAACTCATTCGCAAGGGTCGCTTCGACGAGATATTTTTCGTCGATCTTCCCAATTCTGAAAATCGATCCTCAATTCTTACGATTCACCTGTCTCGCCGCGACCAGGACCTGGCTCGATTTGACGTAGCCGCAATTGCGGGCGCAACTGAAGGCTTCTCGGGCTCGGAAATTGAACAGGCGGTGGTTTCAGCCCTGTATGCGGCTCACGCACAGAACAAGAATCTCGCCACCGAACATATTCTTGCCGAGGTGACCGAAACCCGTCCGCTTTCGGTCGTCATGCGTGAGCAAATTGCCGGTCTGCGGCAATGGGCCAGCGGGCGTACCGTACCCTGCGACTGATTTTTCCTTTATGACTTGACGTAATACCTTGATTTTACTGGGCACCTGATTGCCAGCTATGACCCTCGTGCTAGTATGCGCGGATGGCTAATGATAAGAAAAACATCAATGAATTAGTCGCTGATGATGAGGATCCTACTGCGGAGCTGGAGGTGCTTGCGCTGCACCTGTCTGACGTGCACGTCGAGCTCGAGGCTGCCGCGAGCACAGCGGGATTTCGTAATGGCCACGAGGACTTCGTTGAGGATGATGCCGCAGTTTCAGACCTGCAATCAGATCTGAAAGCACGCACGAAAACGATCGACCGGCTGCAATTCGATATGACACAGCTGCGAGCCAAGTGGCTTGGGCTTGAAACTGAAATTCAAGAACGCGAAAAGATAACGCGCCAACTCAATGCCGAACTGCTTGAAGCTGGAATAGCGCTACGGCGCAAGAAAAATCTGGTCAGAAAACGTGACCGAAAAATCAAAGCGCTTAAATCGGAAATTCGTGAGCGCAACGATGCCTATCGGATACTTCAGGAAGATGTCGAATCGCTGAACAGGCACGTCGCTGCAAGCACCGGCGACGACACACAACAGAATGAACAAATACTGGTTATGCAAGCCGGCCAGATTGCAAGTCACGAAAAGTCTATACGGGATTTGCAGGACCGCAATGCGCGTCTCGAAGAATATGCCGATACGCTGCGACAACAAATTCAGGATCGCGATGCAGAAACCGACAACGATGAACATACGCGCGAGTATCTGCAAGACCGCCTGCAAGACGCAAACACTGAAATCAGCTCATTGGAAGACGAATTAACTGAAATCAAGACGAATAATGAATCGCTCAGCGCGCAGTTGTCATCGCTAAACGATGCACACGCTGATGAAATTCGGACGATCCGTTTTGAGCTTGGTCAGGCTCAGGAGACTGTTTCGCAACACGAACTGGTCGCCGAACAACTCGCGTCAGATCTTGTTGACACTCGAACGTACCGAGTTGAGCTGGAAAGCATGCTCAACGAATCTGAAGAATCGAACAAGCAAAAAATCGAATCGCTCGAAAAAGAGAATCGCAATTTGCGGCGGGAATCTCGCGACCAACAACAGAAGCTCGATACGAAGAGCGAGGCTATAAATTGCCTGCTGGCCGAATTATCAAAGAAGACCCAGCAAATTGAATCGATTAGCGAAATTGAGGACGTCATTCATGAAATCGACGATCGCATGTCTGAGCGAATTGAAGACAATGTGCCGTCGGGCAAGGAGCGAGTGACTCGGGTGCTCATCGGTTCAATCGACGATCAGGAACTTCGCTTTCCGTTGTTTAAAGATCGTTTGACGATCGGCAGGACAGAGCAAAACGACATTCAGCTGAAAGCTTCATTTATCAGTCGCAGACATGCGGTGATCGCGACTGAAGGACGTGCGACGCGAGTGATCGACTGGGGTAGCAAAAACGGCGTATACGTTAACTCGAAAAGAGTAACCGAACACTTCCTAAAGAACGGTGATGTTGTCACCATTGGCACCGCCGATTTCCACTACGAAGAGCGACCGAAACGAGACGGCTGACGTAGCACACAGTACATTGTGTGAGCCTGGTCACGGACGCTTAAGCTCCGAAGTTTTACACTATCGCCTGATATGCAAGGAGAGCATTCAGATGATTGTCGGTAACACAGCGAAACAACCAGCCACTCTAAGTGAAACGCAACAAGTAACTCGAGAGACTGGATCGCTGCTGACACAGAAAATCTGGCTGCCGAAGTTACTGTACGCAGCTCTCCCCTGCTTCTACCTGGTCTCCGGCGCATTCGCGTTACTCGGGACGATGTACATCGGCAATTGGTCCTGGATACTGCCGCACTACCTGATATTTTCCGTCGCATGTCTGCACATGGGCGTACTCATCTATCGTCGTCGTCAACGTGGGCGAAGCGAAGCGCTGTAAGTCATTGAGCGCAGCTTGATCTTTGATCATCGGTAGGCAACGATAGGCGGCATTCTTCCGCTGGATCATGTCCTTGCCTGCAAAAAACTCATCGGTGAAAAAAATCGCACTTCGAGAAATCGCTCTTTTCTTGAGCTTGTTGTTTTTCGGCCTGGTTTTGCTGCCCGTGGGCATCTTTCTGGTTGGCGGGCAGGTATTCGGAGAATATGGCGGACATGGATTCGGTGGGTTCTTTGGCGCCTTGAGCGGCAAGATTCGCAATGGTGAGGCGGTTGCCTGGTTTCTGGTGCTGTCCCCATACCTGGGTTGGCAGCTTGTGCGCCTGACAGCCCTCGTCTGGCGGCTTGTCGGAAGCCCTCAGAGCGACGGTGGTGCGAAACCCGTCTAATTCCACAAAAGTGTGACGTAGATCACATTATTTTGTTTGCGAACAACACATTAAATCCTATTGTGTAGAAATTATGTTAACAATGTTGCATCCTGAAGGCGAGCAGGCTCTATAGTTGCCTCTTGATGTCAATTTAGACTTAATCGAGCACGGAATTACTGAAAATGAAGCGTTTCTTCAACTGGCTGTCAAAAAAGAAAGCGCCGCAGGAGGCTTCTCCACGACCGAATATCACCCAATCCGGTCGGCCGATCACGCCTGCCAGTACTAAACAAGCAGTCCCGCGTAAACAGCCCGAGGTTGTGGATTTGGATGAGGATTTCTCCGGACGAATCGAGGACCGCGGCCCTGGGAAAAACGTGTTGATCCGCAACAAGTACATCCGTGAAGACACGGGTACACATGAAACGCTCACTATTCTCGACGACGCTTCAATAGAAAGCGACGACGAAGCCGGCATCGACCCGTACAACACGGGTCAGTTTGATCGATCGCGAAACTGGGACAAACGATTCAGGAAAGACTAGGTCATTGGCGATGAGCTTGCGGATATCGTTTGATCTGGACGACGATGATCTGAAGCATTTTCGCTTGATTATGCGCGAGGCCCGCAAGGCCGTTGCCCAGAAATCCCCCGAAGATATTGTCGCTGCAGCCGCTGCGTTGATGCACGAAATCGGTGTCGACACAGCACCCGGATTCATCGTTGAACGCCTTAAGAAACTCGACATGATGATGCAAATGATCACCGACGTGGAGTGGCGCCTGCCGCATGAGGAAACCAAGCGCGTACTTAACGCACTCGCCTATTTCGCTGAGCCAGATGATTTGATTCCAGATCATATTCCCGGTCTGGGATTTCTTGACGACGCGATCATGGTTGAGCTGGTCGTTCGAGAGCTGCGCCACGAGCTCGAGGCGTACCAGGATTTCAGCGAGTTTCGCGAGCGTGAGAGCTCGAGGGCTACGGGTAAGGGCCACAAACAGCTGCAAAATCGGCTTGAAGCTCGGCGGGCCGAACTGCATTCAAGAATGCGGCGGCGGCGGCAACGCAGCCTGGAGCGCAACGCCCAGTCGGGCCTGCGCCTGCTCGATTAAGTCAATCATGCAACTACGGCCAGTAGTACCAGCCGGTTGCGAATAATCCGGCCAACAAGATGGCCTGCAAATAGGGTGCAGTCTTATGATTTACGAGCAAGGAATAGAAACTCGCAGCCGAAATCACGGTCATACCTAGGAAGATGAGCGTGCTTGCCAATAATGGTCGGAATTCATCCTGAACTCGCGGATACTCATCTCCCAAGATGATGTAAACCACCATGACTGCCAGGAGACTGACGGCGATCGAGGCGCACGACCCAAGGACAATGCCGTTAACCACTGCTAGAGGACGCATTAATTTCTTTCCAAAATGGATATTTTTAAGAGAATTACAGTGATTTTATGCAAAGTATGCCCTTGATCAATATGGGCGGGAACACTAGCCTAGCCCACATGGCTTGGCGACTATACCGTTTGGCCCAATTATGGAGATAGATTTGAACCTAAAAGAGACCCGTCGTCTGAGATTGAGCACCGGCCTGCTGTGCGGACTATTCGCAATGTCAGCGGTCGCCAGCACAGAGCTTGGATCCAATGATGACCCACTGGAACCAGAATCCCGACATGAAAACATCGGCGAGCTGGTCACCACTTTTATTCAAAAATCTCACTACAACCATGTCGCAGTTAACGACGACCTGTCTTCACGGGTCATGGACCGCTACATGGAGGAATTGGACCGAAATCGCATGTATTTGCTCGCCAGCGACGTTGAGTTTTTTGAGAAATTTCGATATGAGCTCGACGACATTGTAAGAAGCCAACCACTGGACCCTGTGTTTGACATGTTTTCGGTGTATCGCTCGCGAGTACGCGAACGTTTTGAATACGCCCTTGTGCTGCTCGACACTCAACCCGACCTGAGTATCGACGAAGAGTATCAATTTGATCGTGAGGAAACGCCATGGGCCGAAACAACAGCAGAGCTCGATGAGCTATGGCGTAAGCGGGTAAAGAACGACGTACTGAATCTTCAATTGACCGAGAAGTCCTGGGAAGAATCTCAGGAAGTCTTGCAAAAGCGCTACACGCGATATCTAAAACGAATGGACCAAATCAAGGGCGACGACGTATTTGAGACGTTCATGAACGCTTTCGCGCATACATTGGATCCGCATTCCAGTTACCTGTCGCCACGTAATTCCGAGGAATACCGTATTCAGATGAGCCTGTCGTATTTCGGCATTGGCGCATCGTTGCAAACGGAGGACGACTACGTACAAATCGTCAACATTATTCCAGGTGGCCCGGCGTCGATAGACGGCAGCCTGGCTCCGAAGGATCGCATTACGGGTGTTGCACAAGGCACGGACGGCGCAATGACCGACGTCATCGGCTGGCGTCTCGACGATGTCGTCGATCTTATTCGTGGCGAAGCCGACACAGTCGTTCGCTTGCAGATCATTCCAGCAGGTGCCCTGCCCGGTCACAGCGATAAGGAGATCAGTCTTACGCGCGGCCAGGTTCGGCTTGAAGAACAAGCCGCCAAGAGCGAGGTCATCACCGTCCCCCGCGATGGTCGCGACTGGAACATCGGTGTCATTGAAGTACCTAGCTTTTATCGTGACTACCGCGCTCTGAACAATGGTGACAAGAATTTCACCAGCACGACCAAAGATGTGAAACGCCTGATCGCCGAACTGGAACAAGAAGGTATCGACGGCCTGGTCATTGACCTGCGGGACAATGGTGGTGGTCATCTTACTGAGGCAACCGCGTTGTCAGGCTTATTCATTGACAATGGCCCGGTCGTGCAACTCAAAAATTCAAATGGCCGAATCAATCGTCTCGACGATCCCGATCCGGTCGCCCGAGTAGCCTATAACGGCCCGCTCGCTGTATTGATCAATCGATTCAGCGCGTCGGCGTCCGAGATTTTTGCTGCCGCTATTCAGGATTACGAACGGGGCGTCATTATCGGCCAAACGACTTTTGGCAAAGGTACGGTGCAAAATCTTTATTCGCTGGATCAATACCTGCAGCCCGAGGGCGACAAGGGCTACGGTCAACTGACATTGACCATTGGTAAGTATTACCGAGTTACCGGCGAAAGCACGCAACATCGCGGTGTCGATCCCGACATCATTTTGCCGTCTCCAATTGACGCAGAGCTTATCGGTGAAAGCGTCCGTGACAGTGCATTGCCATGGGACACCATTCCAACGTCACGCTTTCGTGCGGGCGAACCACTAGACACGACCATTAATTCGCTAACAGCAAGCCACTCAGAGCGCGCCAAGGAAGATCCCAATTTGCAGTATCTGTTGCAGCACATTGAGGATGATCGCGAAACGCGCATGCGCAAAGAGTTGTCCCTGAATATCGAAACTCGCCGGGACCAACGCGAAGCGAACAGAACCAGGGCTTTGGAGCTTGAAAATGAGCGCCGAGCTGCACTCGGGCTCGAAGGCATCGAGAGCCTCGAGGACCTGGACCAGGACGATCGTCCTGACGTTCAGCTTGACCAGGCAGCCGGCATTGTTACAGACTTGGCCTTAATGCGAGAAGTCGAGGGTGTACCAGCACAAACAGCGCAAGTAAGCCCTTGATTTAGTTCAAACTTGCGCAGCGGTATATTGGTGTTATACTTCACTATAACACCTGACAGAATAGGTCGGAGCGCGCGTGACGAAACGATTCAAAAAGTCGAAGTTCGCACTAACAGGCGGTATCACCGCCCTGCTCCTGAGCGTGTGCTGCTCAGTGGTATTGGCGGACCACGGCTTGATCGACGCTGCCGCCGATATGAAAGATCCCGCCGCAGAACCGACTGAAGAAAAATTACCCTCGTCTGCGTTGGCTGAAGTAAAGACGACCTCATCATCGGAAGTTGATGAAGAGGCAGTTGAGCCTGACGTGCAAGCCACTCCAGTTAGCGATAGACCTGGCATTGCCGTGCGATTACCTGGGGTATCAGAGAAAGACCAACCGCGCTTTCGGCGCCAGATGAATCGTACTGATATTTAGGCCGCGTCTAGCCGCCTAACGGCTGACGACCTGGCTCATATTCCAATAATTCTCTCCAAGCAAGTTCTGCTTGGTTTCCTTAGTGGCGCCACTCTTTTCAATTGCGAAAACAGTCGACACTGAGGCCGACACGGGAACTGCATCATCATTGCCGCGAAATGTAGCGTTCTCTGCGATCAGTTTCGCGCGACGTTTCAGGACTTCGGCGAAGTCAGTCGCATTCTCTAATGCATCAGCCCGCTTTCTTATGCGGATTAATATTTCATCACAGGATTTTTTACCGCCGTAGTTGATCGCGCCAAGACTCTTTTCGCCGGCTTCTTTGGCCAGCGCAGCGAGCTCATCCTCTTCGAAATGCAAATAGAGTTGCTGGCTGAATGAAAGAATCATGAAATTGATCAATCTCTTCGTAGCAACATCCAGGCCTTGTGTGTCAGGCGGTATGCGCTTTTCAATCTCATCCAGATTCATCAGGAGGTTTCGTTCAGAGTCCTGAGCCGTCTCAATACGGTGCGCGATGTCGTCTAAATTCTTGGTTACACGCCTGCCACGGATAAGCTTCATAAAACCACTCATCGTCGCCAACCGATGACGTTCGGCCTGCAAACTGTCTTCCAGGTTCTGAACCTGCATCCGCAGCTCGCCAACCTGACGTTCGATCCCGGCTGCCTCTTCGGCTCGCGATTGATTCCACTCATCCAGAACTTTGCATTGCAAGCGCTGCTCACGCTGCTGTTTGAGCTGCTCGGCGAATTTGGCCAGCTTGGCCTGGCAGCGCATATTTAGTCCACGCAACTGAAAATACGTAACGATGTTGTAGACCCATTCCGGGTCCAGCAACAGGTTCTCCAGATGTTCGAGTTTTTGCTCTACTCGAGCTGTGGCACCTTCATGCTCTTTAACTCGCTCCTGCAGACGATATTTTTCGTTGCGCAGCTCTGCGAATTCCTTTTTTAGTTCGGCACGATTCCAGTAGAGATTGAGGAGCTTTTCGCTCTCTTGCTCATCCTCTTCTGGTTTCTCGTTTGAACTTCCAAAAATTGCGGTCAGACTCGTCAACGCCACTTCCTTTTTACATAATAGGATTACCGCGGACGCAGCAAAAAGCTGCGTAAATCGAGTTGATAATCGCAATTCACAGGCTGTGAATCGCTGACAGAATCGACAGTTTTGTTATCTATCGTTCGAGAATCAGATGGCCCTGATCACTGAGATATTCGAGCCACTTATTCAGGATGATATTGCGTTTCCAGCGGGCGTCCAGCTCACCGCGGTGTGACGAAACGAGCTCACGCAGGCGCTCATGCTGTTGCTCGCTACCCACGCTCATCGACTCTGCCAGAGCGCCATCAAGGTAAACGCGAACAATCATGTCCGGATTCGCAATGCCGCCCTGCTCGGTATCAAAATGATAGGTCAGCGAAAGCGTCACCGTGTAACGGCAGCGCTCCAGGATTTCGACGTGCAGGTCGCATTCACCCGCAACCTTCGAACGAAAACAACCATCCAGTCGTTCAATTTCCGGGATCAATTGCAGCAATCGGAGGTAATTGCTCTCATACAAGGACATCAAGCCCGTAAAGCTGTTTGGCCGGACAATGGTCTGCGGTACAAGTTGGTAATCAAGCAACATGCGTTCAATATAGCATGCGAAAACGTCGAAAATCAGGGTCGTACTCGACGCTCAACACCGGTACTATCGAGGATTCTGCTCGCAATTTCCTCAATTGAAAATTCCGTGGTATCAACATTCGGAATGCCGTAGCGCTTGAAAATCTTCACCGCCTCGCGAAGCTCGTATCGCACCTGTTGTGCCGACGAGTACTTACCGAGCGGACGTCTTTCTTTTCGAATCTGGCGCAGTCGATCGGGCGCGATTGTTAGCCCGAAGAGTTTGTGCTTTTGTTGCGTCAGCACGTCCGGCAATGCACCCGCCTCCAACTCGTCGTCGGTTAACGGATAATTCGCTGCATACACGCCGTACTGCAATGCCAAATACAAACATGTCGGCGTCTTACCGGAACGTGACACACCAACCAGAATGACATCCGCCATATCGTAGTTGCGGCTAACACCACCATCATCATTGGCCAATGCAAAATTGGTTGCCTCAATGCGCTTCATGTAAGCGTTTATATCGCTCATGCCATGTGCACGCCCCGGTTCATGCGATGGTTTTGCCTGTAACTCCTCTTCCAACGGTTCGAGAAATACGTCAAATATGTCGAGATGCAGGCCGTTCGCTTCGCGCACGATTGCACGGAAATCGTTCTGCACGAGTGTCGAAAAAATGATCGGTCGACTGGCCTCACCGGCGGCCGCTTCGTTGATCTTTTGCACCGCCTCCCTTGCCTTGTCTTCGGTATCTATAAATGGCAAAGTCACCTGGCGAAATTGCTGGGTATCGAATTGTGTCAACAGGCTATGCCCCAGGGTTTCGGCGGTTACCCCGGTCTGATCCGAAAGAAAGTAAACAGTGCGTTCATTCATAGGTATTATTCCCGGATTCCAGCAATTTCTGGCGTCGTCAACATATAGCGCGACATCGATTGTCCATTTCCAGCGAGGGAACACAAGGAGCTAATGTTGGAGCCATATGTCATCAAGCTCGCTGAGCTTGGTATGCGGGACGTTGAAGTTGTTGGCGGCAAGAACGCCTCTCTCGGAGAAATGATCGGCAATCTGAGCAATCTGGGCGTGAGCGTCCCGGGTGGCTTCGCGACCACGGCCGCAGCTTACCGCGAATTCCTTAGCGCAAACCGCCTTGATCAACAGATCGCGCAGCAGCTCGACAAACTTGATGTTGATGACATCCCAGCTTTGACAGCGGCCGGCAAGTCCATCCGCGACGCAATTATGCAAAGCCCGCTGCCTGAAGCACTGATGGCGCAAATCGATACGGCATGGGCCGAAATGTCGGAAGGTCGGGACATCGCTGTCGCCGTGCGCTCGTCAGCAACGGCGGAAGACCTGCCAGATGCGTCTTTTGCCGGCCAACAGGAAACATTTCTCAACGTACGCGGCATCGACAACCTGGTGTCGGCGATGCATCAGGTCTACGCGTCACTCTTCAATGATCGGGCAATTGCGTATCGAGTTCACCAGGGCTTTGATCACAATCTCGTCGCGCTGTCGGTCGGCGTGCAGACCATGGTCCGAAGTGACATTGGTTCTGCCGGTGTACTGTTTACATTGGACACTGAATCTGGATTTCGTGACGCTGTGTTTATCACGAGTTCATACGGCCTTGGCGAGACCGTCGTACAAGGCGCAGTTAACCCTGACGAATTCTACGTTTACAAACCCGCATTGGCGGCGGGCAATCACCCGATCCTGCGAAAGAACCTTGGTAGCAAAGCCATCAAGATGGTTTATAGCGACGACACGACGCCGGGGAAAACCGTCGATACCGTGGACGTGGACGAGCAGGATAGCCAGACTTTTTCTTTGTCCGATGCTGACATCGTCGAGCTCGCGAAAATGGCGGTGACGATTGAGGAGCATTACCAGCGCCCGATGGATATCGAGTGGGGCAAAGACGGTACTGACGGTCGGCTGTACATCCTCCAGGCTCGCCCCGAGACAGTGCAGTCGCGCACGGGCCGAACGATCCAGAGATTCACGCTAAAGGATCGCTCTGATGTCGTCATTACAGGACGCAGCATCGGGCAGAAAATTGGCGTTGGCAAGGCCAAGGTGATTCGCAACGTCAGCGAGATGAACCGTATTCAGAAAGGCGACGTCTTGGTTTCCGACATGACGGATCCTGATTGGGAGCCGGTTATGAAGCGCGCTTCGGCCATCGTTACAAATCGTGGTGGCCGCACCTGCCATGCCGCGATCATTGCACGCGAACTAGGCATTCCGGCAGTAGTCGGCTGCGGCGACGCCACCGAAGTCATCAAGGACGGTCAGGACGTTACCGTCAGCTGCGCTGAGGGCGACGAAGGTTTTGTCTACGAAGGCAAACTCGATTTCGAACAGAAACAGATCGAGCTCGATTCCCTGCCCGAAGTCCCGGTTAAAATCATGATGAACGTCGGTAATCCTGACAGAGCATTCGACTTCGCGAGTATTCCGAATTGCGGCGTCGGCCTGGCTCGGCTCGAATTCATCATTAATCGTATGATTGGCGTGCATCCACAGGCCCTGCTCGACTACGCGGGCCAAGATGAAAGCACCAAAGAAGCGATCGACGAGCAAATGGCCGGCTACGACGATCCGGTGAAGTTTTTTGTGGATAAACTGGCTGAAGGTGTTGCGACGATTGCCGCTGCGTTTGCTCCGGAACCGGTCATTGTTCGAATGTCAGATTTCAAGTCTAACGAGTATGCAAATCTCGTCGGCGGTGATCGCTACGAGCCGGATGAAGAAAACCCGATGCTCGGGTTTCGCGGTGCTGCGAGATATGTCGCAGACAGTTTCCGGCCATGCTTTGAGCTTGAGTGTTTGGCAATTCGCAAGGTCCGCAATGAAATGGGACTCAAGAATGTACAATTGATGATTCCGTTTGTGCGAACTGTGCCGCAAGCGAAAAATGTCATCGCGGCACTTGCAGACAATGGTCTTGAGCGCGGCAAAGATGAACTGAAAATCATCATGATGTCCGAACTACCTAGCAACGCTTTGCTTGCAGAACAATTTCTCGAACACTTCGATGGCATGTCGATCGGTTCGAATGATATGACACAGCTAACACTCGGGCTGGATCGTGACTCTGCACTGGTTGCCGAAGATTTTGACGAACGCGACGATGCAGTAAAGGCGATGTTGGCGATGACAATCGCGGCCTGCAGAAAACAAGGCAAGTACGTTGGGATTTGCGGCCAGGGACCTTCCGATCATCCCGACCTTGCGCACTGGCTGCTGGATCAGGGCATCGAGAGCATGTCGCTCAATCCCGATACGGTGGTTGAAACCTGGCTATTTCTCGCCGGCGAAGCGATCGCAGACTAGAAGCGATCGTATCCAGAACGGCGGCGCCAACGAATGCGTGGCAGCCATAAGCCCAGAATAATACCGACGCCAATGACCAAAGCGCCCGTCAGGAACCATTGGCGCGTACTTTGCCCCGACAACTCCCGGTTTTGCTGTTCCAAGGTGCCAACCTCAATTTCTGTCATCGCCAGTTGCTCACGCAGGTCTTTATTCTGACTGTCGATCGACAAGACGTTGGCAGCCGTACGCTTGATATCGGCCAATTCCTCTTGCAGTGCCTTTTTCTCACGTTCCAGCGCCGAAATACGGTTACTCGCCGTCGCGTATTGCCCTTTCACGGCGTCCAATTGCGACGTCAAACTGCTGCCCGCGTCGGTGGCACTGTTTAGCTGACCCGTCAGGCGTCGGAGCTGCTCACGCGCGCTGGGTTCGTTCATCAGGTAGCGACTAAGGACCCAGCCCTCGGTACCGGCGGCCGTCTGCACACGTGAATAGCCCGCCTCTGCGTTAGTCTCGAGGATCTCCAGGGATGTGCCGCTCGGCAACATCCGCTCGATGGCATTGCTGGTGCTGGGCCCGGTGCGGAGCATGACCTCGAACTGGTCACTGACCCATGCGTCCTGCGCCATAGCCATAGAACTGGCGAACAAGCAGACCAGCCCGATGAGTGAAATCCTGTTAATTGAAAGCATTCTTCTCTTCACGAATATGAACAGCCGCCACTATAAGACAACATCCCTGAGCATTCCAGTTAAAGCTCAGTTAAATCAGTCGTTTATCAGCGACAGCTTGTGGACATTCTGCTCCCAGTTTTCGCCGTCAAACGGCGTGACCGTGACCGAATCGATGTCGTCCTCGTCCAGACAATTAACGTTGACGCTGACGCCGTGCGGGTGCGATCGCGGTATATAGAAAGACTTGATGCCGCATTGGCCGCAAAAATAATGTTGCGCGATGCCGCTGTTAAATTGATAGCAACGCAACGCATCTTTACCACTTACAATCTTGAAAGCGTCTTTCTCAACCAGCAGGTGCAAGTAACCGCTCATTCGACAAATACTACAGTTGCATTGATCAGCAGCAATATCAGCGTTGGCCTGCACTTCGAACCTGACGCTGCCGCAATGGCAACCACCGTTAAGTGTTGGCATCTTTGTCTCCTACTCGTTTCTTCCAGATCGCGAGATAATTGTTCGCTGGCATTGCATAGAGGCGGCTTCGCTCAAGCCGGTTGTCAGCGGCAAACCCGTCAAGCTCTTCCAGATCCCGAATGCCCATTGCCGCATCGCGCCCGCGCAATGACGCATCGAATGCCGCATTGCTGGGCGAATTGAATTCATCATTCAGGCGAAACGGACCGTACAAACAAAACGTACCGTCGACCCGCAAACACTCACCAATCAGTGCAAACATTTTGGCGACAGCTCGGGCACTCATGATGTGCGCTGAATTCGCCGAGAATACGCCATCGTAAAAAGACACTGGCGTCTTTGCAGTGCGCACATCGAACGCGAGTGGCGGCAGGACGTTGGCAACGGAATTGCCCGCCAACCAGCGACTGATCGTGGCGTGATTTTCTTCCAGGTCACTGGTTTGCCAGCTCAGGTGTCGAAGCTCGGACGCAAACGTCGTAGCGTGTTGCCCGTTGCCAGAGCCGATCTCCAAAATCTCACGCGCGTGCTGAAACTCATGCCGCAGGACCCCGAGTATCGAGCCGCTGTTGCGCGCCGTGTGTGCCGCAAGTACGCCATTACTCATTTTTCGTCGTCATCACCTGCGTCGTTGATGACATCCTGATCAAGCAGATTGTCTCTGTACCAAATGAGCTCGTCGATCGAATCACGAATGTCCGCTAGCGCGCGATGAGTGGATTCTTTCTTGAAACCCTTGGCCACGGCTGGAGCCCACTGTTGCGCCAATATTTTGAGCGTAGAAACGTCCAGGTTTCGGTAATGGAAGAATCCCTCCAGCTCCGGCATTTCGCGAGCAAGAAATCGCCTATCCTGACAAATGCTGTTGCCGCACATGGGCGATGCACCACTTGCCACCCAGTCGCGTAGAAATTCAATCGTTTGACGCTCGGCATCTTCGGCATTTGCATCACTTTTCAGCACGCGCTCAACGAGCCCGGATTCGCCATGCCAGCGTGTATTCCACTCGTCCATGGCATTCATGGTCGACTCGGTCTGGCGGACGGCTACAACGGGCCCTTCAGCCAATTCGTTAAGATTCTTATCGGTTACGATGGTAGCGATCTCGATGATGGAGTCGTTCGCTGTATCCAGACCGGTCATCTCAAGATCAATCCAAATCAAATTTGTCGACAAATCCTTTTCGTTCGCGCTTGTGCTCATGCTTGCCCTTCAACGGTTACTGACCAATTTCGGCGTAGTTTACATCGCCAGCGAGTGCAAGGCTGCATACATACCGGCATACTCGGCAAACGTTGAGCCGAGATCACCAATTGCAAGCAACCACAGCCATTGTCATCGCCACCTATAGTCGCCGGATGCGAATTGAACTGCCTGATGGAACGCAGGTTGAATCGCGTATTAAGGGCAAAAAACTGCGACCAGTGTGTGGCGACAATGTCGTCGCCGAAGCCATCGAGAATGAGAACGATTGGCTGATTACCGACATTCAAGAGCGCCGCAATCAGCTAAGCCGACCCAATATGCGCGGTAAGGTCGAAATCCTTGCTGCCAACGTCGACCTGTTGTTGGTCGTTGCTGCAGCGTCGCCGTTGGCGGACTGGTTCATCGTCGACAGATATTTGTGTGCCGCAGCAAGCATGGGCGCCGATGCTGCCGTCATTTTCAACAAGACGGATATCGCAGATGCCGATGAGAATTTGTCCGACTATGCAGATCTCGGCTATGTGACGATTCAATGCAGCGCAGATACGGGCATGAATATCGAACAGATCGGGGATCTACTTCAGCAACAGACCGCAATAATTGTCGGCCAATCCGGGGTCGGCAAATCGAGCATCATCAATGCGCTCCTCGGAGCGGATTCGCTGCGAACATCAGCGATTTCGTACAAGACACTCGAAGGCCGTCATACAACGGTAAATTCCGAGATGCTCAAACTACCTGGCGGCGGCAAAATAATCGATTCGCCGGGTGTACGCGACTATGCGCCCGCGCTTTGTGATGTCAGTGAGGTCATGCGAGGGTTTCGCGAGATCGAAAGCGCCGCCCAATCTTGCCGATTCGCCAATTGCCGGCATCTTCGTGAACCCGGTTGTGCCGTGAAGACACGCGTTGATGAGGAAACAATCAGCGCCAGGCGTTACGAATCGTACCGGCGTTTGCTGGCGCTAACGGAAAAACTTGATAAGCAAATCTAGTGCAGTTGTCTAGCCCGGCGGCCATCCCATTTGGCGTCCACCCAGTAAGTGCAGATGCATATGAAAGACCGTTTGTCCGGCTGCCTCGTTGCAATTCATCACAACCCGGTATCCGTCCTCGGCGATTCCCTCGTCTTGCGCTATTTGCTTCGCCGCCAAGTACAATTGCCCAACCAATGTAGCGTCGCTCGCATCAAGATCGTTAATCGTCGCAATGTGTTTGCGCGGGATAATCAGCACATGTGTCGGTGCCTGAGGATTGACATCGCGAAACGCGATCGCATCATCTGATTCAAATACGATGTCGGCCGGAATATCGCCGGCGAGAATTTTGCAAAACAAACAATCGTCTGTATTCATCTGCGCTCCTATTCGACCACTCTGCGGCCATAAAACGCGTGGGACAAAGTACCGCCGTCGACATACTCGAGCTCGCCGCCAAGTGGTACACCGTGCGCAATCCTGGACGCCGGCACATCATGTCGGGCAGCCATATCAGCCAGATAATGCGCCGTCGCATCGCCTTCAACGGTTGGATTCGTTGCAATAATGACTTCAGCAATCGACTCGTCACGAATACGCTCTTCGAGTGCTGCCAATCCCAGCTCCTCTGGACCGATGCCATCCAACGGGGACAGATGCCCCATCAACACAAAGTACATGCCACGAAATCCGGTCGCGTCTTCGACGGCCATAACATCGGCTGGTGACTCGACGATGCACAATTGCGTCGAGTCCCTGCCAGTCGCCGAACATATCGAACACAGGTCGTGCTCTGAGAACATTCGGCAGCGAGAACAGTGGCCAATGCCCGACATCGCTTCTGCGATGGCACCCGACATGGCGGCCGCTCCCTCTCTATCACGCTCCAGCAGGTGAAATGCGATTCGCTGTGCCGATTTCTGCCCGATACCTGGCATGCATCGGAGCGTATCGATCAAACGAACCAGTAGCGGTGAGTAAGACACGTAACGGACTCTAGAAAGGCAGTTTCATTCCGGGCGGCAATCCCATGCCCGCCGTCATTCCGGAAAACTTTTCCTGCACAGTTGTTTCGACTTTTCGAACAGCATCATTGAACGCCGCGATTATCAGGTCCTCAAGCATCTCCTTGTCATCACCGACCAGAGAGTCATCGATTTCAAGCGCCTGAACCTGGTGCTTACATGTCAACGTGATTCTAACCATGCCGCCGCCGGATTCGCCGTCAACCGTCATAGCTGCCATTTCGTCCTGGGCTTTCTGCATGTCGGCCTGCATTTTCTGGGCCTGCTTCATGAGTTGGCCGATGCCACCTTTCATTCGTTATTCCACCTGGTCATTTTGTGTAGGGTTGATTAATTCAATCGAATCCGTTCTTAGTTCTGCGCCGAACATATCCTGCAACGCCTTGACGTTCGGATCGGATTCCAAAGATTCTCGAGCCGCCTCCATTTTCTCGTTCGCGCGCCGCGAATCTTCCTGCATCGGCGTCTCTTCCGCTGCCTCTCCAATAGCAATATCAACCGACAGTTTCTCACCGAATCGATCGCACAATGCGGCGGCAAGCGCTTCTTTACGCGGTCTCGTTAGCAGAGATTGGGAACGTGGATCGATGCTCAGGAAAACGGTGTCGGCTTCGCGGCGCAGATACGCGCAATTGCCTGCGAGCAATCGAACCGCACCTGGCAGTGCGAGCTCTGCCGTCAGGCTGCCCCAATCGGGCTCTTGCCATTTAGAAACAGCGGGTCGCGACGGTTCGAGTGTGTGTGCGCGCACCACTTTCGGCGCTGCAGTCGGCGCAGCCGCCTTAGTTACGTTGCGAGAGGCTCCGGAATCACTGTTTGAGCTTTCGCTGCGTGCGGATGCAGGTCTAAATGCAAGCATTCGCAGTAACGTCATCTCGGCACCACTGCGAGGATCGGGCGCAAGATGAAGGTCTCTGCGGCCTGTTATCGCAATTTGGTAAAACAGCTGCACATCCTCAGCCGAAAGTTCTGTCGCCAAAGCGCTAAGTTCTGCATCAGCCGCTTCGTCTTCGGTTTGTATCGCACCGACGACCTGATGTACCGCGATTTGCTGCAGCACTCGAGACAAGTCTTCGAGCAATCGTGCGTAGTCTGGAAATTGCTCGTCAATGGCCGCAATTGCATTGATCAATTCCGCAGCATTGTCCGCCGCCAGAAGTTTGATCAGTTTTGCGACATGATCGCGGTCAATCGTACCCAGCATTTTCGCTACCGGGTCTTCCTCAACCTTACCGCCGCAGTAGGCGATCGCTTGGTCAAGCAGACTGAGCGCATCGCGCAAGCTGCCATCGGCGGCTCGCGCAAGCAAAGCGAGCGCTGCAGTGTCGCTTTCAATTTCTTCGGCTTCACAAATGTGCGCCAGGCGATCCTGAATGAGACGCGGCGTGAGGCGCGTCAGGTTGAACTGTAAACAACGTGACAAAACAGTAACTGGCAGCTTTTGCGGATCGGTTGTTGCGAGCAAGAACTTCACATGCGGTGGCGGTTCTTCGAGTGTCTTCAACAGCGCGTTGAATGAGCTCTTCGACAGCATGTGCACTTCATCGATCAGGTAGACCTTGAACCGACCTCTGGCTGGCGCGTATTGAACGTTGTCGAGCATATCTCGAGTGTCATCGACTTTGGTCTTGGATGCCGCATCGACTTCGATCAGGTCAACAAAGCGGCCTTCGTCAATTTCCTGGCAAGCACTGCATTCTCCACAAGGTGTCGCCGTCACGCCGGTTTCGCAATTGAGCGCTTTTGCCAGAATTCTCGCGATCGTCGTCTTACCCACGCCGCGTGTGCCCGCAAACAAGTACGCGTGATGTAAGCGTCCAGACTCCAGCGCATTGATCAGCGCGCGTAAAACGTGCTCCTGACCGACCGTGTCGGAGAAGTCTTTCGGCCGCCATTTGCGGGCCAGAACGAGATAGCTCATAGGTGATTCCAGCTGGGCTTGTGCCAACCCTTGAGGGAATGGATCAGTGTATCGCACGAGCGGCAAGGAGCAAGCCCGTAAAGTGGTCCGCGCCAGCCGCTCCCCGGCACCCGGTGTCGCCGCTGCCGCTGCTCCCTTCCAGGCCTGACGGGGTTCACGGTTGACCGTCGCGAGGAAGCCGACGCGGACCGGCGGCGATTATCGCCGCTAGCACGCAGCAACACAATGCGAACGGGCCTTACTCGATCATCAGGGATTCGACAAACACTTCTTTGCGTATTTGCAACTCGCGCGAATAGACGCGCTCACCGGCCACGTAGGTCGCGCAAGATGTCCGATCATCACCAAGTGTCATCAGGACGAACAGTACTTCGTCCAGATTGTTGGTGTGATTCATACGGTAGCCAAGAACTGGCGTCGCTTTCAGGTCCAAAACTGTCAGGTCCGCCTCCATGCCGACCTCGATACTTCCGATCTTGTCGTCCAGGTAGAGCGCATTCGCAGCGCCACGGGTCGCGAGGTAGTACGCATGGTGTGCGCTCAGCGCATAGCCGTTCAGTTGCGCGACTTTGTAGGCTTCATTCATCGTCACGAGTTGTGAGAAATTGGTTCCCGCACCCAGATCGGTCGCAAGCCCGACGCGAACCGGCCTGGCCTCGTCGATCGCCTTTTCGATGTTGAACAAACCGCTGCCCAGAAAAAGGTTTGAGGTCGGACAGTGTGCAATCGCCGTACCGGTTTCATGCAGCGCCCGGAACTCGTACTCGTCCATATGCACGCCGTGACCTAGAATACTGCGCTCCCCCAACTGGCCAAAGTGCGCGTAGACGTCAACGTAGTTTTTCTGTTGCGGGAAAAGCTCTTTCACCCATTCAATTTCGCTGCGGTTTTCTGACACGTGCGACTGCAAGTAGGTACCTGGATTCGATTGCCAGACAGCCCCGGTCATTTCCATTTGCTCGGGAGAACTGGTCGGCGCGAATCGTGGCGTAACGCTGTAGAGGGAACGGCCGACGTTGTGCCATCGATCGATCAATGTTTGCGTCTGATCATGGCCCTGCTGTGCCGTTTCGAGCAATTCAGCCGGTGCATTTCGGTCCATAAGCACCTTGCCGGCAATATTGCGCATATTGAGCGCCTCAGACTCCGTGAAAAACGCGTCGACTGAGGTCGGATCGACAGTACAAAACACAGACGACGTTGTCGTGCCGCAACGCAGACTCTCACGCAGGAACACCTTCGCCGTGTGCCGTGCATGATCACTGTCCTTAAAGTTTTGCTCAGCGACGAAAGTGTATTTGTGCAACCAATCCAGCAAATGTTTTCCGTAGACACCGATGATCTCGGTTTGCGGATAGTGCACATGGCAATCGATGAAGCCCGGCAGAATCAAGCAATTGTCGTAGCGCGTGACCTTTACGTCATCCGGCAATGTCTTTGCGACATCGCTGGCCGCACCGAACGCCTGAATGACACCATTCTGCATGACGATCAGTGCATCGGATTCGTAGACAAAGCAATCTTCTATTGGATGCTGAAATGGACTTTTTGTGTAGCTGAGCGCGGCGCCGCGGATTGCGCGAATCCCGCTGCTCTGAGCATCACCTGACTGCGGCATCTAGCCTTCCCTTAGCCTTTACACCGGATCAATAAGCGGAACAATTAGCGCTAGTTGGCCTGCCATCTCGCCTTCCATCTTGTTTTCAAGTTGATAGAATCGCGCCGCTTTTCGAACCGGCAGTGCCGCACGAAAATCGCTGAGGTGTTTCTTCTTGATATCCAAGAGGTCGGTCTGAATTTCCAGATAATCGTCGACGAGCCGAATCGCGAAATCCTCTGTCACTGTTCCCGCACGATAGGCTTCCATGTAATCCGCCAACAGCTCTGCATAGCGATCGCGCACGGGTGTCAAATCATCCTGATAGCGTTGATAAACTGGCCAAAATGCGTCCGCTTCTTCCTCAGAAAGTCGCAGCTCATCGCGCACGATCTCTTTGCGCCCCGCCTGCAATAGTTGCCTGGCCTCATTGACGTTAGCAGTGGCAGGCTCGCCGGCGATGGACGGCCCTGAAGCAACCGTGCCTGCCAAACACGCAAACAGTAGCGACATTTTTCGAACCGATATTTTTGTGATCATTTTTTTGGGAACCATTGTTGAGGTAGACTGCCAAACCTGTTGCCAGTTCGCCGTATCGAGACATTTGAGAGGATCTAAAGGATGTTGACGCGCAAAAACGATTCTTGCAAGAGTATTAGTCGATTATCGGTGGCTGCCGCTGTGATCGCAGCCCTACTCCTCGGTGGCTGCGCCGGAAACAGAGTCGAGTCGCAGAGTTTTCAAGTCAGCAAGACGTCGAGCATTGATTCTGCGCAAATCGCGGTGGACGCCGATTTTGGACGCTATAGCAATTTGTTGGCGACCGAACTCGGTATTTTCTTTCCACAAACCCACCGGACAACGGCCGACGATTTGCAGCGCATTCGACAAATTTTTCGCGAGGCATTCCTGGCGGAATTGGAAAATTATGCGATTGTCACAGAACCGGGCCCTTCAACCATGGCAGTGGAAGCGTCGTTGATTGATATGCGCAATTCAAGCAGCCAACAAATTCCAAACATACGTTCGAATGTTCGCGATTTAGCAACGCCAGGTTCCATCTTATTTCTCATGGAAATGCGTGACTCGCAAACTAATCGCGTTCTGGCCCGAGCTGCGGACAGTGCGCAGGCACCAACGTTTTCTACGGCTGAAGGAGTGGAAACAGATTGGGCAAGCATTGAAGACGCGGCCCTGAATTGGGCCACATTGTTTAGAACATTTTTGGACGAAAACTTCGCCCATTAATCTCCGGCGAACTTTTCGATGGGCAGTTTACTCCCCCGCCTCATCGTCTGGCGCCATGAATCGGTCGAGACCCTGACGTAACCCCGTCGCCCAATGTCTTGCCAGTCGACGGACTTCGGCAGAATTCGTCACGCGATTCGATACAGTAAAGCTACCACCGATGTCTTCGGCTGCACGTCGGTCAACAGCGCGAACCAGGATTGCATCGCTTACCGAGTCACGCATCTCCAATACCAGCGTAGCTTCACCAACACGACTCAGATAAACATCGGCATTGCCAAGGGGATCCGGTGGTACAAAAGAAACCACGTCCAGCAAACCGGCGCGAATTAACAGTACATCCGGACCTGGCTCTGCAACAAGCTCGAAATGATCGCCTTTGGCCAATTCATCAAGAAACACTTCACGCAACAGGGACTCGAACCGCTCCTTCTGCGCCGTTGTGACCTCGTAGTGACTGCTGCGTGTCGACAATGCTGATCTGCGGCGCGACTCGCCACCTGGCCGGTATTCGATGCCAACATCCTGCATCAGGACTTTCGAATACGATTCGATATCGAAGTCTGCTCTTGCCCATGCCTCATCCATTCGGCCACCTTTCACCGGATATAAGCCATCGAATGTCATTTCCGCTTCAGGGCTGGTGTCAAGTGTTGGTGTAGATGCCGTACATCCGACGAAAGCCATTGCGGCTAAACCAATAATGGTCGTCCGAATAACCGATAGTTGAACCGTGGTTTGCATGAGCCTGTTTCCTGTTGTCATTATGATTTAAAGTGGTATTCAATCCGAGGCAATGATAGCACCGGTATTTCTGGAGACCTACGTGCGAGCAACAAATGTCTTTTCCACAACGCTATTCTTGTCCATGCTGTCAATATTGGCGGCGTGCTCCGGGTCACCCACCGCTCAGACATCAACGAGCTCGAATAATTCCGCTTATCAAGACATCCTGGTATTGGCCATTGCCGATAATTACGATGGTCGAGCGCAATATGAACGTGCGGTGGCATCGGGATTGAGAAAAGAAGGCATAGTCGCGACGCCATACCACGAAGCTGTTGGCGGCAGCGGAGACATTTCGCGCGAAAAAGCACGCGAACTAATCGATAAACATGGATTCGACGGCGTGTTGGTAACACAAGTACGGAGCTCCGAATCAGTAGTAGAGGTCGGGCAAGACTCCGCTGGCAAAAAGGTGTCACGACGCAACGACCGGCCGGTCGACTTTTTTCGCTATAGCTATGAGGAACTTGATGAACCCGGCGCAATCAGTGTACTCGCCGAAGCGACGTTAGATACTGATCTTCATACTGCAACTGACAGCAGTATTGTTTGGTCATTCAGTTGGGCGAGCAAGCGCCCCGAAAATGTTGGCATCCTAATTGACGAGTCATCCGAGGCTGTCGTTCGCCGCCTCAAGCGTGACAAGCTCCTCGGCAAATAGCGTAACGTCAGAACTCCCATCCCAATGATGTCGTAATGCCGTAGTCGTTTTTCTCTGCGTCGACGACGACCGGGTCGCTGTCGTAGCTATCGTAAAGCGTCAACTGCCAAAAGAGGTCTTCGATAATCTCCCACCTAAGTTTGATATCGAGCTCGGCGCGAACACGCCCGGTATCCGTCAGGTTCGGAATGACCTGCAGATTTGTTGATAGATCGAGTTCTGGCGTGTCGTAACGAAACCAGTCCCAATTCAGCGCGCCAAACGCCTCGATCGTGTCTTCATCCGACACGATGCCGCTGACATTCTCACGACTGAACTGTACGCCCCCGGTAAGTTGCAATTTCGAGCTATTGGACTGGCGCA
Source organism: Woeseiaceae bacterium (assembly GCA_051007995.1). Classification (GTDB taxonomy): domain Bacteria; phylum Pseudomonadota; class Gammaproteobacteria; order Steroidobacterales; family Woeseiaceae; genus UBA1847. Next base: position 22,726 of record JBPCYB010000077.1, on the reverse strand, counting down.
ATATGCGACCGCCCCCGACACCAACGGAGGTGCGCAAGTCGAGGTCGAGCTCATCATTGCGATCAAATCGTACGACGCCTCCGGTTAACCAAAGATTGGGGTGCAGGCGCGTGTAATTCAATTCCAGGCTCTGGCGCTGGCTGGACGCGTTGTCTTCGCTGTCCGACGTCACCGCATCGGCACGTAGACCAAAAATTCGGGTTTCAGTCCTATAATCGATATCGAGACCAAACTGCAATTGTTGTACTTCGCTGGCTTTGGCAAAGTTGTAGCCGGCAGTGACGTCGCCGTCAATCCTGTCTCTCTTGTTGTCCTCGATTGGCGCCATTAACACCACACGAGCTGCTTCAAGAATGATTGGGCCAGCCCCCGTCTCGACCACCAAAGTCGCTTTATTGCTCGCTTTGACCAAATGCCCGAGATGCCTTTCACCGTTTTCTGTCTCAACCTGAATATTCTGCGAACTCTCGAGTGAGGCGATATCGTCCCACTCAATCGAAATCGTTCCGGTAGCGTCTGTGTTGAAACGCAATTTGCCGCGCTCGAGTGACTTAACCTCGCCCGTCAATCGATCGCCATTGAGGAAAATCAGTACGTCCGTTTTTGGCGCGCTGCGTGCCGCAAACGGGGACATTAGGAGGGCTACCATTACCGCGCTAATTGTTGCTCGCATACGATTTACCTGTGTGCTCTGTAGGTTCATTTTGGTTAGTATCAACTACGACCTATCTTAGCGCACAGAAATAGTGGCGGCCCCATATGCAAATGATGCGATTGATCTTGATAACGGCCCTTGTCGCGTTAACGGCTTGCGAGAGAAATCCGCACGAACTCCGGCTCGTGACGCCGCTCAGTCCGATCGACCGTGGCATCGTCGAAGATCTCGGCGGACTATTCGACGAAAAATCGTTGGTTCGCGTGCAGCTAAGCAAGGAGGCACTGTCGGAGGAAGCGGCTCTCGATGCAGTCAGCTCGGGTCGCGCCGATATTGCTCTGATTTCAAACAATCTCGAGTTTCGTCAGGATATCGCTACGGTCATGCCGCTTTACCCAACGGTGCTGCATATCGCGTATCGCAAAGGACGTGACAGTCTTGAAGGGCCGGATATGCTGCGCGACGCCGCCGTCTTTGCCGGATCAGAAGGCTCGGCATCCCGGCTGGTCTTCGAGAATATCGTGAAGCGTATCGGACTCGAAGATGAGGAATACCGTTATGTGAATAGCCCAGAAGACATACCGGATGTCGTGATTGTATTCGCCCCTATATCACCTGAGCGCATCGCAGAGTATCCGAACTTTATGTTGTCCTCGATGGGCACGCCCGAAGAAATAGGTGCCGGCGGCATCATCGATGCCGCGGTGCTACTCAATCCGCATTACCGCCCTTTCGTGATCCCGGTCGGCACTTACAACGACAGCACTCCCGAGCCAGTCGTTACGATTGCAGTCGACAAGATCCTGGTTGCCAGAAGCGACCTGGACGCAACGATTGTTTACGATCTAATCAACGAAATCCTGCGGCTCCGACCCGCCTTGGCCGCCAAACGACCCGGGCTGTTTCAACAGCTATCCGATGACTTCGATACCAGCAGATCCACGTTTGTCGTGCATGCAGGAACGCAGGCGTATCTGCAGCGCTCCGCACCCAGTATTTATGAGCGCTACTCCGGAGTCGCCGAAGTTGCTGTCACACTAATCGTTGCCTTGGCCAGCGCGATCATCGCGGGCGTGCGCATATTTCGCCTTCGACGTAAAAACCGCATCGATAAGTTCTATACGCGGACTATCGAACTGGGACGTTCAGTTACGGACGACTCGTCTGCGGAAGACCGTCAGCGCGTGTTTGATGAGGTGCGCGGTCTTCAGGACGCCGCGTTCGACCTGCTGGTTAACGAGAAACTGGCCGCGGACGATAGTTTTCGCATATTCATTACGCTATCGGACGACGTCCTCGGGCGGCTCGCAGATGTCGGCGGAGGCTGATACGCGATCAAATAAACCCTTGGCAAGCAGTGACAGGCCCCCTGTTGCGACAGCGGCACCGCCCGCAACAATCGAACCACTCGGATCGATTTGAAGAACAGGTTCTTTCAGGGTTCCGCCCAGCTTCAAAAACGAATTCGCCACACCGCCCAAGCTGATGCCAAGTCCTTCGCGTGGTTTAGCGCGAATGACAAGATCAATTTTTTCGTTTTCGAATTCCACGTTGCCCGCAACAACAACCGTCATCGTTGCGGTCTGAATCGCAACGTCTTCAATCGTTGCAACACCCGCAACAATATCGACGTCGTAGATGCCACAGTCGAATTCGCGATACTTTTGTTCCTGTTTCAATGGATTCAATGTGCGGATGATTCTCAAGAGCATGTCGCCGAAGATGCGATCCGCGCCAAGATCGAGTATTTGGCCTTTTCCTTGTCGCATTGATAGCAGCCCATCTGACGATGCCATTAGCTCGTGCAACGAATTACCTTCACCACGCAATGTGAGCTGGCCACTCAATGGCGGCAGCGAGTTTCGGTCCTGCTCTCTTGTGGCGAGCAAACCGAGGTGCATGTCTTGCATGTTCATTGCGGCGTCCAACACGTAGTTGCCACCGCTTGGCGAAATATGGATTTGCGCTTCAACACGTCCCTTTTCTTCTCGAAACGCCACCGGATCCATTTGCAATGCACCGTCGAGGAGATTAATGCCAACATGAAAATCGGACACATCAAGCACGCGCGTACGCAGCCTGTCGATCTTGAGATCAATCTCTATATCCGCAGCCTGAAGTTGCTCCCCATCCAACGGCTCGTCAGAAAACAAGAAACCATCCGTCGAAACTGACTCGGTCTCCGCTGCATCGTCCTCTAACTCCTCAAGCCGCGCCGACAAATCAAGAAACGTGGACGTTAATGTGCCTGTCAGTCGCGGCTTTTCGCGCAGGTCCATTTCGAAAACGCCATTGATATCGTTTTCGCCAATGCTTGCCGTGAAATCGCGCACCGCGAAACCACTCGGTGTTCCCGTAAATTGACCGTCAATATCGAACGGCCTGGCGACGAAAATCGTCGTACCGATCGCTTGGCCAAACTGATCCATATCCGGTCCGGACAATGAGAATCGCAGATCACTGTCGTTCGATCGAGGTTCCATACTTAACGTGCCATTGGCGAGTAATTCGACCTCGCCGATGCGGAAATCCGACTCTTCGAATAACAACTCGTTTTCGCCGCCCCCGCGAGCGATATGCGCATTTAACGAGAACGGCTCACCACTGAAGGGCTGCAGTGCATCAATCTTTGCGAGCGCACTGGCATCCGGGCCGTTGGCCGCCACGCGTACATCGAATGCACCCGCGTTACGTCGTAAGCCGACTTCCGCCGATGCAGTAAGCTGCACATCGCCGACTGACGCGCTCATGTCGCTTACCAAAACCTGATCGACGGCCAATTCCACTTGTCCGGAAAACTCGAATTGCCCATCGGGCAAAAACGGCACACCCGTCAACGGCGCGATATGCTGCAATGCCGGACCGCTAGCCTCAATTGCGAGACGCGTGCCATCAAGTCCTGCTGCGGTTGATACGATCCCAGTGACGCCAATTTGATTCTCGCCAATTGAACCACTCGCCTCTTCGATAGAGATACCGTCACGCGCGGGTTTGATGCGTGCCATCACATCGAAGGGTTTTTCGGGCAGGCCCTCCGCACCCGTCATCGCCTGAAGAAACGAGATATCCGGTCCCGCAGCACTGAACTCAACCTCCGTGTTCTGCCCGCTTTCTATCGCACCATTGGCCGCTACCCGGTTCTCGCCAACGACCGCCTCGACATTAGTAAAACGCCAATCCGTACCCGACTTCTCGATTCGGCCGTCGATATTAAACTGCTCAGTCGGTATGCCTGTCAGACTGATGAATGGTGCGAATACTGAAAAATCCGGGCCAACAGCATTTATCGTCAGGTCGAGATTGGACGCACCGCGCCCGGTGTCGGTCCATCCTTCAATCGCAACGACGTTCTCTCCCAACTCGGCCCGAGTCGCCTTAAGCTGCAGACGAGCACCCTGCCGGTCAAGGTCGCCGCTGACGAGGAACGGCACTTTGGGCGCGCCCTCGATCCCGAGCAACTCGGCCACGTAGTGCGTGTCGGGTCCTGAAATATTGAAATCGAAGCGCATGTCGACAGGCGCCCGCAAGTGATCGACGTTGCCATTCGCTATGAGGGCAATTTGGCCGAGGTTTCCGGCCATTCGTAGAAGATTGCCGTCATTGACCTTCTTCAATTCTCCATCGACCTCGAACGCCCCTGCCGCGAACGGTGGAAGGCCGAGTCTGTCGGCAACACGCTCTATGGCAGGTCCATTCAGACTGAATGTCGCTGCAACGCCTTCTGCTTCAAGAACGTCGGCGATCGTTCCATCGACCGATAATCGTACCTGGCCCAAAGTCACATCGAGATCGGCGGTCACATCCTTGCCATCGATCAGGTTCTGCCACGGACCTAGCCTGCCGTCGGCCCACAACGGAAATTCGTTGATCGTACCTTGCAAGTCGAGATCAAGAATATCGCCGGCATCAGGACTGATCGTCAGGTGCTCGAGCGAAAGTTCAATCGGTCGCCGACGAGCAGGATCGACATATTCGATTGCCACATCCTCGACACGCACATCCCTGAACGCGATTCGGTCTGTGTTTATTTCAGAAGATTCTTCGGCGGTAGGTCTGCCCGTAGACCAGTTGGCTTCGCCGTCACTTGAACGCTCAAGTCGTACTCTTACTTCGCGAACATCAAGATCTTCAACTATCAACGGCTCCGAAATCAGTGACCACAAATCAATGGTTACTGACAAATGACCAACACTGATAATCTCAGCTTGCGACGACCAGTTGGTATTCGTCAGCGTGATATTTTCGGCCGTGAGCGACGTCAGATTTTTAACTTGTAGATTAAACAGCCCATCGATTTCGAGTCGATGCCCGATTTTCTCTGACAGGTAGCTCTCGATCTCGTCTTCGTAGATGCTCAGATCGGCGTTGCGAAGATACAGAATGAGTCCAACCGCCAGACATGCGATGACCGCCAGGGACCAAAGCGATATACGTAGCAGTTTCTTCACATTGGCTACCTGCGTCGGCGTTGAATCTGTCGCGTACCCTGCGGCCGGCTCATATTGCCCGTATTGATGCTACTGCGATTGTTGTAGCGCTGATAGCCGCTCGAACGCGCGTCGCGACTTCGATTGAGCTCGTTACGGCGGCCGCTGTCGAAGGAACCGCGGTTACGCGTACTATCGTAGGTGCGATTCGACCAACTGTTACTCGAACTTGCGCTTCCATAACTGTCGGCAAAGCCTCGCGAACTGATCGTCGATTCACGCCGTCCCGCCTGGCCCTGCAATCGATCCTGAGCGTCAGCAGGAAATGACTGCATCATGTTCTCTCTCGTACTCATCAACGAACCACGCGCTTGATCAATCTGCGCGGCGCGCTCATCAGGTACGTCGACCGGATTCCAGCCGTCACCGCCATTCTGTTGCCAACCGTCCTCATTGCGACGATACACATTGCCGTCTTTGCCCGCGTACAGATCACCCTCGGACGTTCGTCCTACGGCGCCTCCAGTGCCTTCACCGGTCTTCGCGCCAACAACAGCGCCTTGATCATTCCTGACCGAGCGAGTCGACAAGCTTTGATCGCCACGTTGAAATTCGCCAGACCTCGATACTTGATCGCCGCTCTGTTGTCGATCGATCTGCCCGGTCGTTCCTTCCGACGTTCTAAACTCCGTGGAGCGCGAATTCTTGTCCCACTCGCTTTGCGTCTCAACCCACTTGTCGTTGTGTGTAATCAGCGATTCGCCCCATCCGCCTTTCTCGTTTGCGTAACGATTGGTGGCAATACCGTTACCGGTTCGCGGGTTGTACGCAATGCCTTGGCCAACAATTTCATTGCTGTCCCAGGCCGCCCTACCGCGCGCATACGTACCGGTACGCGGATTGTAAGAAGCCGCGCGTCCGTATCCACCGTAAGGACCGTATGCAACCGCCGAACGACCGTACATTCCTGTCCTCGGGTTGTACCAGGCCGAGCCACCGTAACTGTAGGGGTACGGATAGTAGTACGGGTAATATGGGTATCCACCGTACGGGTAGTAGCCGTAATACGACGGGTAGTACCAGCCACTGCCGTACATCGCTATGCCGAAGCCAATATGCAGACCGAAATAACCACTCGTGTAACCCGTCGACACCGATTCATCGTCACTCTCATACACATGCACGTGCGTGACGTGATACGACGGCGATGACGGCGGGATCGTGTAAATGACCGCTGGAATTTCATCCGCGACGACAAACGGTCCGTCTGTGCTCATCGACACATACCAGACTGCGTTGTCACACAGATAGTATTCCTCGCCGACCTTCAATATGTCATTGGCGCTATTAACTGCGCGTTCGACATCGGTACCCGGAATTAGCTCGAACTTCGGCTCGCCTTGAAAATAGACGTTGACCATTTCCCCGGCGTCCCGACTAACCGTCGCCTTGCGCGGTATCGACGCCTCCAATACGGCGAGACGCGCTTCATCTGTACCTGCTATTGCTGCAAGCACGTGACCTTTTTCGTGATCCGGGTCAATGGCGGCAAATGCACTCGGTAGTTCCGTTACATGCGTCCAGGATCCACGCAAGGTACTTGCGTTGAACCAGCGGCCGGAAACGAGGTAATAAAACTTGTGGTCGTATCGAAATACATCGCTGTTGGTGTCCGAAACATATTCGAGCCCGGGACCACCAACTGTCCGGAAACTCGGTTCGCCATCGGTCACGATGAGTTCCGCTGGTCTATCGCTAACAAATACTGTTGGCACATCGGCGTCGCCTTTGGCGGGCGGATTTGCGGCCTTAACTTCAGCCCAGTTGTCGTCGTCGGGCAGCTTCTTAAAATCGCTTGGTAAACCGCTGTCCCAACGCCACCCTCCACTTAGTTCTTTGTTCTTCAGCCAACGCTGGTCGTTACGCAGGTACCACTCTTTCTCCTTGTAACGAAACAGATCCCAATTCGTATTGACGACGTATTGCAACTTGGTATCTGCAATCGGAGCCAACAACGGCTCGCCGTCTGTCATGACCAGGACCGCGGGTGTGCTCGAATAGAAAATGGGCGGTGGTTCGAACGACAGCCCCTCCTCTTCTTTCACTGAGGCATCCGGCGCGATGTAGCTCAGAATTACATCGAGCGGAACAAAATGCGTACGGTGCTGCGCGGAAGACCGAACGATCGCATCCATTTGTTCGCGCCGCTTCGCGTCGGGTTCCGGAAAGCTCGTAACTGTAATTTCGATGTTCTCCACCGCGACGACACGCAACTCAAGATTGGGATCTGTATCTGCAGTGAACTCGGCAACACCGTACGCCGCTTCATCCTCACCGGCAGGCGTCACAGCGACCGCCAGTCGTCCTTCAACTTTCGCGAAATCCTTCCAGGAGTCGATTTGCGGCGTATGAATTACCACGGTACCGACGTCACTTGAGAGGGTCCGCGGAAAGCTAATTGGATCCAGCTGTGCGACTACATCAACGTCATTTGCGTCTTGCGCCGTTGCTGGCACCGCGATCGGCGCCATAACAAATACGGCAGCGAGCGCTACGACGCGCAACGATAATTTCATGATCTAAATTCCCTTGAACGAATGCTTATTGCGGCGGAAAACCAACGAGGATTGCATCGACAGCCGCGTTGATTGTCTCGTCCATATTTTCCCGGTCCGATTCGTTGATCGTTTTGGTTGCGACGCCGTGCCATACCGGGCGCCGATTTGCGACGTCAAATATATCGACCGCGAGCATCCCCTTCGTGTATTGCCGAACCGTCGTATCTGTCGTGCTGAAACCGTAATAAGCACCGCCCCAACGCGTCGGATAGCCCGCGCCGTAGCCCATCGACATTGACGGGTAGGAATCGACCTTGATTTCTTCCCGGGACCCGACCGAGAACGAAACGACGAAGTCCGCCGCCGCTGCATCAGTGACGAAACGGTAACTCTTCGCAACCAGGGCTTTCTCAAGCGCCGACATAATGCGGGGTTCAAGCAGCGGATTGACCGCGCCGACGCTCTGCCCAACTTTCATAGGATTCTTGGAAATCCATGCAAATGTTTGATAATTCGAGAAATCATTTCCTGGATCGTGATCATGTGTCGCTTTAAACGTCGACGCGCAGGCGCCGAGTAAGGCCAAGGCCATCGTAGCGAAAAGTATCTTTGTTCTTATGGTCATTTATCCTGTCCCATTGATTTATGATGAGCGATTACGCGACTTCGACCGAAGGTAGCACTATTCATTCAATGGATCGATAATGGATTTCCGACAGTTTCGAGATCGACAAACCATGCTTCACGCAAGAAATACGGCCCTACCTATTGCCATCATTCTCGCCTCGTTCAGCGCGCCTGCCGCTGCAGATTCGCTGGAGGGTGATCGTTTCAGTTTAAGCCTTGGCGTGTTTCTGACTGATCGAGATACCGATACTCGACTCGATTCCTCAGTGGGCGACGGCACCGAACTTGACCTCGAAGACGACCTCGGTCTCTCCTCTTCCGAAAGTGTATTTCGACTCGATGGCTACTACAGGTTCAGCGAACGGCATCGTGTCGATTTCAGTACCTTCGACCTTTCCCGCAACAGTACGGCGCAGATTCAACGTGATATTCAATGGGGCGACACGCTTTACGCAATCGATACAGTCGTCGAATCGAACTTCGATTTGTCGATTTACAAAGCCGCCTATACGTATTCGTTCATGAACTCCGATGACGGCTACCTCGGAGCATCACTCGGTCTCTATGTAGCCGACGCGGGTGTTGGCCTTGTCGAACAAAACATCGGGCAGGCAGAGGTTGGTGATCTCACCGCCCCGCTACCGGTCATAGGTTTACGCGGCCAGCGAAACTTGTCTGAAAACTGGACTGTGCGGGCCAGTGCCGAACTGTTTTTTCTCGAAGTCGACAATATCGATGGGTCACTGGTCGATTTTTTCATCGGCGTCGATTATGCAATTCTCGACCACGTGTCGATTGGTGCCGGGTTCAATAGCGTGAATATCGATGTCAAAGCCAAACAGAACGATTTCGCCGGCGAGCTCAATTGGCAATACAACGGCGGGTTGGCGTATCTGAAGTTCGACTTCTAGCAAATCATGCCGATCGAATTCGCCTCATTTGCTTTTATTATTACGTTGGCAGCCGTCGTCAACGGTCTCGGCATCGTGCGCTGGCTAACGGGGCTGGCAGAATTCCTGCGGCGCAAAGATTCATTGAACGTCAAACACTATTGGGTTTACATCCTGATAGCCGCGTTTCAGTTTCTTATGCACATCCTCATGTGGTGGTCTCTCTGGAGTGTTCGCGGTACCGCCGAGATCAACTTTCTAATTTATGTCTACCTGCTGGCTGGTCCGGTCTTTCTTTATCTGGGCACCAGCGTACTGGCGCCGGATGTAGGCGGCGATGTGGACATGCGGACACACTACTACGCCACTCGGCGTACCTACTCGACCGTGCTCGCATTGCTATGGCTGTGGGCAATCCTGATGGGGCTCGTCTTGCGCGGCGAACTTGCAGCCACGGCACCTGTCTACTCACTCTTTCTAGCCACCGCGTTGCTGCAACGAGCGACGTCTCGCCCGGGCGTACAATCATTAGTCGTTTTTCTGAATTGGCTGTTACTTGTCATCTTCGTCGGCCTGTACGCGATGCAGCTTGGCGGAGCTGGTAATTTAAGCAATTGATCCAATCGTAAGGAACCTCAATGCCCCAAAAAGCTCGCTTTGGCGCTCTCAGTGCCAAAACAGGAATCTGCTTGTCCACGGTTGCAGCCCTCTTGCTGCTCTCCTCAGCGGCAACGGCCGACAATTGGTCCTATCAATTTGAGCCCTACGCTCTCGCCTCAAGCATCGAGGGCGAGGCCAGCGTCGGTCGAGCTACGGGCGTCGATGTCGACGTAGATATGAGCGACATTCTCGAAGTATTGGAATTGGCATTCATGGGGCACTTCGAAGCTCACAACAGCAATGGCTGGGGCGTCGCGCTCGATTACGGATTCATGGACCTGAGCGCCGACGTCTCCGGCCCCAGAGGCGGTGTGATCGACGCTAACGTGCGACAAGGTGTCTTCGAGGCATTACTGGTCCGCCAGGGAAATACTCGCAAGGGCCAACTCGAATACCTGGCCGGCGTTCGCTGGTGGGATAACGACATCGACGCTGATGTTGATCTTGCTGTTCTGCCGGGCTCACCGACTGCTGACATCAAAGAGGACTGGATTGATCTGGTCGTAGGTGTCCGCTGGTCAATTCCTGTGAACGACAGTTGGATGTTCAGCCTTCGCGGAGACATCGGCGGCTTTGGCGTCGAGTCGGACTTTACGTCAACCGTATCTATCGGATTCCAATACGAAATGTCTGAATCAATTGACCTCGACTTGCAATACAAAGCGACTTGGGTAGATTTCGAAACTGGCCGCGCGGGGCAACCCGGCTATTTTCAGTACGACACAGTGACGCACGGTCCACTGATCGGCGTCATCTTCAATTTCTAAATCCTACGCTTGGGAAAAACAATGAAATGCATAACAACGTTGATCGTCGCCATGACTTTGACCGCCTGTGGCGGCAATACCGCTGACGAAGCGGCGAACGAAGAATCATCCACAACGCCGGAGTTCTCTGTCTCAGATTCTGGCGTGAAGACGAAGAATATCGAGGGATTTGAAGGAGTTATAGCCGAAAACTATGAAGACTCTGAAGAGTGGTGGGCAGACTATGAGAAACCCAACGAAGATGCGCCGAACGTCATCATCTTCCTGTTGGACGACGTGGGTTTCGCCCAAATCGGCAGCTTTGGCGGGCTGATCAGTACGCCCAATATTGACGCGCTCGCAGAGAATGGTCTGCGCTACAACAATTTCCACACAACGGCGCTTTGTTCGCCATCGCGCGCAACGCTCATGGCCGGCCGCAACCCACACTCGATTGGTCTTGGCAGCCATGCCCTGACGGCGATGGGCTTCCCTGGGTACAACGCGATCATGCCCGAGTCGGCAAAATCGGTGGCCAACTACCTGGGGGAAGACGGCTACATCAATTACGCGCTCGGTAAGTGGGACCACACGCCACTTTACGAAGTCTCACAAACCGGACCGTTCGATCGCTGGCCGAGTGGCGAAGGCTTCCACCATGCGTACACATTCATGGCGGCCGACGTCCACCAGTTCGTACCCGTCATGTGGAATGATCACACGCCCGAGCCTTATCGCAAGTCAATACATCTCGACCAGGATCTGGCCAATCGTGCGATTGAATGGATAACAGGGCATAAATCCCTCACGCCCGACGATCCGTTCATGATGCTGTGGGCCTCAGGTTCAATGCACTCGCCTCACCATGCACCCGACAGCCACATCGACAAGTACAAAGGCAAATTCGATATGGGCTGGGACAAGGCGCGCGAGCAGATTCTCGAACAGCAGATCGCGGTCGGTGTCGTTCCGGAAGGAACCAAGCTGACCGATCGAATCGACCAGATTCCAGCCTGGGATTCACTTTCAGCGGAAGAACAATCTCTGTATGCGCGACAGATGGAAGTGTTCGCTGCGCAAATGGAGTGGGTCGATTTGCAGATCGGGCGCGTCGTGGAGACGCTTGAGCGTATCGGCGAACTCGATAACACACTTATCTTTGTCACCGCTGACAATGGCGCAAGCGGTGAAGGCGGACTCGCGGGCACGTTCAACGAAACCTACGTTCTTAACGGATTGCAAACAACGCTTGAAGCCAATCTGCGCGCACAGGCCGATTGGGGCCGAGAAAACACCTATCCGCATTACCACGCTGGCTGGGCGATGGCGGGCAATACACCGTTCCGATACTTCAAGCAGAGCGAACATCGCGGCGGGCAGGCTGATCATCTTGTTGTGCACTGGCCAAACGGCATCGAAGCCAAAGGCGAGGTTCGTAGTCAGTACCACCACATCAGCGATATTGCGCCAACGATTCTGGAAGCGGCGGGAGTCGAAGTCCCGGCGGAATATCACGGCGTTGAGCAGCAACCGATGGATGGCGACTCAATGATTTACTCTTTCGACAATGCGGACGCAGCAAACGTAAAAGAACGTCAGTATTACGAAATGTTTGGTAACCGGGCGATCTGGGTTGACGGCTGGAAGGCGGTTACCCTGCATGCCAAGCGCATGCCATGGGACGTCAACGTCGTATTGCCATTCGAAAATGATGAATGGGAACTGTACAACGTCGCAGAGGACTTCTCGGAGAGCACCAACCTGGCTGATGAAAACCCGGAAAAGCTTGCAGAGTTGATCGAAATTTTTGACGAAGAGGCGTGGAAGTACAACGTCTACCCATTGTACGACGACATGATTGCGCGCCTCGGCGCACAGCAGGATCGCCTGTTCGGTGACCAGAAAGAATTCGTCTACTACGCACCGGGTGCGATTCGCATTGCCGAAAAATCGTCTGCCCCTGTAAAGAACCGAGCTCACACAATTGAGACGCAGCTAGACCTCAATGGTGACGAAGAAGGTGTCATAGCAGCCGTTGGCGGTATGACCGGCGGTTACACGATGTTCATCAAGGATCATCGCCTTTACTACGATTACAACTTCCTCGATGGCGTGCATTACGTCTTGAGGTCATCGCCACTACCCAGAGGCACGACGGAGCTAAAATTTAACTTCATCAAGACACAGGAGTTCGGCGGCACCGGCGAACTGTTCATCAATGGCGAAAAAGTTGACGAGATCGACATGCCGCAAATGCACGTAGCCACCTACTCACTCGCAGAGACATTCGACATCGGTCGTGATACCGGCACACAAGTTTCTGATTTGTACACCGGCATCTTTAAATTTAATGGCGACCTTGATCGCGTGATCATCACGGTATCGGACGACAACACAGTCCCTCCAAGAGAATTGCCGGCGAATTATTATTGATTAATCACTACCGATGATTCTCGACTTCCCAGCCATCGAAGCAATGCAAGAAGCCAGCGAGGCGGCTGGGTGGCAATGTGAGTACCGCCAACTCGACGCAGGACGGCTCGAAGCCCGGACCGTCCTGCGTGATTGCGATGAAATGTCGTTTCTTCGTGAGAGCGCAAATCGACGATTGAGTATCATAGCCGAGTCCCCCGCCGAGACTATTACGGTCATTATTCCGGCGTCGACTTCGCGTTTTCGAATCAATGGCATTGACGTCGTGGGCAACACGATTGTAGTCGTACCAGCAAGCACAGACTTTCATGCGCTATCTGATCCGGGCGCAGACGCTCTGTCACTACATATTCCATTCGACCGGTTTCGCGATGTTCTTGCTGCATCGTCTGGAGATCCATCCATACAAATATCATCTGCGGTGCAGAGTTTTAAGGCCGAGTCCTCCACGATACAAGAGCTGCGACGATCGCCTGGAGATCCGTCAAGCTCTGAGAGTTTGATCGTCGAGCTCCTGAGCCATCTGAGAGCAAGCGCTTGTTTGGACCTAACATCGCGACAAGCGCGTGCACGCCGAGTAATTGAGAGGGCGATCGAGTACATCGATGCGAATCTCAACATGAACATCAGAATCACCGACTTGTGCAAGGTCGCGGATGTGAGCTTGAGTACGCTGGAACGCGTATTTCGACTCGAACTCCAGATGACCCCGCATGCGTATATAAAAGCTCGTCGACTTGACGCCGTCCGACGTTCGCTGATCAACGGTGATCCAGATACGCCAATTTCCCAGTTGGCCCACGACCACGGCATTTCGCACCTGGGACGTTTTGCGGCGGACTATCGCCAGCAATTTGGCCTGCTTCCAAGCGAACAACGATCGCACTGACGATTTTTGGATACCTGCAGGGCGCGGACGAGGCTACTATCCTCATCTGACTCGATGCCTTCGAAAAGACAGAGAATGAAATTGAAGTTTGCGGTTCCAGCACTGATCTTGCTCACCCTTATTTGTGCAGTGCCCGCACGCGCACAAGACAAGCCCATTATTGTTCTCGTCGTGATGGACAACCTGGGTTGGGGCGAAATCGGTGTTTATGGTGGAGGCATATTGCGTGGCGCGGAACCACCTATACCGCTGGATACCCCCGACCCTTGCAAACCGAAATAGCGTTGAGAGCATTTATGATTAATGGTCGAATTTGCTCGAAATTGAGCCTGGTCGCGTGCGCTTTTTTGGCCCCCCTGCTCTGTAGTGCGGCCGAGGCCACACGCACGGTATCGATCGACACGAAAGAGATCACCCGCCCCGACGTAGCTGTGAGTCCTGACGGCCAATCGCTCATATTTTCTGCACTTGGTCATCTACATCGTGTTGCAGAATCTGGTGGGCCATCAACACAGCTGACTTTTGGTCCGTGGTACGACTCCGACCCGGTGATTTCGCCAAACGGCGACAGCGTTGTTTTCGCATCTGACAGGGATGGCGAAAACAACGGCAATCTATTTGTCCTCGACTTTGAAAGTGGTGAGACCAGACAACTGACAACTGACGACTGGGCCTCTCGGCCGGTCTGGTCTCCCGATGGACAGACAATTAGTTTCCTTTCCTACGAGCGTCGAGGCTTCTGGGCCGAGTACGAATTTATCGCTGAGGAAGGCTTGCTTGCGAATGTGCGCCAGGTTGCCGTATCGGGCGGCGAACCGACCTCGCTGACGCATAGCCCGGCATTGATACGCTCCGCGTTCTATCTACCGGATGGTCGAGTTGGATGGACACAACTTGGCGGCTCACCAGGCGAGTCGCAGGCCCATGACGTCGGGTCTCATGCAACGCCCGGCGCGCCAGTCAGCCGGATATTGGTTTCCGATGCTGACGGGACGTTATCCGAGTTGGTTGTTATTGAAGGAGTGGTGGATCGGATTGTCGCAGAGGAAAGCGGTCTGTACGTGCGGATGTATCAGATACCAACGCCCGGTTTTCTGGTTCCGCAGCCTGAATCGATCACCTACGTTCCTTTTGCTGATGGCGAGCCTCATTCGATTACGCATTTACTAAGCCCGCAACCGCGACCGGCCTTCGCCTTGTCAAATGACAACATCTACCTCGGCGAAGCAGGCAAAATTTGGCGAATCGACGCAAGTTCGGGTGCGCGTGAAGCTATTCCGGTTTCTGCATCAATTGAAATGGAGCTCTATACCCCCGATACAGCGCCAGAATACGAACCCACTACAGATTCAGGGCCGGCCAGCGTCCTGGATCCGCAGTTATCCCCCGACGGCGAGTCACTCCTCTTTACGGCCGCAGGGTTTGTGTGGACACAGGACCTTAACGGTGGTCCAGCCATACGCATTAACGATGACGACGGGTTCCAGTGGGGCGCTGCTTCCTGGTCACCTGATGGTAAGCAGATCGTCTATCAACACTCAGAAGGTAATCTGCAGCAACTTCGCGTCGCCGACCTGGAATCTGGTGTAACCCGCACCCTCGTCAATGTTGACCGAACGGGGCGATTTGAGGCCGCCTGGAGCCCGGACGGCCAGTCAATTGTCTACGTCGGCTTCAAGAGCATGTTGCCCAGCTTGCACCTGGTCGACGTTAGCTCCGGCCAAAGTCGCAAACTGGTCGATTCTTATCCGCGCTGGATGCCACGGCCGCATTTTTCAAGCGACGGCAAGTTTGTGTACTACACCGACCGCAACCAGCTACGTCGCTACTCGGTTGACGGTGGCGCAGAACCGGAAGCTGTTACGGAGTTCAGCGGAATTCACATCGCAGACGCGACGGTCTCTCCTGACGACAAGTGGGTCGCATTTCGCCAGAACGAAGAGATCTGGGTTGCGCGAATCGGGCGAGATGCAGTCACAACCAGTGCGGCTCGAATGCTCACCGACGATGGCGGACGGAATTACAGTTTCTCGCCCGATTCGCGCTCGGTGATCTACTCGGCCGGCGGGCAAGTCTGGCGACAACCTGTTGATGGCGGCCGTTCCCGCGAGTTGCAAGTTCAGATTCGGTACACCGACCCTGCAAAGCCGCCGCTATTGATCCGGAACGTACGTGTACTTGACCTGGATGTCGGCAGTTTTAGCGACACCGTATCGATGCTCGTTGAGGATGGTCGAATTCAATGGGTTGGGCCCGAAAGCGGCCGGCGGTTGCCATCGGGAACCGCAGTGATGGACGCGGATGGCCGTTATGCGATTCCAGGGTTGTTCGACGCGCATACCCATGTGGCCACGCCTATCCATTTTAATCCGGCACGTGATGTCAGCCGCATGTCCAGCAATGTGGCCTTTGGCGTGACATCGGTTCGTGACATGGGAAGCGACATCACGCTGGTCGGAGCCTGGCGTGATCGCCGCCAGCATTTCGGCGCGCCAGTACCACGGATATTCTCTGGCGGCGCCATGACCGAGACCGCCGGACCTTTCTTCCACGGCGGATCTTTCTTTGCTGACAACACGAAGCAAGCCCGCCAGATCGTTCGCAAGGAAACCGCCGACGGCGTGATTGCGATCAAATCGTATTTCACGATGCCCTGGGAACTGCAACGTGCGGTTGCAGATGAAGGCCGAAAACTTGGCATCCCGGTCGTTGCGCACGGACTGACGTTCCGGGAGACCATCATGGGACCAGTGCTCGGACGGTCTTCGATCGAGCACCAGCCGAGTCCCATCAGGCTCTACGGTGACGTCCTGAGTCTACTGGCAGCATCAGGAACCCGATGGACGCCGACTATTGCTCCGGTCGGCGGCAATGGCATCCTGTTTGCGCAACAACCCCAACTGCTGTCCGATCCAAAACTGCGTTCGTTCACGTCGCAAGGCGACTACGCGTTAGCGGCAGAGGTTGAGTTGTTCAGTCTTCTGGATCCGAAGGTCCTCGGCGAGGCCTATGCTGGACTACTAGCGAGTGTGCGACAGGGGCACGACCTGGGCGTGAAGCTGCTAACCGGCACGGATGCCCTGAACCCCAATGTATTTTACGGACACGGCCTGCACACGGAGTTGGGACACCTCGCCAGCGCAGGTATCGCGCCAATCGACATTCTCCGAATTGCAACAATTGAGACTGCGGAGTTGGTCGGCGCGGGAGACGAACTTGGCTCCCTTGAGCCGGGAAAACTGGCCGACATAGTGTTGCTCAATGAGGACCCGCTGGAAAGCATCTCGAACGCGGCCAGCATCTGGCGAGTCATCCAGGACGGTAACGTCTTTTCAACTTTGGCTAAACCCATTGATGTTTCACGGGACTAGCAAAGTGGCAATGCGAATTACGGTTATCGTCCTTTTTGCCGGCGTATCTGCATGGTCCCCCGGCTTTGCCCAGTTTCAAGAAAGTGAATCCGAGCAGGTATTTGAGTCCGAATCCGCGCCAGCGACGGAAATCGAGACGGATTCGAAGTCATTGTACGACCATGTTTCGTTTGCACCTCGTTTGACGTACCTGACCCAGGGGTCAACCGATGGCGACATCGATTACCAACACGGTGGCAAGTTCGATGTAACGATGAAAGTTGACCTGCACAGTCTTGGCTGGTGGCAAGGTGCCAATTTCATCATGAAAGGCGAAGCCAATTACGGCCACTCGATCAACAACGACACTGGTCTGTTGATGCCAGTCAATCTGGCCATGCTGTATCCCGGTGAAGAGGGCTCCGATCGCTACGACATCACCAGCTGGTATTTCCAGAAACGCGTGGGTAGCTCGTCTGCGCTCCTGTTTGGCAAGATGAACATGCTGGATTTCACAATCCGCCGAGGATCCGGCGGAGCGGGCATCGACTATTTCTGGAACGTCGGCCTGGTTGCGCCGCCGAGCGGGCTGATTCCCCCGCAGATCTTCGGCGCCCTGCTCGTCGGGAAGACTAAATCGTTCCAATATACGGTCGGCCTCTACGATGCCAATGGCACGGAGAACAAGTCTGGCCTCGAAGACCCGTTCGAGGACGGAGCCAACGTCGCGTTGATCGTAGACTTTCCCGTAACGATTGGCGGTCAACGTGGCTACCAGGGTTTCAAGGTGGCCTACAGCACCAAAGACGAACCTGATCTCAGCGAGATTTCTTTACCGCCGGCGGGCGGTGGTTTTGGGAATACGAAAAATCGATGGTATGCCGCGTACACGTTCAAGAATTACATTCGTGAAAACACGAACGTGCAGGACGGCGGTTGGGGCGTTTTCGGCCAGGTCGGCATCTCAGAGAATCCTAACGGACTGGACTTTTCCTGGGCCCTCGGTATCGGCGGCAATAGCCTGACCAAGGCGCGACCGGAGGATCGTTGGGGATTCGGCTACTTCCACTTTTCCGTGACTGATGAGATCGTTGATGGCCTCGGCGGGCTGGGAATTCCTCTTCAAGATGAGAGGGGGTTCGAAATCTTCTATAACGCCCAGGTGACTCCCTGGCTGAACGTCACCGCCGATGTGCAGTTCATTGATCCCGTAAGCCGCAACCAGGACAACGTAACCTTGTTTGGACTCAGGGCAAGCACGAATTTCGATTTTTGATGCCAGCTTTATCAAGATAGTGACAAGAGAGAAATAGAATATGCATTTTGTGATCCGACTTGCAGCCGTGCGTTGGCGCCAATTCAGGTTCTATCCGATGGAGGTCAACGCTGCGAATAACAACCCCAGTCGGGCGGGATACATGGGTACTATGAGTGAAACTGCCGGCTTCCCGCAGATCTATAATATTGAGGCCGACCCCAAGGAACGAGTCGACATTTCGATAGCTGGGTATGGGTGGACGATTGCGCCCTACCTGCAACTCATTGCCGAATACCAAAACTCACTGAAAGAACACCCGAACTCTCCCGCCGGGAATGTAACCAAGTTTTAGGACGAAAACTGACATGAGAAACGCCATGATCCAATACCGCACTCTTGCAGCAATTTTGCTTGGGCTGTCGTTAGTCGGTGCAGCGCAAGCGCAAGACGTTGACCGCACAATCCTGCCGCTGCCGGATCCGGAGTTTAAGGGCAAGATCGAGATAAGCCTGCAGGACTCGACGCCGGACTGGCCAGAGGCGGTCAAGCCACCGGAAGGTGCCCCCAACGTCCTGATCATCATGGGCGACGATGTCGGCTTTGGCCACATGGGCTCGTTTGGCGGGCCGGCGGAAACACCGACCTTTGACAGCATTGCGAGACAGGGACTTCGATTCAACAATTTCCATATGACGCCCGTTTGCGCTGCGTCGCGTGCCGCTTTGATCACCGGGCGCAACGCCCACTCCGTCGGCATGGGAATGGTCCCGGAATTCGCGGCCGGTTATCCGGGATATAACGCCAGCTACCCGCGCAGTGCCGCCGACGTACTCCAGATCCTGCGCTTGAATGGCTACGGCAGCGCGTGGATTGGCAAGTCCGACGCGACGCCCATCCACGAAATCACGACCGCGGGACCGTTCACCCGATGGCCGACCAGGGGCGCCGATTATTTCTACGGCTTCTTCGGCCCTGGTGTGAGCCAGTGGTATCCGCCGCTCTGGGAGAACACCAGACCGGTCAGACCGCCGAAAACACCGGAAGAAGGCTACATCTTTGAGGCGGACATGGCCGACAAGGCAATTGGCTTCATTCAACAAAACAGGACGATCCATCCTGACAGACCGTGGGTCATGTATTACGCCCCGGCCGGGCACAAGCCGCCGATCGCCGCACCGCGGGAGCTCATCGAGAAAAACCGCGGCAAGTTCGACGACGGCTACGACAAGATGCGCGAGCGCATCCTGGCGCGGCAACTGGAATTGGGGATCATTCCAGAGGGTACGGAAATCGCCCCCTGGCCTGAACGTCTGCCACATTGGAATGAGCTGTCGGACCTCGATAAGAAGGTCGGATCTCGCTGGATGGAGGTGTTCAACGCCGCCGTCGAACACACTGATTACCAAGTGGGCCGCGTTCTCGATGCCATTGAGGAGATGGGCGACAAGGACAATACAGTAGTCATCTGGATTGCTGGCGATAATGGCGCGAGCCCGGAAGGTGGACTGCACGGCATCATGAACAAGATGACCTATACCAACAGTGTCGTCGAAACCCTGGAAGAAATGGGCGAACGCATTGACGAGTTTGGCGGACCGACGTCGCACGGCAGTTATCCGGCGGCATGGGGCTATGCAACTTCTACGCCCTACAACTACGGCAAAATGGTCGCGTCAGGCGGGGCTATCAGTTCAGGCATGGCTATATCCTGGCCGGGGAACATTAAGGATCCTGGCGGTATTCGCACTCAGTTCACTCACTTGATTGATGTGGTCCCGACCGTTCTCGACATCGTCGGCGTGCCGGAACCGACGCAGGTCAACGGCATTGAGCAGAGACCGATGGAAGGCGTAAGCATGACTTACGCTATCGCCGACGCCGATGCGGAGGACCAGCATACCGAGCAATATTTCGAACTTACTGGCGGTCGGGCCATGGTCAAAGACGGCTGGTGGGCGATCACTCGCCATGGCCTCGATGGTGTTTCTGGTGTTCAGGCCGGACCCATTCCGGCGTTCGAGGATGACGACTGGGAGCTGTTCAACAAGAGGGATGACTTTAGTCTGTCAACCAATCTTGCCGGAGACAACCCGGAAAAGCTCAAAGAGTTGCAGACACTGTTCGACCGCGAAGCGCGCAAGTTCAACGTCTATCCAATGGCCAACAACGGGGTGGACTTGTTGACCCAGGAAAAGCCAAAGTTGATTGAAGGCAACATGGCAAGCTACGGCCCGGGCACGATCCGGCTCCCGGAGGACGCAGTCATCAACATCAAGAACCGTTCGTTTTCCATCGTCGCCGAGGTTGAGAATTCTGATGGCACGGCCGAAGGCCTGATCGTGACCAACGGTGGAGAGACCGGTGGCTACGCGCTCACCGTTCAGGACGGCAAACCGACTTTCCATTCCAACTACCTTAGCCTGGAACGCTACACGATCACTTCAAGCGAGGCCCTGCCGCAGGGTGCAAGCACGATCCAGTTTGACTTCGCCTACGACGGCGGCGGCCTGGGCAAGGGTGGCACAGGTACACTGTCAATAAACGGGCAGACAGTGGGCGAAGGCCGAATCGAGAAAACGGTACCATTCGTCTACGCGTACGATGAAAGCTTCGATGTCGGTGAGGACTGGGGTACGCCCGTTTCACCGACCTACAAAGTACCGCTCAAGTTCTCCGGCACCATCAAGCAAGTAACCATTGAAGCACAGTAAGAGGATTTGATATGAGGTTCATCCGTTACACCAGTTTGTCAGCCTTGTTGTTATCAGCGGTATTGTCTGCACAAGACGCCCCTCCTCCCGGCGACGTAGAGGTCGAGTACTCGCCTTACCCGGAACAGGACTTTCCGAACAGCGTGTATTTTGGCGACACGCATTTGCATACGTCCTGGTCTACGGATGCCGGAATGGTCGGCAATATTCGGGGCCCCGAGGATGCCTACAAGCTATCTCGTGGCGGTGTCATAACCTCGAGCTTCGGTCTGCAGGTGAAACTGAGACGCCCACTGGATTTCGTCGTCATCTCCGACCACGCCGAGAACCTCGGTCTGGCCCCGGCAATCGCCGAGTCCAATGAGTTGCTGCTGAGTTATGAGTGGGGCAAGGCAATACACGACACCGTCAAAGGTGGCGATCCGACCGGTGGGTTCGACATGTGGATTGCCCAAATCAATGCCAAGGAAGACAAGCTCGCGGGCTCCGGCATGGCAAAGTCATTCTGGCAACGCGCCAATGCAATCGCGGATCGGTATAACGAGCCTGGCCTGTTCACGGCGTTTATTGGTTTCGAATGGACCTCCATGCCCAACGGCAACAACCTGCATCGCAACCTGGTGTTCAGGGACGATGCGAGCAAAACCGGCACGATTATCCCGATCTCTTCGTACGACACGAACGATCCGGAAGATCTGTGGAAATACATGGAGGACTATGAGGAGAACACGGGTGGCAAGGTTCTCGCTATCCCGCACAACGGAAACATCTCCAACGGTCTGATGTTCGACGACGTGACCCTGACGACCAATGAGCCCATTGACGCCGACTACGCCCGGCGCCGCATGCGCTGGGAGCCAATTTACGAAGTCACGCAGATCAAAGGCGACGGTGAAGCTCACCCGGTGTTGTCACCCAATGACGAGTTCGCAGATTTCTACACCTGGGATTCCGGAACACTGGGCCCCGAGACAACGACGCCGGAGATGTGGCCAAGGGACTACGCCAGGCCAGCACTCAAACGCGGGCTGGTCTATGAAGGCCAATTGGGTGTTAATCCATTCAAGTTTGGAATGATCGGCAGCACCGACGCGCATACGTCTATCCCCAGCACTGACGAAGACAATTTTTTCGGCAAAGTCAGCCTGACCGAACCCAGCGCCAATCCGCACTATCGGTTTGACGAGACCATAATTGCCCGGGCGAATCCAGATACATCGCAGCGGATTTACCACTGGCAGGCAGGCGCTGCCGGACTGGCTGCCGTGTGGTCGCGAGAAAACACACGTGAAGCACTGTGGGATGCCATGGCGCGCAAGGAAGTGTACGCCACCAGCGGAACTCGCTTACGTGTGCGGGTGTTCGCGGGCTGGAATTACGAGGCCGGTGACCTGGTTCGTTCGGACTTCGCCGACTACGGTTACAAGCACGGCGTCCCAATGGGTGGCGATATCACTGCCGCACCTGACGATGCATCGCCGCGGTTCCTTGTTCGCGCCGTTCGCGACCCGGACGGAGCCAA
>JBPCYB010000076.1:0-20527 GCA_051007995.1 Woeseiaceae bacterium | reverse complement strand
CAAGCATCGCACGCTCACCTTTGCTCAGATTGCTCACAACCGAGTCGAAGTCCTGTAACCATGACGAGGCGATTTGATGTATCTCACCGTTGTCCGGAAATGCGCGCACGAAACACAGACAGTCGTGTAGACGTTTGATCTCTGCCGCGGACTTTCTTGTCGTCTTTGCGATCGACTCGAGCAGGCCCTGCCTTTCCTTTGCGAGAGTCCGACCGAAGGAACGACGAATTTCGCAAAGGCGGTCAATATCCTGCCTGGCAGATTTCCTTTTCACTTGCTTTACGATCTCGTGGAGAGCGGTTTCTACATCTCGATCCTAGACTGTGCGGACGTAGTGGCAATAGGTGATTACCGACTTTATAGTGAGGCAGAGTGGGGAATTTTAGACATACGACATGGCGCGAAAATACAGTTCGATACTGCTGAACCTCGGTTTGCTTTTGGTCATGTTTCTTATTGTGACGGCGTTCCAGTCACGCAATATGTTGCCGACGGATCGGCAACCAGCGCCCCCATTGCACGCGACGACGATGCAGGGAGATCCTTACAATCTCGAGGCGGCACTCACGCGCCCTGTACTGGTCTACTTCTTCGCTCCCTGGTGCAGCTACTGCGCGGCCAGTTCTGACAATCTTGTTCGGTTGCGGCGCTGGCGGGAGGAGTCCGACCTGGAGATCGTCACCGTCGCACTCGATTGGCAAGATGTCGCGGAGATAAGCACCTACGCCGACCGGCACGAATTGAACATGCCTGTTGTGCTGGGTAACGCACAACTGGCTCGCGACTGGCAGGTATATGCTTTTCCTACCTACTACGTACTCGACAGTCAGCATCGCATCGTTCAACGCGATCTAGGTTACAGCACGCAAGCCGGACTTTGGTGGCGATCCTGGGCTGTCGATTGATGCTGCCCGAGGTGTGAGCGCTAGAGCGCCACCTCTAGTTTGCCGCGAAAATCGTCCGTTTCATCCGACTCAATCCGCGTGTCACTCGGATCAATCTCCAAAAAAATCGCGATTCCGACTGGCGGTGCCACATCAAACGTACGGCTATCAATCGCTGCGGGCGCCGTAGTGAGTGTACTCGGGATGTTGCCAATATTGAATTGGCGCGCCAGGTTAGCCGCATCCGGCAACATCACTCCGAAGACCGTATCGGTATCGACCGACGCGGTTGCGGGGATATCCTTGCCATCTTTGGTGACGAACATCGGGTTTGGCGGAAGTGAGGGGTGCGAAAGATCAAGTATCGGGGTCCCGCTGGCATCCACAAAAACCAGTGCGTGCCAAAAAGAGAAATCGAACGGCCCTGAGTCCTTCATGTTTGTATTTCGCGCCCTGACTGAATACGTCACCGTTGAAATACCTGATGTGTTCGGAGGGGAAGACAGCGAATCCGGGTTGCCGGCCCGAACGTTAGGTGCCTCCATCGTGAACTCGGCCGGCGTTGTCGCGGCACACTTATCCGCAACATTCGGCCAGCACGCGATCACCGCCCAGCGCAAGCGCCTGCCCTCGTCTCCGTAGGTAACCTGTTGGGCACCCGGTATTAGAAACGTAAATTCATGATTGATCGTGCTTGTTCCAACACTTGAAACAGACAAGTTAGGTGTGGTTGCCGTCCACCGGCGAAAGGACGGCGTCGTAAGTGCCGATGGCGTTTCGCAAGTCTCGTCTTCATCGAGAACGCAAACAATGAATTCCATGTTCGCGCGATACGTAGAATCTATCTCGTTATGCCGCCAGACGAGTTGCGTCAAATCGTCGTCTGCATCAATGACTGCCGATGCCGCCGGCGCAACCAGCGCCGGTACAGTGGGGCCGAGGCGTTCGAGCCTGTCGCGCCCTTGCCACCAGTTCCATACGCCAAGCGCGACCGCGAGTGTAAGCACAATCCCAATGTAAACACGCCAATCGATGGAACCGAGTTGCTTCTTATACGTGTACATGGCCCGGTCCTCTTTCTAGACTCTTAGAATTAGTATAGACGACGAATATAGGTTCTCAAGAACGGGGCTAACGAGTTTCTGTTATTGCCGCAGTGGCCGCAGCTCCAATTTCCAGTCGGCGTGATCATTCGAGCCAGCCTGGCCGATCTTTCCCTCAGCCCGCTGCGCCATCGCCAATTGTGGGACAAGCAGGATCAGCGCTAATTCGCTAATCGGTTTCGTGACTTTTTTCATGCAGCTACCTCTGGTTATCCCCTAGCACGAAGTCGAGAATTTCGTCGCTAAGCAGACGGTCCGACGTGCCAATAGAAATATTCGGTGAATAGTGATTGTGGCCGGGCAGTTGCCGTACGCGGGCAAGATGATCATGCAGGGAAGCAAGTTCATTTGCGAGTGCCAGCGTCGCTGCAACCGATTCATATCGATCGTACTCGGCCGTCACCAACATGACGTCCATATCGACCTGGCTAACGTTACCCAATACCGCTTCACTATCAGAACCCTCTCCACCCTCAAAATAGGCTGACCTGCCAGCGTCAAGGGAACCACTAACCAGGACCAGTCCGGCCGCTCGAGCATAGTTTTGATTCAATAACTCAGGTCGCAATGCATACGTCGCCGCGTGCCCTCCACCCGCAGATTTACCAATCACATAGATTCGGTCAGGATCGCCACCGTAACGGTTGATGTTGTCCTTAACCCATTGCACCGCTGCGCCGACGTCGTTGGCACCCTCTGGCCATTGAATTTCGGGCGCCAGGCGGTAAGTTGCACTGACGCCCACCAATCCAATGCTCGCAAAATACTCGCCAACATTTCTTGAGCTCTCCTTGCTACCCCTGACGTACGCGCCACCATGGAAATACATGATGACAGGTTGCAATGCATTGCCACGCCGCCGGGTATCGACGTGAACGTCCAATTTGTGTCGCTCATGTTCTCCGTAGGCAAGATCGGCAGTCATTTCAATCTCGCTGGGCCGATATGTCCTGCCTATACTCTTATATAAGGCATTTGTTCTCGCCAGTACGTTGCCTTCTCCATCGGTGTGAAATCCGCGAATTTGATCGCCGACATCAGCGGGCATGCCACTACGAAGCCCATTCGCCATACCGCGCACATGTTCATCGTCCCTGCCCCAGCGGAAATCCTGCAGCTCATCACCGCGCGCTCGGCATGCCTGCATCGTTGAGCTCCGGTATTGATAACCAGGAAATACAAGGACTTCAGCTCCCGCGTCATGACGCTCCTCGCCCATCGTCAAACAAAGCTCTGGTTTGGCGCGCAACACCAGGTTGCCATTCGGGACAAAGGTCCAACCCTGCAAGTCTGACTCGTTACACTCTTCTATGTAGAGCTGCGCTCCAATTTGCAGGGATTCTGCCGCCAGGCAGCGGTCGTAGGCTGGCATGACGATGTGACCGGATTCGAAATCAACCCAGCGAAACAACTGATCAATATTGTCCTCGCCGTATTTGCAGGTATGCACCCTGAGCGGCTCATCGGTTCGCACATTGGCGCCGAATCCAGCGACGTCCAGGCAGTAGCCTCTAGGTTCGTCCATCGGCACTGCGGATCGCAGATACCCCCCGTCGGCCAAAACCGCAGACGGCAACATAAAAATCGCTAAGAGAGCAGGAACATACTTTATTGAAATCATTTTTCTATTCCCCCCAGGCCAGGGCCAGTGTACTTTTGTAATCATGAAAAACACAATTTGCAAGACACTCCTTGTCTGTACTTTTGTTGTTATGCCATTCGTAAGCCTGGCTCATCATTCACACGGCAACTACGACGTTCGAAACTACACCGAGCTAGAGGGCACCGTCGCAGCGGTTCACTGGTTAAACCCACATGTCTGGGTGTATCTGAATGTCGACGATGGCGACGGCGGCACAGTCACTTGGGCGCTCGAAGGCGGCAGCATCAATGAAATTTCGCGACAAGGCTGGCGCAAGGACAGTTTGCAGGAGGGCGAGAAGATTTTCGTACGCTGCCATGCGCTGCGCGATGGCGCCAGAGGATGTTTGCTCGGCTATATAACGCAGGAAGGGAGAGAAGAACGTGTATTCGACTAAGCGCTACCTTTTCCTTTGTGTACTCACATCGTTGATGGCGACTTCAATTGCGAATGCGCAAGACTGGCGCCGCTTCGTCGATCACGATGAGTTCTTCGCCGTCAATGTACCGGGCGAACCCGAAGTCTCTGAGTTTCTTTATGCGTCCGAGTGGGGCGGGAACTTGCCCGCCAAACTTTACAGGCTTCAAGCCATGGGCGTCGATTACCGCGTTACAGTCGTGAATTACGGCACGAATGAAAAGGCCTACGTACGAGTCGACGACCATACCGACGACGATTTCCCGTGGCTGTATGATTTTCGCGGCTCAATCGCCTATGCGGCACACAACATTCGCAAGCGCGGCGGCAAAGTGACGTTTGATGCGTGGCATCACATCGAGATGGTGGAAGGACACCAACTACACATCACTCATGAAGATGGATCGCGTATCTATGCCAGCATGTACCTGTATGAAGACACCGGGCGACTTTACATTCTTGAAGCGAATGCTCCAGCGGGCGCGTTACCTCAAGGGTTATTTCAACAGTCGCTGAATTTTCTCGATGAAGACGGTAATCGAGTTCGATACCTGCTGAAACCGGATGGTTCGCAAGTGCGACGTGAGGATGTATCGGAGTACTAGTCCAGGTGTTCGTAATTCTCGGCTAGAAACCTTGGCGTACAAATGGCCAGGAAGATGAGGTCAACATCTCCTGTATTGGTAATTCGCTGAGTTGCACCTTGCGGGATGACGACAACATCGTTCGGTCCTACAACGGTTGGCTCGACCCCTTCGACTTCAACACGACCACTTCCTCTAAGAATGACGTAGCGCTCGACGGTATCTACAACCCGGTGCACCGCCGTCGTAACGCCCGGCTCGACACGCGCTCGCGCGATGGAGAGTCCTTCGTCCGACGGTGAATTGGATATTTCAAGAATGTGACATCGCTCTTCGGTGAAGTATTCGTTCGAACAATCCGTTTGAAAAACTTTGGCTCGCATGTGGATCTACCGCAACGGACGCAGCTCGAGCTCCCAGTCGGCATGATCATCCGAACCCGTCGGGCCGATCTTGCCCTCCGCAGACCGAAGCAACTCCGCTGGGTCGTACGCCATGCCGTCTTTGAAAACCAACTTGATGTCTCGTGCTGTTTTGATGTCATCGAGAGGGTTGCCGCGCACCACGTAGAGGTCCGCAAGCTTGCCGGCCTCTATGGAGCCAACGCGGGCATCAATGCCCAACGCCTTTGCCCCGTTTATTGTGGCTGCTTTCAATACTGCGGCTGGAGGTAGACCTGCATAGGTCATTGCGAGCAATTCGCGGTGATAGGCAAAGCCTGGCAACAAATTTGTGTAGACGGGCTCATCGGTGCCAACGACCAGAAGATGCGCGCCCCCAGCATCGAACAAGGACTTAAGCTCAAGCACCCGCTGTGAAAATTCTGCATCGTCAGACTCTGGGGCAGGTTCGCCGCGCTTCTCCAACAATTCCTGAGCGTAGGGCGTGAAGTACTTTGCCTCATCAGTCCAAAGCATCTCCGCCGAATGTTTACGACGCTCGTTGATGCCGCCATACATTTGCAGATTGGCATCGTAATAAACCTCGTGCGCCAACATCAGGTCGATCATTTGCGGCATCTCGGCACTTTCCTCACCGCCGCTTCCCAAGGTGAGTTGGTGTTCCACACGATCGAGACCCATGAGAATGGCGTCACGTAGTTCAACATCGTAAACCCAATCGTAGTTTGCCAGATGCGCCGCCGTCGTCATGCCGCGCTTGTGCGCCTGCTCGATCAGTATCTTCATCTCGCCTGGCGTTGCCTGCTTGATCTTGATGCTGATGACGCCCTGCTCCGCCCAGATGTCTACTTCATTGCGAATTTCTTCTTCGCTTATGTCGTTGGGCCAGCCAATGCAGTCATCCGATGCCAAGCCGATGTTGTATTCGCAGCGGAACGCACCGAAGTATGGGCCTGATGCGAACAGTCGCGGACCGACTGATTCACCGGCATCGATTCGATCACGCTGCTCGATGACACGCTCAGGATAATATTCACCGGCTGACCAGGTTGACGTAACACCGTTCGCCAGGAAGACGATGCCGTTGTAAACAACTTCTTCCACTCGACCGTTGTCGACGAGGTCAAAGTTGTAGTGCGCGTGCAAATCGATCATGCCCGGCAAGACGGTGTCGGTTTCCGCCAAGTCAATCACGTTGGCGGTGCTCAACACCTGTTGCAAGACATCGGCATCGACCTCCACGATCTTGCCGTCCTGTATGACGATGCCGGTGTTCGGTCGGCGCTCATCACTCACGCTGTCAAACAACCAACCACCGCGAATAACCAGCTGCCCTTCCTGCCCGTCTGCCCATTGCGCGAGCACGAATTGCGGTGCGAGCAGAATCAGCACGAAATTGCTTACTAGCTTTAAGACTTTTCTCATATCATCATCGGCCTTGCTATAGCTCGGTTTGCCACAACGACTTAGCCAAACCAATCATCATCAGAACCAGAACGACGGAGAACGGGATAGCGATAATAGTAGACGCTGCCTGTAATGCCGTCAGACCGCCCGCCAGTAGTAACAGACCGGCCACGAGACCAATCACGGTTCCCCAGTAAACACGCAAGAACCGAGGTGGATGTTCTGCACCAACACAGATGATCGTGCAGATTACCAGCGTCCCCGAATCGGAGGAAGTGACGAACCAGGTAATAATAAGAGTGGTCGCGAGTAGTACAACTGACCAAGTCGCCCAGTCGATGCGCAGCAATTCGAATGTAGTGAATAGTGCTTGCGTCATGTCCGCATTCACCGCAGCAACCAGCCCACCTGCACCGTTGATTTGAATATCCAGTGCAGTCGCTCCGAATACACATAACCAGAGGAAGCCGATTAGTGTCGGCGCAGCCAAAGTGCCGGCCACATACTCACGCAACGACCTGCCCCGGGAAATTCGGGCCATGAACATGCCAACAAATGGCCCCCACGAAATCCACCAGCCCCAGTAGAAGATAGTCCACGCCGTCTGCCAGCCGCTATCCGGATCAGGGTCAACCCAGACACCCATCGGCAGGAAATTTATCAGGTAGTCGGCAGTCCCCGCGAAATAAGAAACACCGATAGCCAGAGTCGGGCCAACAATGATAATAAAGCCGATCAATAAAATGCTGAGCCAGATATTCAGTTCGCTTAAGCGCTTTATGCCCCGGCTGACACCGGAAACCGCCGAGAGCGTCGCAATCGACGATACAACGAGAATCAATACCAGCTTGGAAACGGGCGTTGCCTCGATACCGAATAGATACTCCAGTCCGCTCGCCATTTGCGATACACCGAGACCCAACGTAACCGCGATTCCAAACAACGTACTGAAAACCGCTAGCAAGTCGATGAAATTACCAATGGGCCCGTAGATCCGCTCCCCTAGAAACGGATGAAATGCAGAACGTATAGTTAGCGGCAACCCCTTGCGGAAAGAAAAGTATCCGAGGCACAAGCCAACCATAGAATACACGGCCCAACCATGCAGGCCCCAATGAAACAAAGTGATTCGCTGCGCAATGATGCCGGCTTCGTGACTTAAGGGCGCTACGCCTTCGACGGCAAGATATGGATTGCCCTGCAAATGAAAAATCGGTTCGGCGACTCCCCAGAACAATATGCCGGTACCGACACCTGCGCTGAAGAGCATTGCGAACCAGGAGAATCGACTGAATTCTGGTTGTTCACCGTCTTTGCCGAGCGTGATATGGCCGTACGGTGAGAGCGCAACCGCTGCCGTAAAAACCATGTATGACGTAACGACCCAAAACAGGTAGCCACTCAGATGACGCGCAATGAATTGCTGCGGAGCTCCCTGAAGGCTCGTTGCGAATTCGGGCTTCGCAAATAGCAGCGCGATAAAGACAGCCGCCAGAACGGTCGAAGAGATCGCGACGAATTGATTTGTGCCGGCAAACCAGCCTGCGACTTTATTCATTTAGATCGCGATTCGGAGCCATTCACCATCCGTATTTTAAGGCAACGCGTCGTGGTATATTTCCGTCGACACGAGGTCGCCGATTGCTCGATCTTGATCCACGTGGACCGATAACGCAACTGTGCGACGGATGAAAACTACATGCCCTCAGCGACCACGTCGACGCTCCGACCTAACTTGTTGCCAGACATTGATTTGCATTGTCCAACAACGTTCGACGACATTTTTCGGCACTTAGGCGACGGCGCTTTTGTGCTCGCAGGTGGCACGGACATGGTCCTATGGGCCAGCCAAAACGGCAAACCGAATCACCTTGTCTGGACTGGCGGTGTCGATGAGTTGCACGGTGTGGATATCGAAGCCGATCAGATTCGCATTGGCGCCGCCGTTAGCTTGTCTCGAATAATTCGCTGCGGTGATTTTCGCCAAGCGGCAACCGCCGTAGCCGACGGCGCACAACTTATCGGATCTGTGCAGTTGCGTAATCAGGCGACACTGGTTGGCAACTTGTGTACCGCATCACCTGCCGGCGACACCATCCCGGGGCTTGTCGTACACGACACCATCGTCGAGATTGCGTCCGCTTCCGGCCAACAACGTGCGATCAATATAACTGACTTTCTCGTCGGCCCCGGGAAGACCGATTTGAACACCGACGAAATTGTAACCGCCGTGCGACTAACGCCCCTTCGAAAAGACGAGACAAGTTGTTTTCAACGTTTCACGCAACGCGAGGCACTTGACCTCGCCTTTGCGAGTATTGCGACGCGTATCGCGTTCGAGGCCGATGGAGCAACAATTCGCGACGCTCGCCTGGCGCTGGGCGCGGTGGATAAGACGGTCATCGAAGCGCCTGAGGCCGCTGCGATATTGCAAGGACGTACGTTGAGCGACGCAGCACTTCGAGAATGCGGAGACGCCGCCGCAGATACCTGTTCACCAATTTCTGACCACCGCGCCAGCGCAGATTTTCGGCGCCAATTGATCAGAGCCTTGATAGTCGATGTTGTCTCCGAAGCAGGCCGGCGGATCAATATATCGCCTCGAGAATTGGGGGCATGATGGACAAGAAACAAACACTTACCGTAAACGGCACGCGTTGCGAAATACCGGCCAGCTGGTTCGGTCGGCGACTACTTGATTTCCTGCGCGTAAAACTAGGTCTGGTTGGTAGCAAGGAAGGATGCGGTGAAGGTGATTGCGGCGCGTGCACGGTGCTGGTTAACGGCGAACCACAATGTTCATGCTTGTTACTAACGGGTGTAACAACGGGCCAGACGGTGACCACGATTGAGGGATTACCGCAAGAGTACGTCGGTCGTTTTACGAGTGCATGCGGTGCACAGGGTGGCGTGCAATGCGGTTTTTGTACGCCCGGCATGGCCGTTATGGGTTACTGGCTCGCAAACGGCGGCACAGAAACCGGTGCCGAACCCGTCGAGATGCTGGTCGCCGGCAATATCTGCCGTTGCACTGGCTATAACCAGTTGCTCGAAACTTACGCTGAGCTGCTTAAGTGTCCATGACGGCACCGACATTGCTGGATCGCACCGGCGGTCGGGCGCGCTACGCTGCGGATCTTTTGCCTGAGGGTGCCGTCGTCGCGGGATTCGCTCGAAGCCCACATCCTCATGCGCGCGTAGACCGTATCGATGCCAGCGCGTCCCTTGAAATTCCCGGTGTTCTTGCAGTATTGACTGCGACCGATTTCGAAGAAATACGACTCGGGCACCAGCGAGCTGATGAACCGGTGCTGACACCCGTGGCGCGATACGTCGGCGACGGTGTTGCAGCAGTGGCGGCAACTGATGCGAATGCGCTCGCACGCGGCATCGACGCGCTCGAAATCGACTACACGCTGTTGCCACATGCGTCGACGATGGACGAGGCGATTGACGCTAATACGCCGCTACATGATACGTGTATCGACAACATCGCTTCGCACTTTGAAGCGGAGCGCGGCGACTGGGACACAACGACGACGAACGTCGCCGTTTGGGTCGAAGGAACTTTCGAGAGCGAGGCTGTGCCGCACGCGTACCTCGAGCCGCGCGCCACACTCGTGCGATCGAAAAAAAGCTGTCTCGAGCTCGTGACCGGCAGCCACTTTCCGACTGTCATGGCAGACCAATACCGTCCGATCGTTGCGAGCTGGGGATCGGATTTTGAGATCGTTACCCCTGCGATCGGCGGTTCTTTTGGTGCCAAGTGGGAACACCCGTCCCACCTCGTGTGTCTAATGTTTGCACACCGTCTGAAGTGCGATGTCGGTATGGTGTTCTCGAGACGCGAAGATATGATCGCAGGCCGTACTCGCCTTGCGATGCGAATTCGTATGCGATTGGGCGCAACGGCTGACGGAGAATTGTTGGCCAAAGAAACCACATTGTTGGCGGACAACGGTGCGTACTCGGCACACGGACCGACGGTGACGAACGCGGCTGCAATTCGTATGGACAATCTCTATCGCTTCTCGGCGATCAGGGCCGATGCGCGCCTCGTCTACAGCAATAACCTGCCGTCGGAATGTTTCCGCGGCTTTGGCAGTCCGCAGTCGGCATTCGCGCAAGAGCAGCTGATCGACGAACTAGCTCGAAAACTCAAAAAAGATCCGCTGGCATTGCGACGAGCCAACACTGTAAAAAGCGGCGATACGACGATTCACGGTTGGCAGATCGGTAGCTGTGGCATCGACGATTGCCTTGATGCGGTAACGAAACGCATCGAGGCGCACCGTCGCAATACCGACTCCCCGGCTCAGCCACGTTACCGCAGCGGGTACGGCGTCGCGGCTTGTACGCACGGCATCAGCAACAGGGGATATGACCGGCGCTTCGACAAGGCAATGGTCACGCTGGCTGTCGAATCCGATGGCCGCATTCGCGTTAGCTCCGGCGAGGTTGAGATTGGGTGTGGCACGATGGATGTTCTCAAAATAGTCGTTGCCCGCGAGCTCGGCATCGACGACGACCGCCTGCGCGTTGTACTTGGCGATACTGCAACGGCGCCGTACGGCCTCGGAAGTTTCGCGAGTCGGACGACGTTCTTCGACGGACAAGCGGCCATCGATGCCTGTTGCCGATTTAAGATGGCTTGTAACGAACTTGCATTGCAGATTGGTGCCGGCAATGACATTTCTACTTTGGATTTGATTGATCTGGCCATGGAGAAGGGTCGCAGCGGGGAGTTGAATGTTACAGGCACCTTCGAACCGAAGGGCGTGAGCGTGCCGGACCAAAGTGGCTTCGGGAATATTTCGCCCGCATATACGTTTGGCGCACACGGTTGTTTCGTCAGCGTTGATATGCTGACTGGCAAAGTGATCGTTGAGCAATACTGGGCTGCTCATGACGCCGGCGAAATTATTAATCCAACCGGCGCAGAAGGACAGGTCATCGGTGGGGTAATGCAAGGTCTGGGTTTTGCTCTGGCCGAAGTTGTTGCCGTTGCTGCAGATGGTCAGATGCTAAATCCTGGTTATCTCGACGACCGCGTTGCAACCTTTCCCGACCGGGTTCCGGTCGAGGTCGAATTTGCAGCGGTCTATGAGGATAGCGGTCCGGCAGGCGCGAAAACGATCGCCGAGCCGCCAATCATCCCCGTGGCAGCCTGCGTCGCCAATGCTATTCACGATGCCATCGGCATACGTCAATACCAACTCCCGATGACGCCCGAACGCGTGTGGCGATCATTAGCGCAGTGAAACCACCGCGAAGATACGGGTTTGGTGTATTGCTGGTTGTCGTTGGCGGTGTGATGCTCAGCACCAACGGCATCATGTTGCGACATATCGATCAGGCCGATGGCTGGCAGATCCTCTTTTATCGCGGTACTGCCTTCGCCGCGACGCTGTTGTTGATCTTGATTTTCAAGTACCGCCGCGATACTGCACACGCTTTCCGGGCGATTGGCCAACGCGGCATCTGGGCTGGAACGGCACTCGGATTCGCATCCGGTTGCTACATTTTTGCACTGCTACTGACCACGGTTGCCAACGCAATGTTTATCATTGGAACGGCACCCTTGGCGACAGCATTTGCTGCATGGCTTGTGCTGAACGAGCGCATGACCAAGACCGGCGTTGTCACAATGTTGGTCGCACTTGGTGGGGTTTGTCTGCTCGTCGCTGACGGTGTTGCCGCTGGACACTGGATGGGCAACGTCGTGGCACTCGGTGTGGTTTTGGGCTTTGTCGTTTATCTGCTCATAGTTCGAGGCAGCCGCGACATCGACATGTTGCCGGCGATTTGTTTCAGTGGTTTGGTAATGGCCGCGATCGGTTTCATTGGCGCTGATGACCTGGCCCTGCAACCTCGGGATTTGCTGATCGTATTGACAATGGGCTGCGTACAGATAACCGTCGGATTCATGTGCTACACCATCGCGGCGCGGTACATTCTTGCCGCCGAAGTCGCGTTTTTCGGCCTGACCGAGTCGATACTGGCACCGATTTGGGTGTGGATTGGCATTGGTGAGTCTCCGAGCAATCTGGCGCTCATTGGTATCGTAATTGTCCTCCTGTCCGTGGCCGTCTACGGCATCGTAGAAATCGCCAGGACACGCAGAATTGTGCGCGCTGCCCTTGTTTAGTTTCGAGAGAAGCTGGACACTTTTTGCATGAATGTCCGACAACTATGCGCCCTGTTTGTACTTCTGCTAACCAGTGCCCAGGTCTGCGCCGATGACAATTTCCTTCAGCAGGTCCAGCATGAGTTCGCCGGTGAACTGTATCCACTGCAAAAGATCATGCCCGGCTACGAACGTCCGGCGACGAAGGCCCCGTCTTTTGCGGTTGGAGATTTCCTGACCGATGACGAGGCACTGGGCGATTGGAGTTTCGCCATTGGTGACATCCTGCGCTGGAGAATTCAGTACATACCAACCGTACATTTAACGATGCCGGCCGCGTA
Organism: Woeseiaceae bacterium; assembly: GCA_051007995.1. GTDB lineage: Bacteria > Pseudomonadota > Gammaproteobacteria > Steroidobacterales > Woeseiaceae > UBA1847. The sequence continues at coordinate 7,621 of JBPCYB010000076.1, read as the reverse complement.
TTACACAGCACTTGATGCTGGTGTGGATCGCAAACAGTTTGATCCCGTTATGGCAACGCCTGCGCATTTCAAGGGCCTGCACAAAGCAATGGGCATTGACACCGTTCTTACCGGCACTTTAGCTCGTAGAGGGGAAGAATTTTCAATCGACGCGGCACTTGTCGACAGCGCTAGCGGTGACCAAATTGCGACCAGAAGCTGGCGCGCGACGCCCGAGACGATGCCGGTCGCTCTCATTGAAATATCGGCTTGGGTATACGACAAACTCGATGTGAAGCTTGACCCTGCAGAGCGTGCCTACCTCGAGGACAGGTCAACCCTGACGTCAGAAGCAATTGCGGCTTATGTCGAGAACTACGCTGACCTCAACCTGACCGACCTGATTGTGCGACAAGATATTCTCGTCACCCTTCGCGAGGCACATCCAAAATTCACGCTGTTTGCTTTGTATGCGCTCCACGCCAAGTCATACCCAACTAATCTCAGGGAAGCTCGCGCCAACCTTGAATTGTCCTACCAAGCCAGGAAAGATTTTCCGGGCCACGCCGGTATCGCCCTCGAATCGTACCGCTCCATGGACCTGAATAGCCTGGAAGAGCACGAGATTGAAAAACGCCGCAACGGGCTACGCGACCTCGTCGTCGCGAACCCGCATGACCCGATGATCATGATCAACTTCGCAAATGCCTGGGGCGATCAGGGTGACATTCACGAGGGAATCTCGGTAAATCTCGAGCTCGCCGAACGCTGGCCGAGCAACTACCGTGCCTGGTGGGGCCTCGGATGGCTCGTTAGCAAGCATGCCTGGGAGGTCCGCGGCAAGACGATGTGGAGCGAGGTGCCGGACGACGCACGAGAAACATTCAGGCTCATGAGTTTCCTGTCGGATCAGATCATCGACAAGGCGATCGCAATGAACGACAAACACGGTGCGCTATGGGTCATGAAACTCAGCGGCATCGGTTCCAACGGGGGTTACTCATCGGAACTCATGTCCACGTTCGAAGCCGCCGCCGCAGTTGCCCCGACGCATGAGCCTATCTACGCAACAACATTGAACTTCTCTCAGAACAAGTGGGGTGGTAATGCCGCCGCGCGGCGACGCGTAATCGAGCTTGCTGCAATGAACAACCCCGATGCGGCGTGGCCCAATTTTATGCACTCCGTACACGAAGCTGATTTCCAGGGACTCGAGGGTCTTGCTGACGCCGTCAAGGATGAACTGGAAGTGCGTAGAATTTTGGAAAACCCGACCTTTTGGAAGGTGCTTTTCTTTTTGATCGCCGGATTGATCGTCCTCTCTATTTACGTGTCGATGCGGCGTGCGACGCGATCGATGCGAATGAGCTCGGACTACGATCGACAGAGCTGGGATGATCGGCCGACCAGGCCTCGCGATATGTCGCCCGATGACATGCTCGAACAGGTTCGACGTCAAAACCGCTCGCCCGGCCAGGTAGATCGGTAAGAACCTAGGCCAGCGCCAGATCCTGCTCCGCCTTACAAAGTTTGTCATGCACCGACCGCAGCGCATCGCATTTTGGGTCGAGACTTCCGGTCCCGAGCGTTGCTTCGAAACGGCATGACGCGAAGCGCTGCGATTTTTCCTCGTAGCGTCGCACCCATTCGTGGCGCGCGGGCATTCTCTCCGGCTTTATCGGCCACACGCCCGGGCGTGGGCGAATATGCTCCATTCCGATACGCCAGGGTTTCGGACTCACACGTGCGCGAAAGCACTTTTGATTTCGGCACATCGTCACGTAGAGCGGGTCGCTATCGAGCAGCTTCATGAACTCGAATGCCGGCTCTTCGGTGGGCTCAAAAGTTCGGTGCATGACCAAGACGCGATAGCCTTTTGGAGTTCGGTAAAGGCGCAACAGCCAGTTTGGATTGTCAGTCGCAAACCGTTCGATTCTCGCGCGCGCCGCGTCAAATGGATCTGCGCGTGCTGCGCTGATTACTCGTGCGGTGAGTGCCGACAGAAGCTCTGACAGAAACAGGCCGACCAGCAACGCCACAGCCAGTACCCACCAGGTACCGAATTCGCGGCTGAAGTAGACCCCCGCCGCCGCGATCAACAAGAGATATGACAAGTACAGCCAAGCCGGACGCCCCTCGTCGACGTCGACATCTGCAAATACGATGTCCGGCGTATTCAGGCACAAAGCACCGTAGGAATTGCGCGTGATGACGGCATCTCCATGTCGTGACACGATTTCTTCACGAATCGGCAAGCCTTCGGCGCCATTGTAGGAGATCTTATGATCCATGGTTCGGACCTTCTCACCGGCCCGGGCGCGAGTTGCTGCTTCGGCAACACGGTCTCTTGCATTATCCAGAGCATCCTGTTCGCTGACATCAGACCAGCCGAAGCGTTTCAAGGTACGCTGCTTACCGTCGACAACGATGCGTTCTTTCGCCTCGGACCAGTACTCTGGGACTATCATTGTTTGCGTCTCGATGTTTCCTGTGTTGCATCGTACAACAATGCTGACAATTTCGAATAGAACGCATTTGTCGTCCAGGTGTGTCTGAGTCTGGTATCTTGATTCGCCATGCGTAGCAATTTTTCCTATGTGGTCATTACGTGTTTAACACTGTTGTTGACGGCAGCTGGTGCTTACGCCGACGATTCGCTCGACATTGTCATTTACGGCGCGACCGGAAAAATTGGGTCTCGCGTCGTGCAGGAGGCATTGGATCGCGGTCACCGCGTGACGGCGGTGTCGCGAAATCCGGCGCAAATCGAAATGCAGCACGATAACCTGGCGGCCGTCAAAGGGGACCTCCTCGACAAGGCGAGTGTCACTGAAATAGTGACTGGCCAGGATGTCGTGATCTTATCTGTGCGCGGTGTGATCGGCGATTCAGGTTCGCCCGAGAGCGCATTGCAGTTCATCGCCGCGGAGATGCTCGCCGATGCCCTATTCCGGATGGACGATCACGCGCCGCGATTGATCCACGTCGGTGGCTCGGGCTCACTCGAGGTCGAACCGGGAGTCCCGTATGCCGCGAAGCTGCCAAAAATTATGCTGCCCAAAAAACTCGAAGTGGAGATCCTGGGCCAGATTCTGGTGCTTGAATTTTTCCGCAAAGTTGACGACGTCAAATGGACCTATGTAACGCCGCCCAAGAACTTTACAAACGGTCCACGGACTGGCGTTTTCCGCATTGGCGGTAGCCGTGCGCTACAGGACGAGCGGGGAAAAACTCGCGTCTCTCGTGCCGACTTCGCGGTGGCACTTATTGACGAGGCGGAACAGGCCAAACATATCAGGCAACAAATTTCTGTTGCTTACTGAACTGACCGATTAGTTGCCCACAAATTAAATTTAAGAGCTCCTTTTATTTAACATAATTCATAGCATCCGGATCGTGGATCGCTTGTGCAGTTCGTTCTATTTGGCATACTGGAACCAAATAATAAGAAACTAAGCCGGTCTCCTTGCCATGAATTTACTAGCACAGCGTCCCAACCGTTTCCGCGGCCTTTTTCTCTCGATGCTTGCCGTTGTTCTCAGCGCATGTGGCGGCGGTGGCAGCGGTGGTGGTGGGTCGAACAACCCGCAGACTCCATCGACTCCGCCAAAATCTATCAGCGGCGTCGTAATGCTCGGCCCGGTTTCGAGTGCCGATATCGAGATCAGCGGTACGGGCGGTGTACTGGTTTCGGGAACGACAGCGGCCGACGGCAGCTTCGGGCCACTCAGCTATAACGGCTCTTATAGTGGGCCGCTACGCATTCGGGCTATTGGCACCGCTGGTTCCACCTGGATCTGCGACTTCCGTATCGGTTGCCCTATTGACGGCGCCATCATACCGTGGGGTTCGAGCGTCAATTTCGACGGTACCCTCGAGGCCGTCCGGTCGGCCGCCACGAGCGGCGACTTCGTTTCTGTCAGCTTCTTGTCGAATCTCGCTGCAAAACGGGTCGACGTTCTCGGTACTCTGACGGCAGCGAACGCTGACGCCGCTCACGCCGATATTGCCGCGATGATCCGCGCCATACTCGGCGAACAGTTGACGGACCTGGGTCTGACGTTACCCGATGACTTCGCTTCGCTGGAGTTGTTCGACCTGCAAAATTTGCCGGCCCCAGGAGGACCCGACGACCCAGTAAGCCTGCTCCTCTCATTTCTCAACAGCAGTGGGATGGGGCTTTCGAATCCGAATCAGACGACCGGGCAGTTCCTCGATTTGATTAGCGGTCAGATTGCAGCGCAACCTGTGTTGCCGATATCCGGCCAGGACTTCCTGGACCCGAGCCAGGAGTCCTTTGTTGCGGCGATGCTGATCCAGTTGCTCGAAACGCAGAACGCAAATGATCCGCCGATATCGATGTTTGACGCGCTGCTGTCACCGTTCAACATCAACGATGTCCTCGATTCGACTTTCGATACGTACTTCGCGATACCTGCGCTTAACCCAGTGAGCGACGTGTACGAATTCATCAACGATGCGGCGCTCCAGAGCCTCATTGTCCGCGATATTCCGATTACAACCAGCACCGGTGCACAACTCAACCTCGGCGACATCGGAACAGACGTGCTTGCTTTCGGCCCAACCCCACCAACAACCCCTTGGTTCACGGCAACACCCGTGCTCGTTGCCGGCCAACCAAATGTACGCATCGAATTGAACAACGCTGCAATTGCTACTCTGGCGAACGATACCTACACGCTGACTGTCGAGGTGTTCAGCACAACTGGAGAGTACCGGCGCGGATACTTCGACGTAACCATCGATGTCGCTCTCGTTGGGCGACAGATTTTTGCGGGTAACGACATCACCGCAGACGAGCGATCGACTGTAGTCCTAAATGGTTCGACAACCAGCCCGAACGAAGTCGATACGATCAGCTGGGCACAGCTCGCCGGACCCACGGTCGATATCACCGCCGGCGATACGTTGCAGCCTTCTGTGCAGCTGCCGAGCGTCGATACGGATGCTGTTGCCCTGCTGCAGCTCGACGTCAGCTTTACCACTGGCGAAATGCGTACCGACACGATGAACATCAACATTCGCGCATTCCTGAACATAGCCGACGTCATTTTCGCTGACGCTAACCTGCAGCAATGCGTCGACGACGCGGCAATGGCAGGCGGCTTCACCGAAGTCATCGAGTTAACAGACCTAGTATGCACGGGCGTCTCTGACACGACCGGCATCGACGTCTTCAGCAATCTGACGACACTCGATCTTTCAGGCAACACATTGACCACGCTGCAATCCGTGCTTGCCCTCAACAATCTGCAGTTCGTCGATTTGCGCGGCAATCCGACGCTACCTTGCGCCGAGATCGACCAGCTGGCGCAGCGCCTGACGGAGGGCACCGATTTGCTCGTCGATGATTCCTGCCGTGGTGCATTTACACTTGACCTCAGTGGCAACGGATTCGATGCGGCCCTCGACGAAGTGAGGAATCAGATTTACGTCAGCGTACCGACTCGCAATGAAATTGTGGTCATTTCGACGGCCGACCTGCGAATCGTGGACCGTCTGTTGATGCCGGGCACGCCGTACGGCATCGACCTGAGCATTGACGGCACGCGAGTTTTTGCTGCGCTCAATGGCAGCAATGCGATCGCCGTTGTCGATATCGATCAACTGTCGGTTAGCACGATTGACCTTGGCGTATCGACCAACCACCCGACCACCTACGACGTTGTAGAGGGCGAGCCGGACCGTCTCTTTGTGTCGGCGAATCCGAGCTCGGGCGGGCTTGCATACGTGGCACAGGTGCGACTAGACCAGGGCAATATTTCGTCACCGGTTGCTAACCAGACGTTCATTCGTTCGCGGCCGCACCTTGCTCGTTCGCCCGATTTGCAGTTCGTCTATGTCGGTTCCGGATTCTCACCAAACTCGCTATACAAGTTGAGCCTGCTGGATCCCGATGCAGCGATTGTCCTCGAAGACGATCACGGCAGCGTCGGCGGCACCGATAACCTTGCCCTCAATCAAACGGGAACGCGCATTGCCCTCGGCGGTGGCCAGGTGTTGCGAACGGGATCGTTCATCGAAGAGGGCCGTGTGTCTGGCGGCAAGTCGGTTGGTAGCACGCTCACCGATACGTTGTTTGTTGCCGGTCCGAGCGGAGTGATCGAATCCTTCGATTTCACCTCACTGGCCCAGACCGGAACGATCGAGACCACTTGCAACAACGGAACCAGCTCGCGCATTCTCGCTTACAACGGTGATAACTCGTTCATGCTGCTGCAACAGAACACTGCCTGCCTGTTCGCGACGGTCTCGAGGTCAATGCCACCAGATCCGTTTGCGGCGCTACGGTTCCCAGATCTTGCGCTTGAACGGTGTGTCATCGATACGGCCATCGCTATGGGATATACCGAGCCGGCAGAATTCACGACACTGGATTGCAGCGCGACGCCCCGGACCATTCTTAGCCTTGAGGGCATCCATCGCTTGGTCAATCTCGAGACTCTCGATATTTCGAACAGCGGCGTTATCAATTTGTCACCTTTGGCAAATATGACAGCGCTGCAGTCGCTCGTCGCGCAGAACGCGAACATCTCGGTCGTTTCACCGCTGCTGAGCATTACCACCCTGGCTTCGGTAGATCTGACGGGTAATGCCAGCGTACTCTGTGCCGATCTCGATCAACTTGTCGCAAGCGGTATTACCGTTCAGTCCGACGCCTGTACCGATACCGTGCGCATCGAGCTCGGCGGAATCGGCCATGACCTGGAGTACGATGCCGCGGGTAACCGCATCTTCGTTTCAATACCGAGTCTCAACAGGATCTCGGAAATCGACCTTGGTGTTGGCTCGATCACGCAGAATTTCACGTTGTCCGGCCAACCGCATGGCATCGATTTGAGTTCAGATCTCCAGACGGTCTATGCGGCACTCCGCGGCCTGGGTGACCTGGCCGTTCTCGATACTACGACCGGCAATTCGGAAGACATCGACATTTCGTTCGAACTCGATGACGACAGGACTTGGGACGTAGCCGAGGTGTCAACGGACCGGGTCGTCGTTTCGACGAACCCAGGCAGCAACGGTCTTGGTTACATCGTCGAGGTCCGCCGCGACCTCGCCAATGCGGCAACCCGTGTGGCCAGCCAGACGATCATTCGCGCCTCACCGATCTTCGCGGTCAGCCCGAATCAGTCTGCGGTCTACGTCGGCTCAGGATTTTCGCCCAATTCCTTGTACAAGCTGGACGCAACCCAGGCCGAGCTGCCGGTTGTGCTCGAGGACGACCATGGGCAAGTGTCCGGCACTTCAAGCCTGGCACTGAGTCCCGACGGCAGCCGCATTTATCTGCTCTCCGGTCAGGTGCTGTCGACAGACACGTTCACACAAGTTGCACAATTTCAGCCGGGACGGTCGACGGTCAGTACCGATGGCACCGAGCTGCTTATCGGCGATACGGCATCTGATTCCGCACGCGTCTACAGCACGACCACTACCGGCGAGGTTGGTAATCGTCAGTGGGGTTGTGATTTGCTAAATCTCTCGACAATCGAAGAATTCGGCGACGGCGTACTGGTGCTCGGGGACGACCTGGTCTGTTACAGCCAGATAGTCCCGTACCCATAGGCCAGTGGAATCGAACTACCGACACGCAGTCTCACGCAATATTTTCGCAACGCAC
>JBPCYB010000075.1:0-18465 GCA_051007995.1 Woeseiaceae bacterium | reverse complement strand
GCAGCATCACTGCATCATTGATGCCACGGCTGCAAAAAATATTCCCAAGCCTCGCTAATGTTCGCATCGATTACGAATGGGGTGGAAATATCGCGATAAGCATAAATCGTTGCCCGCAGTTCGGTCGCATTCAGGGAAACACATACTATGTGCAGGGTTATTCTGGTCACGGCATCGCGCCAACTCACCTTGCTGGCAAAATGCTGGCTGACATCGTTTGCGGTGAGTCTGAGCAGTTCGATCTTTTTTCGAGAATTAAGCATCTGTCGATCCCGGGCGGTAAATGGTTCGCAAGTCCGGCAGTCGCCCTGGGAATGAGCTACTTCCGGATCAAAGAGATGCTAAGTTAGCGTGCATGAACGCGTCCAAACTTCTCCGCTTCTTCGAAGTACGCCGCGCCCGTGAGGAACCGCTCGTCCTGGTTACAGTCAGCGACACCAAGGGTTCAACCTACAGTAAGGCAGGCGATCAGATGCTCATCGATGCCAACGGTGTCGCTTGCGGCATGCTGTCGGGTGGATGTCTTGAAAGTGATCTGGCGGCGCGGGCTCAGGTTGTTTCGGAATCGGGCGATTCACAGACGGTAACCTACGAACTTGCTTCAGAAGATGACGATGTTTGGGGGCTTGGTATCGGCTGCGATGGTTCAATGGAAATTGAACTTCGATCTATCACGGCGCAGGACGACTATTCGCAATTCGTCAGGCCTGTTCCGGTGCAGTTACTTGTTCTTGGCGCAGGGCTCGATGCGGTCCCGTTGGCTCGCCTGGCTGTTGAAGTGGGTTGGCGCGGCACGATTGTCGATCACCGGCCGGCCTACATCGACAACAATGACATTCCAAGTGATTTCGAAAAGCACTGCGCTGAACCCAGTCAACTTGCGGCGACCGTTAATTTTGATGTGTACGATTTCGCGATCGTTATGAGCCATCATTTGTCCAGCGATCGCGAGTATCTGCGACAACTGGCCGACTCGAGTATTCCTTACGTTGGGCTTCTGGGCCCGCCTGCGAGAAAGGAACGACTTCTGACCGAGCTTGGAGAGTACGCGAGCAAAATATCCGCACGGTTGCACGGTCCTGCGGGTTTGAATTTGGGTGGGCGCGGACCGGAGCCGATCGCACTGTCAATTCTGGCCGAGATGCAGCAGTTGTTGCCGGACGATTAGTCGCTGGGCGGTAAATTTCCCGGCAAGAATGTACGAATGATCATGTCGGCGAGTTCATCGCGCTGCGCTTGATCTTCGAAATCAAAATTACTGGTACCACGTACCTCGAGTCCAAGTGCAAGCAAGCCGCCCGCTGATACTCGAATCATGTTGTAGAGCAACGCCGGATTTCCAGGTGGGCTGACGCCAAGTTCCTGCAGCTTGGTGAGTTGATGAACAACCATTTCGTAGAGTGGCTTGAGATGCGTTTCGACAAGCCAATCCAGTCGCTTACTGGGATAACTCGATTCCTGCAAAATGATCTTGTGCAGTGCTGGATGACGGAATGAGTGCTTTACATAAGTACGGATGAACGTTTCGGCGCGCGCTTTCGGGTCCATTTCTGGCACATCGCCCATGGCTTTGACCAGGGATATATTGAATTCGCGAAATATTCGGTCAGAGGCGGCCCGCCAGAGCTGGTCTTTGTTCTTAAAGTGATAGGTTATAAGCGGGTGGTGGACACCGGCCCGGTCAGCAATATCGCGGGTTGAGGTCCCTTTGAAGCCGTTCTCAGAGAAGGCTTCAATTGCGGCGTCCAGCAGCTTGAGCTGAGTAACCACGCTCCGTTGTTGCTGTTTCCGCGCGGGTTTCGGCTCTACGTTTGACTGCTGAACGTTCATGCATTGGCCCCGTCAGTAGATTTGACTGAGTCTAGGTTAGCCTGATCACACTAATTAGTCCAGATTGGAAGTTTGATGCTTACAGATGGAACTGTTATTCGATGGCAAACATCAATCGAACCGCAGCTCGTTTTTGTATAGCGGTACCGTTTTCGATGACCGGTGAAAACTCCCAATCCTCGACGGCGCTTACCGCTGCATTAACGAAAACGATACCGGGGTTCGAATCGCGGACTGAAATGTCTGTAACCGTACCGTCAATATCGACCGTGAAGACAACGTCTACCCAACCTGACTGATTACGGCGCTGTGCCGCGCGCGGATATTTCGGCGCCACATACTTGCTGCGTTGCAATGAACTTGCGGGAACAGGTGCGTCATTGATGACATTCTTGCTTACGACAGTCGCTGGTTCAGTTGTATTTGCCGCGCCCGGCACGATGGCAGGCGAGTTATCGGCCACGGAATTGTAGGCGACAGTATTCTCAGCTGCCGCGTCCCTTGCTGCCTGTGCAGCGGCGGCTTGCTCGGCGGCTCGTTTCTCGGCCGCTAATCGTTCGGCCGCCAATTGTTCTGCGGCCAGTTGCTCGGCAGCCGCTTGTTCTGCCGCAGCACGTTCTGCTGCAGCACGTTCCGCCGCAGCACGTTCCGCCGCCAGTTGCTCGGCGGCCGCTTGTTCCGCCGCGGCGCGTTCTGCCGCTGCACGTTCTGCAGCCAGACGTTCTGCGGCGAGACGTTCTGCCTCTATGCGCTCTGCTTCGGCTCGTGCCGCTGCTGCTCTTTCGTTGGCAGCACGTTGTTCAGCGGCAAGTCGTTCCTGACGCTGAGAATCGCGCGCGGCCGCCAGAGCAGTCGTCGATGCAGCGAGTTCACTGCTGCTCGGATCAAGCCGACGAGCGTCCGCAAGCAGAATATTGGCAGCGTCGAACTGACCAGCATCAATCTCGGCGCGCGCCTGTAGAACCAGTTTGCTGGCAATAACATTCAAACCCTGGCGCGCCGCAGCATTGCCGGGGTCATTGCTCAAAGCAAGCTCGTAGTAATAGCGTGCATTGTCATTAGACGGTGCTGTCAATTTTCCTTCGTCGAGCCGAGCATTTGCTTTGGCCAGGACGTCGTCAACGCGTTGTTCGCTGAGCGCTGTACTCAATTCGTCGGCGACGAGCGCTATGTCGCTATTGCCATCGAGCCCAAGTCCGCGTGCACCGTCGAGTGCGACAGCTGCGTCTTCAAACCGGCCTTCGCGAATCGCGAGGCGAGAGGTATCGAGGAAATCGCGTAACTGCATTTGCGACAGTTGCGCATTCAGAAATGGCAGGCGTGCGTTGCTCGGGTCGGCCATTGCAACGCGTTGCAATGCAGCCGACGCGTCTCCTGCGCGTCGTGCCAGGAGTGAATTCTCGGCCATTCCAAGCGCTTGCTCTATCACAACTGCAAGTTCGGTCGTGACTATCCCGTTGCCAGGATCGGCCTCGGCCGCAGCCATGTAGAGCTCTATAGCGTTGCTGCCGGGCGGATTGAAAACCTGGCCAGCATCAGCGGCGAGACGTGCTTCATCAATCAGATCGTCAACGCTGGATTGTATTTCCTGCGGTGCCGGTGTCTCGATTGCCGGTTCTGCTTCAGCGACTAGCGGAGTTTCAGCGAGCGACTCTTCGCCGGGTGCTGTCTCGTCCGAACCGCTAAACATCCACCATCCGAGACCTAGCAATACAACGGCGGCAGCTGCGCCGATACCGATAATCTTCGGGTTGCCAAAAAAGGATCCATCAGAACCGGTTGAGTCGAATTGCATCTGTGGGGCGCTAACAGGCTCTGGCTCTGACTTGCTGGCGCTTTCGTTGTTACGACCGGTCACTGCAGATATCTTGTCGCCAACCGTTTGCACGATGCCTGTCATCGTTTCGGTAAAGCTCTTGTCGTCGCCGCCGAACGCGTCGCCCAGCGCGTCGTCCATCAACGACGTTGAGTCGACCGGTACCGGTCGTGGTTCGACCTTGATCGTTGGTACTGACATCGATTGTTCGGCCTTGGCCTCAGGCTGCGCAGCTTTCTTGGCGGGCTTTTCTTTCTTTTTCGCAGGTGCCGGGGCCGGCGCTTTCTGCGCTGGTTTAGGCGGCGCTTCCGGTGCTGGCGGCGCGGCCTTCGGTGCGGCTGTCGGCGGTGGTGATCCAACCGTGCGGAATGCGGCGTCGGGCGCTTCGAGATGATGTTTGACGGAGGCTTCTATAGCCAGACGTGCACGACCTGGTGATACCGGTTTCAATAAGAACCGATATACCTTGCCACGGTTGATGAGGTCCATGAGCATTTCGCCGTCATCCCGTCGTCCCGCCACGATCGCGACAAGGCGAGGAGAAGCCGTACGTAAGTGCACCGTAAGTTTCTCGACATTGTCGCCGACCATCGCGGCGTCAACCACAGCAACGCCGACTTTTTGCTTGCGAACTGCTTCATCGGCTTGCGCGAGTGTATTCGCGTAAATGACGTTGTGCATACCACGTGCAGATTCTCTGACCGTGGTAAGAAATTCTTCGTCTTTCGTAAGTACAAGTACATCAACCGCTCGTGAACCGACGTTGGCATCCGGAGCTACTTTGTCCGGGTTCAGCGCAGGCATCCTGCCAGTGCCATCGCTAATAATCGCGGAACCGTTTTCAGAGGTTTCCATGACGATGTGTTCGGTGGGTTCATCCATCGCGGCAGTCGTGTCATTAGCTGACTCGGCGAGTGCCATCAATCGGTCCTGGCGTGTTGCAGATTCAATTACGCCGCGCAGCGACTCAGGCGTTACTCCACCGCGCACAATCTGAAAAACTTCCTGCGCGCCGACCAGCGCTTCGACACCTTCACCATCATTGCCGGCAAGCAGAATACCGATCGTATCGGGCGAGCGTTTCTTAGCTTCACGCAATGCATCAAGACCGCTCATTCCAGGCAAATCCTGTGCGGTCACAATGACGTCGATTGCGGTTTCTCCGAGGGTGTTGAGTGCTTCGCTACCGCTGGTTGCACAGTGCACCGTATAGCGGTCATTGAACCCCGTGCTCAAGCTGTCCAGGGTACTTTGCTCGCTATGTAGTAACAGAATCTGTGTTTTAAATTGTTCCAGCGACACTCAAACTCCTCCATATTCTTATGTTGAATAGCACGCGTGATCCTTGCGTCGAGGGAGTATAGCCTTGGGCTTGCCGCGAATTGTCGGTCCGGGCGGACCGGGTCCCGTTTCTGTGACACGCCGCACAGTCAAAGTGCAGGGGCCGTCACAATTGGGCTGTAGAGTATTGCGAGTCGGTTAAGCTGCGCTAAATCAAGCCCGAAAAGCGCGCCGATTTAGCTCCTTTCCCGGACCTCGGATGAGAGCGATTCGAGCGCTTCGGTGAGCGGCAAAACTTGCTGTTTCTTGGAGCCAAGGCGACGCATCGCAACCGTTTTTTCGTCAACTTCGCGTTGGCCAACGGCGAGCAAAACGGGCACTTTTCCAACACTGTGTTCGCGCACCTTGTAATTGATTTTTTCATTGCGCAAATCGGATTCGGCGCGAATTCCCGCAGCCTTCAATTCACTCACGACCGCCTCGGCATAGTCATCGGCGTCCGATGTGATCGTCAGCACTTTGACCTGAGTCGGTGCGAGCCAGAGTGGCAGATTGCCAGCGTGATGTTCGATCAAAATGCCGATGAATCTTTCCAGCGATCCGAATATGGCGCGATGCAGCATCACCGGAAGATGCTTGTTGCCGTCCTCACCGATGTAGGTTGCTCCAAGCCGGCCTGGCATATTGAGGTCGACCTGCAATGTCCCACACTGCCAGTCTCGCCCAATCGCATCACGTAACACGAACTCGAGTTTCGGCCCGTAGAACGCGCCTTCGCCGGGATTGTGTGTGTATTCTAATCCGGAGGCTTCCAGTGCCTTGAGTAGCGCCGCTTCCGCCTGATCCCAAACGTCGTCTTCGCCGACTCGAACTTCGGGTCGATCGGCAAACTTTATGCGCACGTCCTCAAAGCCGAAGGCTTTGTAGATACTCAAGAGCTGACTACAAACTGCGATCGATTCATCCGTGATTTGTTCGGGCGTAACGAATATGTGGGCGTCATCTTGCGTAAATGCGCGCACACGCATCATGCCGTGCAGTGCACCCGATGGTTCGTAGCGATGACACTTGCCGAATTCTGCAAGTCGGTAGGGCAAATCCCGATAGCTGGTAATGCCTTGCTTAAAGACCTGGACATGGCCGGGACAATTCATCGGTTTAATTGCGTATTGCCGGCCGTCGACGGTCTCAGTCGTATACATGTTGCTGCCAAAAGCATCCCAGTGGCCCGATGCCTGCCACAATGATCGGTCCATCAGCTCGGGCGTATTGATTTCGCGATAGCCGGCTTCTTCCTGGCGCTCACGCATGTAGCTGATCAGGCTCTGAAACAGACTCCAGCCTTTTTGGTGCCAGAACACGGCGCCAGGTGCCTCTTCCTGAAAGTGAAACAAATCCATGATTCTGCCAAGCCGCCGATGATCGCGTTTTTCGGCTTCTTCGAGCATTAGCAGGTACTTACGCAACTGCTTGTCGCTTGCCCAGGCCGTGCCATAGACACGCTGTAGCATCTCGTTGTTGGAGTCACCGCGCCAATATGCGCCGGACACCCGAGTTAGTTTGAAAGCCTTACCGAGTTTGCCCGTTGAGGGCAGGTGCGGGCCACGGCATAGGTCGATGAATTCACCTTGCCGATAGAGTGTAATCGGCTCATTGGACGGAATGCTGGCGATGATTTCGGCTTTGTATTCTTCGCCGATACTGCGGAAAAACTCGGCAGCCTTGTCTCGCTCCCACACTTCGCGCGCGATACCCTCGTCGCGATCCACGATGTCTTGCATGCGCTTTTCGATGACAGCCAGGTCATCTTCAGTAAACGCTTCCTCGCGCGCAAAGTCGTAATAAAAGCCGTTCTCAATAGCAGGTCCGATGGTTACCTGGGTGTCAGGCCAGAGTTCCTTAACGGCCTCGGCGAGCACGTGGGCTGCATCATGTCGTAGCAGCTCAAGCCCGTCTTCCGAATCGCGCGTAATGATCTCAATGGATACATCCGTCTCGATTGCCCGAGTCAGATCGAAAAGCTCACCGTCGACGCGCAGTGCGACAGCATCACGCGCAAGGCTTTTGCCGATGCTGGCTGCGATCTCAACGCCACTTGTCGCAGCGTCAAACTGGCGGACCGAGCCGTCAGGTAAGGTAATATTCGGCATGATGATATTTCTAGGTAATCGTCTTGTAAAAAAACCGGCAGAGCCGGCAGAGCCGGCAGGCACGGCGCGCTATTGTACAGAAATTATCCACGGTAAACTCTAGCAAAATCAATGCACTCATGAATACTCTCGAAAATCCAAATCCGGCTGTGGGCCACGATCACGCCGGCTGTGTTGCTGACGCCCTGGCCACCGGGGAGCGGCTATGTCGTGAGCGCGGACTGAGGTTCACCGCAACCCGTCGGCGCGTGCTGGAGCTGGTTTGGCAAAGCCATAAGCCGATCGGCGCCTACGATATTCTCGAAGTGCTCGGACAGGAATCAAAATCCGCCGCGCCACCGACAGTGTATCGGGCACTCGACTTCCTGATTGAGGCGGGCCTGGTACATCGGCTCGACTCGCTAAACGCGTTTATCGGCTGTCCGGATCCAGCCAGCCGGCATGCCGGCCAATTCCTGATTTGTCGGCAATGCCGCTCGGTGACTGAGCTCAGTGACCCGGAAATCGAAAAATTGGTCGCGCAGACAGCTGCGGCAAGTGGATTTAGTGCGGTTCGCCAGATGCTCGAGATCGAAGGTCTCTGCAAACGCTGTCGAACGCGCCCACAAAGTGCGTAAAATAGCGCCCCTTATAAAGCTGCCAGTAAGTAATTCATGAGCGATGCACCACCGCGGGACTTTATCCGCCAGATAATTCACGACGACCTGGAATCCGGTAAACACGCAGAAATCGTGACTCGATTTCCGCCGGAGCCCAACGGCCATCTACATATTGGTCATGTCATGTCGATTTGCCTCAACTTCGGCGTTACCGAGGAGACGGGCGGTCGTACTTTCCTGCGTTTTGATGATACGAATCCCGGTAATGAGCGCGATGAGTATGTGGAGGCGATTGAGCGCGATGTTCGCTGGCTTGGTTTTGACTGGGGGGACCGCCTTTCGCACGCGTCCGACTATTTTGACCAGCTTTACGACTACGCCGAACAGCTGATTAAGAACGGTGTGGCCTATGTCGACAGTCTGAGTGCCGATGAGATTCGCGAGTATCGCGGTACATTGACCGAGCCTGGCAAAGACAGCCCGCACCGCGACCGCTCTGTTGATGAGAATCTCGATCTTCTACGACGTATGCGCGACGGCGAGTTTGCCGACGGTGAGCACGTACTGCGTGCGAAAATAGACATGACATCGCCCAACATGAATTTGCGCGACCCGGCGTTGTATCGAATCCGTCACGTCGAGCACCAGCATACGGGCGACAAATGGTGCATATACCCGATGTACGATTTCGCGCACACAATGTCCGATGCGCTGGAACACATTACACACTCACTATGTACGCTGGAGTTTGAAGATCATCGACCCTTGTATGAATGGTTGCTTGAACAGCTAAAGCCTGAACATCGGCCTCGGCAAATCGAATTTTCGCGGCTCAATCTCGCGTATGCGATTACCAGCAAGCGAAAACTGAATGCACTGGTTGAGGCTGGCGTAGTCTCCGGTTGGGATGATCCGCGCATGCCAACGATAGCCGGACTGCGGCGACGCGGATATTCGGCCAGTGCGCTGCGGGAATTCGTAAAGCGCGGTGGCGTTACCAAGAAAGACAAGTTGATCGAAATGGGTGTGCTGGAGAATTGCGTTCGCGAGGAGCTCGGTGAGTCAGCTCCACGTCGAATGGGTGTATTGCGGCCGTTGAAGATCGTACTGAGCAAATACCCGGAAGGGCAGGTCGAGATGATGACAGCGAGCAATCATCCGAATCGACCTGAGCTCGGTACGCGAGAGGTGCCGTTTTCGCGCGAATTGTTCATTGAGCATGACGATTTCATGGAGGATGCGCCGCGCAAGTTTTTCCGCTTGAAACCTGACGGTGAAGTTCGTTTACGCAATGGCTACATCATTCGTTGCGACGATGTGATCAAAGATGATGCTGGCGAAGTTGTCGAATTGCGTTGTTCTTACGACCCGGACACACGTAGCGGTACGGGCACCAGCGACAAGAAAGTGAAGGGCACCATCCATTGGGTGTCGGCAGAGCATGCGATCGCTGCCGAGGTTCGTCTTTATGATCGTCTGTTTACGGTTGCAAATCCGAATGCCGTAGACGATCCGATGGAAGCGCTAAATTCCGACTCGCTAATCACCGTCAACGCGAAACTGGAACCCGCACTTGCTGAGTTGCCCGCAGGCGAATCTGTGCAGTTTGAGCGCCTGGGGTATTTCTGCGTGGACGCAGTTGATCACAGAACGGATGCGCCGGTCTTCAATCGCATTGTGACGCTTAGAGATTCCTGGGCGAAGATCGAGAAACAGGCGATGCTGCAGCAGAACTAGCCGGTAACTACGACAGGTGCGCCGCGTTCGACGCCGAGCCCTTCGGCGGCGTCGCCTTCGGCCCTGGCAATTTCCAGAACCCGGAATGAATTGATCAGTGCCAAATACTCGCCCGGTGATGCGTTGCCATAGGTATCCAGAAGCGGAAACTCGTGGCCGGCGCAGTGCACGACCGGGTTTGAAATGTCTTTAACGAGATCAGCATCGATATTGCTGATTAGATTGCCAAAGCTGTCAAAGGTGATGACCACACCGCTAACTTTGTTGCCGCTGACCGCAGGCTCGTCGAGCCAGGCTGGAGTCCAATCAGAGGTCGCATTGCCGATCGCAGACGGTGTGGTTCGTCCGGCTGCGAGCTCCGCAGCAATCGGTGCAAAAATGTCGCGGCCGTGAAACGTCATACTTGGTTTGTTGATGCCGAGTCGCTGCAAACTACTCATGTCCAGTTTGAATACCTGGGCACCATCGGCATTGTCCAGCATTCTGGCGAGCAGACCGTTGTCCGGTGCGATGAAGTAATGGCGATCGTAATCGACAATTAGAATGTCGCGCTCGGTGCCGACGCCGGGGTCAACGATGGCCAGGTGTACGCTGCCCGCCGGGAAATAATGATACGAGCGGCTAACCCAGAATCCTGCTTCGGGTGGCCACTGCGCCGGGATGTCGTGCGCCAGGTCAATGACGCGCGCTTCTGCGAAACGACCGAGAATGACGCCTTTCATGACAGCGGAGAATGGGCCCTTGTGGCCGAAATCGGTCGTGATTGTTATAACGCCCGATGATCGCATCGATTAGCTCGCCAGCTTGTCGAGATGCCAGTCGGCATTGCCGAGCATCTGGCCAATCACGGTCAGTCGCTTGAAGTAGTGACCAACATCGAATTCCCAGCTCATGCCCATGCCGCCGTGCAGCTGCACGGCTTCCTGGCCAACGAGCTTTCCCGCCGTGCCAATCTGGTACTTGATCGAGTTGACGGCCCGTTTGGCTTCGACGGTCTTGTCAGCGCTCGCCATCGTCGCCCACAGCAGCAAAGAGTAGCTTTGCTCACTGGCCGTCAGCATGTCGACCATACGATGTTGCAATGCTTGAAATGTCCCGATCGGTACACCGAATTGAACCCGACTCTTGCTGTATTCCACTGTCTTGTCCGTTAGGCATTGCATGATACCGACTGCTTCGGCACATACAGCGAGGGTCGCATCGTCTATGACGGCTTCCAGCGTCGGCATTGCATTACCAGTCTCACCAAGCAATGCATTCGCATCAACGTGCACATTGTCCAACACAATGTCTGCTGCCGAACTGCCGTCGACAGTGGGATAAACTTTGCGAGTGACACCTTCGGCATCTGCGGCTATCGCAAATAGTGATACGCCATCCGCAATCGCAGGAATGATGAGTACATCGGCGTTGCCGCCATTAAGAACGACACTCTTCGTGCCGCTGAGTCGCCAGCCGTCACCGTCAGCTACTGCGGTTGTTTGAATGTCGTCGATCTCGTAACGGCTTTGCGGCTCAACGAAGGCGAGTGCGGTTTGTAGCTCGCCGCCGATCATGGGTTGTAGCCACTGTGCTTTCTGCGCCTCGTTGGCAAGTCGGCGCAATACGCCACCGGCAAGTACAACATTGGCGAGGTAAGGTTCGACAATGAGGCCGCGACCGAACTGCTGCATCAGCAACATCGTTTCGATCGGCCCGCCATCGAGTCCGCCGTCACTTTCGGCAAAGGGGATTGCCGTCCAGCCTAGCTCGCAGAATGTTTGCCAGACGTCGGCGCTATAACCAGCGTCACTGGCAGCATGCGCCTGGCGCGACTCAAAATCGTATTCGTTGGTAACGAATTTTTCGACACTGTCAGCCAGCATCGACTGAAATTCATTGAGAGAAAAGTCCATAAATTAGTCGCTATAGTCCAAGTACGTGTTTGGCAACGATGTTTTTCTGTATTTCATTTGACCCGCCATATATCGAAGCTTTGCGATAGTTGAAATAGCGCGGCGCAGAATCCGTTTCGATACCTTCGCCAATCCGGTCCGCAGCGGGAAATCCAAGTACATACTGATCGGGCACATATGGCAGTGCGTAGTAACCCGCGGCTTCGACGTACAACTCATCGACGGCCTGCTGTAACTCGGTACCTTTAAATTTCAATATTGACGACTCGGCCCCCGGCGCCTTGCCCGACGTGATTGTCGCCAGGGTGCGCAATTCGGTGTATTCGAGTGCCTTCAACTCCACCTCGACCGCCGCAATCTTACGCATAAAATTCCGGTCCTCGTTGAGAGGTGCGGCGCCACGTATCGATTGTTGCGTCTGCTCCCGCAATTTGTGTAACCGATATTGAGTGCGTGCGATGCCGGCCGTTCCGGTTCGTTCGTGTTGTAGTAAGACCTTGCCATAGGTCCAGCCTTTACCCTCCTCACCCACCAGGTTTTCAATCGGTACGCGGACATCCTCGAAGTGCACTTCGTTGACCTCATGTGTGCCATCAATTGTGATAATGGGTTTGACGCTAATACCCGGCGTTCGCATATCAATAAGCAGAAAACTGATGCCCTCCTGACGTCGTGCGACATCGGTAGACGTGCGTACCAGGCAGAATATCCAGTCAGCGAATTGTCCCAATGTCGTCCAGAATTTGGTGCCGTTGACGATATAGTCGTCGCCGTCGCGATCGGCGCGCATGCGCAGTGATGCCAGATCTGAACCTGATCCGGGCTCCGAGTACCCCTGACACCACCAGACATTGCTGGCGAGTATGTCGGGCAGAAAACGCTCCTTTTGCGCATCGGTGCCGAAGGTGTAGATGATCGGGCCGACCATTCCGAGCCCGAACGGAATTATGTAGGGCATGTTCGCGTCGGCCATTTCGGCCTGGAAAATGTACTTCTGAACCAGGCTCCAACCCGTGCCGCCGTACTCGACCGGCCAGTTGTAGCCAGCCCAACCCTTGTCAAACAGGGCTTTCTGAAAGCGGATCTGGTCCTCAGGCTCGAGCGGGACGTTTTGATCCTGCATGTCGCGAATATCTTGCGGAATCTCAGTCTGAAAGAACGACCGGACCTCATCGCGAAATGCGAGTTCTTCTGTCGTGAACGTGACGTGCATTGCTGACCTTGAAATTGGGGATGACGTGGAAAAGCATGCAGCATGCTGCTGTCAAAAGAAAGAACAACTGCGCGACTTCGGGCAGAATGGCGCCATGACATTAGATGCTCTTAACCGACCGCTCCACGATCTGCGTATTTCATTGCTCGACCGCTGCAATTTTCGGTGCCCGTATTGCATGCCGGAAACCGAATTCCATGCTGACTACGAGTTCTTGAATAGATCGCAACGACTGACCCACGATGAAATTCTCAAAGTGGTGCGCGTCGCGACTGGCCTTGGCGTTTCAAAGATCCGCCTGACCGGCGGCGAACCCTTGCTCGACAAGAAACTTCCCGATCTGGTGTCGGGAATTGCGGCACTAGCAGGCGTGCAAGATCTGGCGTTGACTACCAATGCGATGTTGCTTGCGCCCATCGCGCAAACGTTGCGCGATGCCGGTTTGCATCGCGTGACGATCAGCCTCGACAGTATCGACCCGCAGATTTTCAAAGCGATGAGCGGCGGCCGTGGCGATCTCGACAAGGTATTGGCTGGCATTGCGGCAGCCGAACAAGCGGGGCTCGACCCGATTAAGATCAATGTCGTTGTGCAGCGCGGTGTAAACGACCATACAGTGATTGACCTGCTCGATCACTTTCGCGGTTCCGGGCATATTGTGCGCCTGATCGAGTTTATGGATGTAGGCAATCGCAACGGTTGGCGTATGGATCAGGTCGTGCCGTCGAAAGAATTGTTCGATACTGTAAGCGCATTCTGGCGGCTCACAGCCGTTGACCGAAATTACCCTGGCGAGGTGGCGCGACGCTATCAGTACGACGATGGAGAAGGCGAAATTGGATTCATTTCATCGGTGACCGAACCGTTTTGTGGCAGTTGTAGTCGGGCGCGATTGTCGGCCGATGGAGTGCTTTATACTTGTTTGTTTGCGACCCAGGGAACTGATCTGCGCGAGCCGATCCGCAACGGTGCCGATGACAGCGAACTGGCCGACATGTTGTCGCGTATCTGGTTGCAGCGCGCTGACAGGTACAGCGAGCTTCGTCGGACTGACGTTGCTGAGGCACATACGCAAAGCAAAGTAGAGATGTACAGGATAGGTGGTTAGATGGGAAAACTGAGTCACGTTGATGAGTCCAACCGGCCGACAATGGTCGATGTCGGCAGCAAAACTGCGACCGATCGAGAGGCGCGGGCACGAACGGTAGTGAATTTGCCGGCACAGGTGCTTGCTGCGCTGAGTGGTGAAGAAATTGAAACAAAGAAAGGGCCGGTTTTTGCGACAGCGATTATTGCGGGCGTTATGGCGGCAAAGAAAACACATGAATTGATTCCGTTTTGTCATCCGCTCGGTCTCGAGAACTGCAAGATTTCGATCGAAATCGGTGGCGACGACGGTGACCAGGCTGTCATCGACTGTACCTGTCGAGTGCACCACAAAACCGGTGTAGAAATGGAAGCTCTAACGGGTGCAACGGTTGCTGCCCTGACGATTTACGATATGTGCAAAGCGCTCTCGCACGATATTGTCATCGGTGAGACACGACTGCTATCGAAGTCGGGTGGTAAGCAGGACTTCGTGCGTAATGAGTAGACCGATATTTGGCCTCGTGTTGGCGGGCGGCGAAAGTCGTCGCATGGGTCACGATAAGGCCCGGCTGGAGCGCGATGGCAAGAGTCAGTTGGCACACATCGTAGATTTACTCGGCGGTGTCACCGATAGGGTTTTCGTGTCGACGCGTAGTGCGCAGCAAGACGATACAGAGCGTAGCCGATTCGAGCAAATTGTCGATCGTTACGACGATATCGGGCCGATCGCCGGAATAATCACGGCGCTCGAAGAGCATCCGGATACGGACTGGTTGATCGTTGCGTGCGACTTGCCGAATATCGACGAGCCGACCTTACGTTACCTGATCGAGAATCATTCCGAGCAACATCCGTTTACGGCTTTTCGTAGCAGTCACGACGGTCTGCCCGAACCGCTTTGTGCGTTATATAGCGATGGCAGTGAGGCCATTGTTCGGCAATTCATCGATGACGGCATAGTCTGTCCACGCAAAGTCTTGATCCGTTCAGAGTGCGCGTTACTTGAACAACCTGATCCGACCGCGCTGGACAACGTTAATACACCGGATGATCTAAAGCGAAGCGTGCTAAAGGCAGTTTCATGAAAACGCTAACAGTGCGCTATTTTGCCTTGTTTCGGGAGAATGCTGGCCGTAGCGAGGAGACGCTGACGCTGGACGCCGAGACCGCCGCCGATGTATACGCGGCGACGGCTGACCGCCATGGGTCTGCCGAGCCGCAGGGTCATTGCAAGGTTGCGATCAATGACGTGATGGCCGATTGGACGTCGCCGGTGAATGACGGCGATACGGTATTGCTATTCCCGCCGGTCGCAGGCGGCTGACGTGCTGTCCGTCACGAACGAACCGATTGATCCCGACGAGTTGCGTCGACAGTTGTTTGATCCCGCCGCCGGTGCGTACTGCAGTTTTGAAGGTTGGGTGCGAAATCTGAATGAAGGACAAACGGTACTGCAACTTGAGTACGAAGCCTACGAACCACTGGCCATCAGCGAAGGTGAGAAAGTGCTGCGTGAGGCTCAAGAGAAGTTTCCACACTTACAGGCGCATTGTGTACATCGCAGCGGATTACTCGAGATCGGCGATTGTGCAGTTTGGGTTGGCGTGTCTTCGCCACATCGCGATGAGGCGTTTCAGGCGTGTCGATACATCATCGACGAGGTGAAAGTTCGTCTCCCAATCTGGAAAAAAGAACACTACGTCGATGGCAACTCAGGCTGGGTCAATTGTGAGCGCTGCGCGAAATCTTAGCCAGGTCTTCGACGGTATCGACGTCGACGGCAGCATCTGCAAACTCTATTTTACGAACCTCAAAACGTGCGTCGTCGAGTAGCGTTCGCGCACCGCGATCGCCCTCAAGTTCAAGCAGACTGCTAAAGCAATTGCGCGCAAACAGTGCCGGCACGCCGGAAATGCCGGCGTATGAGGTCGCGACGATGTCCGACTCATCATCGCTCCATGCTTGAATCAGCGCCGCGAGGTGTGCGGACGTGATCAGTGGTTGGTCGGCAAGCACAACAACTACTGCATCTGCGACATGCTCAACTGCTCGAACGCCTGCAGCAATAGATGTCGCGATGCCGTCACGATAATGATCATTGCGAATAACAAATCCCGAAACTGGTGCAGAAGCCGCAATAACGGCGCGCCATTCGTGACCGGCGACAAGCACACTGCGCGATCCGCAGCAAACGGCCGCGCATTCACTCGCGCGCCGTACCATGGCGATGCCGTCATAACTGGCTAGCTGCTTGGCAGAGCCGAAGCGGGTCGCAGATCCGGCGGCGAGCACGATAGCAAAGACCGATTTATTACTTTCAGTTGTCACGATCCTCGTATTCTAGCGCCGAATTCGAAAACAACACTTGATCCTGCAAAAGTATTTGTGTTTTTCTTGCAGCGTGACACGAGTAATTACATCGATTGATGACGCCAAAGCACTTGAAGGCGAAGAAGTCGGATTGTCCGAATGGGCCGTTATCGATCAGAATCGAATTGACCAATTCGCTGAAGCAACCGCTGATCATCAATGGATTCACGTTGATACTGAGCGCGCGAGTCGCGAACTACCGGACGGTAAGACAATTGCGCACGGGTATCTGACGCTGGCGTTAATTCCGGCCTTGACAGGCAGCTTTGTCGAGGTCAAGAACCTGACTCGTGCGATCAATTTTGGGCTCAACAAGGTGCGTTTTCTAACACCTGTGCCGTCCGGTGCCAAGGTCCGGGCGCGAGCCACCGTATTGCAAGCTCGTAGTCGTGCAGGCGCACTTCTTCTGACGTCAGAGGTACGCATCGAAATTGAGAACGAACGCAAGCCTGCTTGTATCGCCGAAACGCTCGGAATGTATTTTTTCGACGAGTAAGACTGCTATTTAGCGCGCAAGCTAGCGGGTGTGTAACCAATCCGGTAGGAATGAATAGGGCTCGGTGTCAACCGACCGATTCCAGCTAACATTATTTTCCTCGAGCATCTTGCCGAGACTTCCATCCTTACACGCGTCAAATGTCTCGGTTGCACCGCCGATGTGCACGCCACCAACGTAAATTTGTGGCACCGTTTTCGATCCGGTTTTCTGCTCTATCGCCTTTCGGATCTTGCCACCCTTGTTGTCAGCCTGATAAGCCACTGAGTCTAGGTCGACAGAACGATACGGAATTTCGTACTGCGCGAACATCTTACGTACAGACCAGGAGAATTCGCACCACTCCGTGGCGAACATGACGACCGGGTTGTCCCCGTCATGTGTGACGTCGTGCAAAAAATCGAGCGCTTCGGGCGGGGCGACAATGGGTTCGGGCGCTGCCTGTTCTTCAGTCGGCGGCGGTGGCGGTGTTGCGTCAAAACGGTAGTTCGGCGTCGAGCGGGACAGTTCCTGTTCGGCGTCGGTCATGTCTTCCGGAATATCTTCAAACAAGATCGTGCTCAAATATCGCTCACCCGTGTCGGGCAGCATGCAAAGCACATTTGAACCCGGCTCGGCTTTTGCGGCGACGGCCAGCGCGCCGGCGAGCGTCGCGCCCGCGGAGATACCGACAAAAATGCCTTCCTCCGTTGCAAGGGCTTTGGACAGTCGCAATGCGTCGTTGCCATTAATTGGCACGATGTCGTCAATGAGGTCTGCAGTGACCGTGTCTTCAACCAATTTCGGAATGAAATCAGGGCTCCAGCCCTGCATGAGATGCGGACGGAACAGTGGGTGGCTCTCGGTGGGCCAACCGCTAGCATCGCGTTCTTGCGGAATACCGCTGCCGAGAATTGGTGAATTGTCCGGCTCGCAAACCACGACTTTGGTCTTTGGACTTTTCTTCCTGAGAACTCGGGACACGCCTTTCAACGTGCCGCCTGTACCAAATCCCGATACCCAGTAATCCAGGCCATCATCGCCGAAAGCGGCAAGAATTTCCGGCGCCGTGGTGCGTGAGTGGATGTCGGCATTGGCTTCATTTTCGAATTGTCTGACTTGAAACCAGCCGTGTTTCTCGGCCAGTTCGACGGCCTTGTTGACCATGCCGCTGCCTTTGAGGTGGGCTGGAGTTATGACGACCTGCGCGCCAAGAAAGCGCATCATTTTGCGGCGCTCAATACTGAAGCTTTCGGCCATAGTAACGACCAGCGGGTAGCCCTTTTGTGCGCATACCATCGCCATGCCAATGCCGGTGTTACCACTGGTTGCCTCGACGACTGTCTGGCCCGGCTTAAGCGTACCGTTTTTTTCGGCGGCTTCGATTACGCCGAGGGCAAGCCGATCTTTCACTGATCCCATCGGATTAAACGATTCAATCTTGACGTAGACGTTGACGTCGTCCGGGGCAAGCTTGTTAAGACGCACTATTGGCGTGTTACCGATTGTGTCGAGAATGTTGTCGTACAGCGCATTCATGTCAATCTCCGAGCGCGTGGTAGCGAACTAACGTGCGACGGTATATGCCGGACTCCTGTATCAGAGTCGCTAAACGCCCGTGCAGTTTGTCGTCCCAATAATTCCAGCGCGTAACAAATTCGTCGGCCAGCTCGTAATCGCCAGAGTAATGAATCTGCAGGACCTGCTCGAGCATCTGGCCGACCACCTCGTGGTATCGCTCGTAGTTTACCGTCAGTAGTGCGGATTCTGCGTCAACCTCAAGCAGGCCCATCTCTATGAAGTAATTGAACTGCATCAATTGCATGTTTTGATAGGGCTGTTCAGGTCGCGGTTGTACGGTCTGTAAAGTGCGCCGAATGCCATCGGCGTACTGCGCACGCAACCCGACGTCGTCGTGGTAACCGGATGCACGCAAAGCTGGAGCGGCAAACAGTGATACCAGATCCGATTTCAACTCCTCCAGCAAGTCTGCGCGATCGGCAAACGCGG
>JBPCYB010000074.1:0-19575 GCA_051007995.1 Woeseiaceae bacterium | reverse complement strand
CACGACTGTCTGTGTTTCGTGCGCGCATTTCCGGACAACGGTGAGATACATCAAATCGCCTCGTCATGGTTACAGGACTTCGACTCGGTTGTGAGCAATCTGAGCAAAGGTGAGCGTGCGATGCTTGATGACAGCGGCATTGCTGGCACAGACCTTCATTACGCATTCTCATACGAAGTCGCGAGTTGGATGGCGCGCCACTTTCCTGGTATCGCTTCAATTGACTGGCCCGAATTGGAAGACATCGACAGGCTGCACGAACTAATGGATCAGCTGATCGAATCATCTGAAGCAGACTATTTCGACAGCGGTTGGGTTGATGTCAAGGAGTGGCTGGGAATCGCGACGGCCAATCAATCTGCGACAAAATTCGACTGGCTCATGATGCAGGTGTCCGAGCACAAGCAACATACTCGGTTTTTGGAGTCACTCTACAATTCCGCCGAGTTACCCTTGCGCTGCGAACTTTCTGGCGCGCTGCTTTCGCGATCTCGCAATATGCTTGACGTTGATGATGTTCACTATCGCAGCGGCAGAATGAGAGGTCGCGTATCGTTCGCCAAACGCGAAATATGTCGGCGGCTAAGTCGCATCAAGAGATTGAGCGCAACCGAAGGTCAGCGTTTCCTCAATGTCGCAATGAGTTCATTGGCTGTACGGCATCGGGAGACCGCACATTTTAATTATGCGAATCCAGGTGACGTCTATCTGGCAGACGTTGGTAAAGGCGTCGTAATCGCCGTAACCGGTCTGGCCCCGGAGCATCGTTATCCGCTGGAGTGCACGCAAGGCTTCCTCATTCTGTCGAATGGTGTGCCAGTCGGTTACGGCGGGGCGAGCGTGATTTTCAATCAGGCCAATGCCGGCATCAACATATTTGATGAATATCGCGGCAGCGAAGCGGCCTGGCTCTGGGTTCAGGTCATGCGGGTTTTTCACACTCTTACTGGTTGCACTCGATTCGTTGCCAACCCTTATCAGTTTGGCGGTGACAATGACGAGGCACTGCAAAGCGGCGCGTTCTGGTTTTACTATCGATTGGGATACCGCCCAGTTAATTCGGCTGTAAAGAAGTTGGCGCGTCAGGAATTTATGAAGCTAAAGAGTCGGGCAGGCTATCGAAGCCCGATCAACATTCTAAGGCGTTTGGCAACATGCGACATGCATTGCGTTCTACCCGGAGCTCGTCAAAGCGAGTTCTTCGATGAAAGCTGGATCGAGTCGTGCTCATTGCTTGCAACCCAAGAGATAGCGAAGACTGGAGAGTTGTCACGTAAGAAGGCGTTGCGAGCTATTTCTCGGCAAGTAATGAAAGATCTCGGCCTACGCTCACTCAAGAGCTGGTCCAGAAATGAACAGCAGGCGTTCGTACGTTTCTGCCCGACAATTGCCGCAGCAGATCCCGCTAACTGGTCGACACAAGAAAAGAAAACCCTCGCACAGTTGGCGCGCGCCAAAGGCGCGGAGTCTGAAGTGGGCTACGCCCGCTGCCTGCGATCGCACGAGAAATTGTTCCTCACTTTGAAGAAAAAATGTCGAAAAACATAGGCGAATCTGCCGTATTTCGGTTTTCGGACGACTAACCTCGGTTAACCCTGATAGCGCCATTGCTGGGCGTCGGCCAATACTCAAACAAGCGGAATCCTAAAAAAATCGTCGCCTCACCGCTATCGCGACGGGGGGTGATATTGCCTTGACGACGCCAGCAGCATACTTAGCTAAGACAACCGAAGAACTTGCCGCATTTGGAAGCGCGGCACGGGGACGGGATTCAGGCCAGATCATACTGGTTCCCGTTGATTTTTCTGCGCACTCAGCGGCGGCGCTGGAACATGCGGCGAAGCTGGCGAAATTGATACCAGCGGCCATGGTTGCCTTGCATGTTGTGCATGATCCAGGGGACATGCCCGGCTACTACTCCAAATTGGTCGAGGATCAGCACTTCGAGCGTATCCAGGATGCCGCGGCGAGCGCTTTCCACCAGTTCATACAGAATGTGACCGCAGAAAGTCCCGACGGTGCCATGCTTGCCAATATTGAACCCGTCATGGTCATCGGTTTGCCCGTCAGCCGAATACTTGAGGTCGTGCAGGAACTGAATCCGATCATGGTTGTGATGGGGAGTCAGGGACGAACGGGGTTGAAACATCTTGTTCTGGGTTCCAAAGCTGCCCAAGTCATTCAGCTGTGCCCTGTGCCGGTAACCATCGTGAAGGACAGGAAAGAAATCGCTGATGACTAGCGCGCCGATCGCGATAGGTCAGATGACAATGGAGCTCCTGGGCGGCCTTGCGCTTTTCCTGTTTGGGATCGATCAAATGACGGCAGCCCTCAAGGCAGTCGCCGGCGACCGCATGCGAAACATTCTAAGCAAGCTCACATCGAATCGCTTTAAAGGTGCGCTAACGGGTGCATTTGTCACTGCAATCATACAGTCGTCCTCTGTAACCACGGTGTTGGTCGTTGGTTTCACGACGGCTGGACTGATGTCATTTGCACAGTCCATCGGCGTGATTATGGGCGCTAATATCGGCACGACTATTACCGCGCAAATCGTTGCGTTCAAAGTCACTAAAGCGGCTATGCTCATGATCGCCGTTGGTTTCGGCTTTCTGTTCTTCTCCAAGCGCGATGCTATCCGACAATATGGCAGCATCCTTATGGGTCTGGGCCTGGTATTTTTCGGCATGACGGTAATGAGTGATGCAATGCAGCCATTGCGAAGCTACCAACCGTTTCTGGATCTGATGCAGACGATGGAGACGCCGGCGATTGGAATTTTGGTCGCCGCGGCGTTTACGGCTTTGATTCAATCGTCGTCGGCCACTACCGCAATTGTTATCGTAATGGCGGGGCAGGGGTTTATCTCTCTACCGGCGGGCATCTCGTTGGCATTTGGGGCCAACATTGGTACCTGCGTTACGGCTTTGTTGGCTGCGATCGGTAAACCACGCGAGGCGGTTCGTGCTGCTGCGACACATGTTCTCTTCAACGTTGCCGGCGTTCTGGTTTGGCTTGCATTCATTGATCAGCTGGCGCAATTCGTCACGACTATTTCGCCGGCGTACTCGAGTATCACTGACGCGCAACGAGCCGTGCCGCGGCAAATTGCCAATGCCCATACCATATTTAATATCGCCAACACGCTGATCTTCATTTCGTTTACTACAGTCATCGCACGATTCGTGGAGTGGATGATTCCGGATCGTCCATTGAACGATGAAGCGATCATAAGGGCGAAGTTTCTCGACGACGAGCTAATTTCGACGCCTTCGATAGCACTGGCACAGGCGCGATTGGAAATTCGCCATATGGGCGAGCAAGTAACGAAGATGTTGCGTCAGGTGATGCCGGCGATCCTCAGCGGAACGCCAGCCACCCTGAACAGAATTCGAGACCTCGATGATCGAGTTGATGTGCTGCATGCGCAAATTGTGACCTACTTGGGAAAAATCAGTCGTGTGAAATTATCAGAGAAACAAACTCGGGAATTTTTGCGACTGATGGAGGCCGCCAACGACCTCGAGAATATTGGAGATGTCATAGAGACCAATCTGATCGGAATTGGGCTCAGTCGCTGCGAAAAAAACGTCATTGTGAGCGAGAAAACGCAAGGCGTATTGACCGGATTTCATGCCAATGTTCTTCGTGCAGTTGAGGCGGCTGTGGAGGCGGTGGCGGAAAACGACAAAGTTGCAGCCAAATCGGTAACCGGCATGAAGCGGGAGATTACGGGAATTGCGTCTTCAGCTGCTGTGCATGAATCGAAGCGACTGGTCGCGAATGAACCCAAACGAATAGAAGCGTACACGCTGGAAATTGGAATTACTGAGAATCTTCACCGTGTCTATTTTTATGCCAGACGAATGGCTAGAAAAGTAATGAGGGGTAAGCAGGATGGGTAAGAAAGACAATAGAGGGTGGTCATCCACGCCAATCCGTCAACTCGTCGAAAACCGGGACTTCGGTTCCGATAGCAGTGACGACAAGAAGCAGCTTGAGCTGCTGGTGCAGGGCCTCAAAAAGAAGGATCGCGACAAGATCGTCGACATGGCGCTAAGCAAGTTTATCGATTCCGAAGAACTAAAGCCCTATCAAGCAGAGCTTATTCGCTTGCAGACACATCTCGATAAGACCGGTCGCAAAGTCATAATCTTGTTTGACGGGCGTGATGCGTCCGGCAAAGGTGGAACAATTCGACGGGTTACGCGATATATGAATGAAAAGCACTATCGTGTGATCGCGCTCGGTAAACCAACCAAGAATCAACTTACAGAATTGCATATGAAGCGCTACATTGAGCACTTTCCGCATGCAGGACAAACGGTACTGTTTGACCGAAGTTGGTACAACCGCGCGATGGTTGAACCAATAATGGGCTTTTGCACGAAGAAGCAGTATCGCGACTTCATAGCGAAGGTTAACGGCTATGAAGAGAGCTTCGTCGCCGATGGCCAGACCAGTCTGATCAAACTGTATTTCTCGGTTTCAAAAAAGGAGCAGCAGCGCCGATTTGAACGCCGGCGAGACGATCCGTTGCGACAGTGGAAACTAAGTGAGATCGATTTGCAGGCGCAGGAGCTTTGGGATGAATTTTCGGAGGCCAAGTACCAATTGCTCAAGCGAACTCACACGGCAAAGAATCCGTGGTGGGTGATTCGCTCGGACAATAAGCAAAAGGCCCGAATTGAGACGATGAAACTCATCCTTAGTGTCGTCAAGTACCGCGGTCGTCGGCGAAAACTGAATTTCGTGCCAGACCCGAAAATCGTCATACCCGGCGATGTCGAGTGTAAGCGGATGAGACGATCGAAGCAGAAGCGCGGTGTATACGTGCGCTAGCTGGTCCGAACTAGCTTCCTAACCTACATCTTTGACGACGTCTTCGACCGATTCGACTGCCTGAATGTAACCCTCGCTAGCGAGGTCTCCCGGACTTGCCTTGATTGCCCGGCAAAATTCGTCGCCGGTGCCATACCAATCGATGCCCTCGATGCCCATCCACGCATTGCGTTTCTGCTTCGCCTCGTACATGGCCGCGTCGGCGATGCCAAGGACATCTTCCCATTGCAATAATTCGGGTTGATCCTTGATAAACGGAAAGCTCGCATATCCGATCGACGCCGTGCAACGGGCAACCTGACCATTACCGATCGGAAATACTCGTTGGGAGAGGCTTGAGCGAATGCGTTCAGCAAGTGTTGCTGCATTTTTTCTGTTCGTATCCCGGGCGACCACGAGGAATTCGTCGCCACCCCAGCGAATAACGTCGTCCGACGAACGGCTGGCTTCGAGCAAAACGTCACGAATTTGCAGCAATAATTCGTCGCCAGCTTCATGCCCGCAACTGTCATTGACTGGCTTAAAATTGTCGAGGTCGACCATCAGGAACAGCAGATCGTTGTTTCCGCTGGGACTCAGTGTCTCTGTGCCATCGCGATAGTGCCGCAACACGAGGTCGACATCCTTGACTATTTGTTGAAAAAGATAACGCCGATTTCTTAGGCCGGTTAGGGGGTCGGTCGTACTCGCCATCAACAATTTTTCATTGACTTTCTTGAGGTCCGAGTTTCTGTTCTTGAGTTCATCCGTTCGCTCACGGACTTCTTGTTCGAGTCGCCGACTGTATTCGGCTTCGCGCATAAGTTTCTTTTGCTGGAAACGTAAGAATCCCAGTAATGCGATAATCATCGCGGCTGCATATAGCGTGTAAGCCCACCATGTCTTCCAGGGTGGAAACTCAACACGAAGTGGAATAGAGATGCCGTCATTATTCCAATAGCCATCACCGTTCGCCGCGCGCACTTGTAAGCGGTAATTGCCGCCGTCAAGGTTGGTGTAGGTAATTCGTCGTTCGTTGCCGGCATCTACCCACTCGTCATTAAAACCAATCAAACGATACGCGTATCGGTTTTCGGCAGGTGCGGAGTAATCCAGAGCAGAGATGCCGAATGTAACGACGTCATCCTTGTAATTGAGGTCGATATTTTCGACAAGTTCATAAGGCTGCCCGGAAGAGACCGGCTTGTTCAGAACCGAAAGCGACGTGAGCACAACAGGCGGCGGTTCTCGATTGAACTGCAAGTTCGCCGGATTGAATGCGTTAAAACCGTTTGACCCACCGAAGAACAGTTCGCCGGATCTGGACGCGTAACTAGCGCCGAAATTGAATTCGTCGCCTTGCAATCCCTGGCTCGCATGAAATCGGCGGACTTTACCGCTGTTTGGTTGGAATTGAACTAATCCGCGAGACGTACCCAGCCAAAGTGCGCCGGCGGAGCTCCGCTCGATGCTGTAAACCGCGTCGTTTGAAAGTGAGTCGCGCGCGGAGAAAATCTCGAAGCGCGCCGCCGAAGCGCCGGTTCGAGCTGAGCTCAAGCGGTTCAACCCCGCCCGTGTCCCGATCCATAATCCGCCATCGGGGTCCGCGTGCAGAGCATAGACGGTGTTCGTGCTCAAACTTGCTGCATCGCTTTCGTCGTGGACAAAGTGCTGCCATGTGCCACTTTTGCGGTCGAGGAGATTCAAGCCGCCGCCGTCAGTACCAACCCAGATTTGGCCATAGCTGTCTTCGACGATGCTCGTTGCACGAGGGCTCGATAGTGTTTTGTCGTCTGCTGGGTCGTGATTGTAATTAACGAAGTGATCGGTGCCTGGATCCAGGCGACTGACTCCACCGCCGTACGTTCCTATCCACATAACGCCCGCGCGATCCTCGTAGAGTGACATGACGCCATCGGCTGCGAGGCTGGATTCGTCAGATGGATCGTGGCGAAACGTATCGACCACTCCCGTCTTGGGGTCGATTCGGTTTAATCCGTCCGTCATTGTGCCGGCCCAGATCTTGCCGTCTCGTGCGGCGGTTAAGACCATGACCCGGTTGTCGCTCAGCGATCCGGCTACCTCTGGATCGTTGCGTATCTGAGTGATACTGCCGCCTTCGCGATCCATGATATTCAGACCGCCGCCGAAAGCCGCTACCCAGAGCCGTCCAGACGAGTCTTCCGCGAACGACATGACATTGGGACTGAATGAGGCGTCTTTCAGCATTGTGGACGGCTTGTAATGTCCAAAAGACCATGAGCGTGGATTCCACTTGTTGAGACCATTGTTTCTGGTTCCCACCCAAAGAATACCGCCCCGATCCTGAAAGATAGAAAATATGTCGTCACTACTCAGACTGAAGGCGTCCTTCGGGTCGTTCCTGTAATTCAGAAAGTCGCCGGTGTCACGATTCAACAGGTTCAGACCACGATTGCTCCCGACCCAGAGTCGTTGTTCGTTGTCTTCGAAGATCACCTGGATGCGATTACTGGTAATGCTCCGGTAGTCGTCGGCGCTGTGGCTGAAATGCTTGAAAGAATTTGACGAGGAATCAAATCGCGACAAGCCGTTCTTGCTCGTGCCGATCCAGAGCATGCCTTCGTGATCGACCAGAAGGCTTCGCACATCATCGCCACTCAGACTTGACGCATCATCGGGGTCGTTCACGAAGCGCGTGATGCGACCGGAATCTGGATCAAGACGGTTCAGTCCTGCTTTGGTACCGATCCAAAGAACACCATCAACACCAAGAGCAAGCGAGTAAACCTCGTTGTTACTAATAGAGTTCGCATCGTCTGCTACGTGAGCAAAGTGTGTGATGTGTCCCGATGAAATTTCTAGCCGGTCGAGGCCGGAGTCGCGCGTGCCTATCCAGACATAACCCCGCGGATCGGTAAGGACGGTACGAATTCGGTCCGTTGCCAGAGATGACGTGTCACCCGGATTGTGTCGCCATGAGACGAAGCGGTCAGAGTCGGGAATCCAGCGAGAGACGCCACCCCCATCCGTGGCAATCCACAAACTGCCATCGGATGCGACGTCGAGGTCTCGAGCGAAGTTGTCAGAGAGAGAATCCTCCTGACCTCGTAGGTTGCGGTAGTTTTGAAAAGTGAAGCCATCGTATCGATCGAGACCGTTCTCGGTCGCGAACCACATGAAGCCGGTTTTGTCCTGCTGTACAGCCATGACAGAGCTTTGCGACAAGCCGTCATCACTGGATAGCCTGTCAAAGCGCATGGCATTGTTTTCGAAACCACTGGCCGTCGACACAATGAATAGCATCAAAATGGCAGTTATTACTCTGCTCACTAGCTTATTGCTCCATGTCTCGGCCGCATAGATTGCACTTCCATATTCCCGTGTACACGCGCACGTGTCTAACGCCGGTATTCAGGCTCCTAGAAGGGTTATCGGCAACGGCGGCCGTCGCCTTAGACTGTCGTGTGACCTGTGTCTCATTAACGCCATCCGTCAGGCGAATTTCGCGAGGAATTCTGCGGGCTCCACTGCGGGAGAGAACAAGAATCCCTGGCATTCCTGCGAACCCCACTGACGCAACATTTCGAGCTGTGCATCTGTTTCGACGCCTTCCGCGATAACCGTGGCGTTCAGACGTTGTGCCAGAGCGACCATTCCCGAGGCGATCGCCTCGTCTTTCGCGCAGCGATCCGCACCGCTCACGTAGGAGCGGTCGATCTTGATCACGTCTACCGGCAGATCCTTGAGGTAGCCGATAGCTGCCTGGCCGGTACCAAAATCGTCAATTGAAATTCGTACGCCAATAGCCTTAAGGCGGTTAATCTCCTGAATTACTTCGGGGCGTTGATTGAGCACGCCGCGTTCGCTGAGTTCAATCTCGAGCCACGCCGGGTCCAGGCGATTATCTTCGAGTGCCTTTTCTACAAAGGCGACTACGTCGCCACGCAGCAGCTGGCAAAGTGAGATGTTAATGGCCATTCGAATCGGTCGCATACCGGCGTCGATCCAACTTCGTAGCTGGCCGCAGGCCGAGCTAATTACGAAATTCCCAATCTCCTGCATAAGACCGGTTTTCTCAGCGACCGGTACGAAATCTGCTGGCGAGATCATGCCCTCTTCGGCATGATGCCAGCGCAACAGAGCCTCAGCCGCGACAACTTTTCCGCTTTCGGTCGACGTGATTGGTTGATAGGCGAGCTCAAGCTCATCGTTTCGAATGGCGTCCCGAAGCATTCGGTCGAGACTAAGCAGTCGCACGCTCGTTGACTCGGCTGGCTTGGTAAAGAACTCAAATCCGGTGCCCGATTCCTGAGCTTCCAACATGGCCGTTTCGGCACAATGCAGCAATCCGTCGGCGCTCGAACTATCACGCGGGAAAATCGCCGCGCCG
Source organism: Woeseiaceae bacterium (assembly GCA_051007995.1). Lineage (GTDB taxonomy): Bacteria > Pseudomonadota > Gammaproteobacteria > Steroidobacterales > Woeseiaceae > UBA1847. Next base: position 10,382 of record JBPCYB010000074.1, on the reverse strand, counting down.
ATGCTCGCTGTCAAATAGATGCTCTGTCCGGCGACTTCAAATGATTGTTCAAGTTGACCCCGAATCGCCCGCTTTACACGCAAGACTTCTTCGGTATCCGCGTTCGTAATCAGCAGCGCAAACCTTGCGCCGCCCAGCCTTGAAGCGACAGCCGTAACAGCACCGCGCTCCGCTCCACCGATTACGTCTCGGTCCCCAAGGCAAACTCTCAGCCGGTCTGCGAAGAGTCTGAGCAAGCGATTTGCGTTTCTCCGGCCGACCGCTTCGTTAACGATGCGGTAGTGATCCAGACCAATGACGAGTACGCCTACATCACTGCCAGATTCACCATGTGCGCTAACGGCGCGATGTAGTTGACTTCGAAAGCGCTCGCCGGTTGGCAGCAAAGTCAGTTTGTCCATTCCAGCCGCTTTGGCTCGGTCTCGCTCGTCCGTACTTAAAGACGTGGCAATGTTGTCAAGGCGTTCTCTGGCGGTTTGCAACTCAGCCAGATTTGCGTGCGCTCGCACGGCGCGAATGGCACGTCGTGTAATTACCTGCCAGTCATACGGCCGGCGAACAATGTCGGTTACATCAGCGTCGGCCGCCATCGTTACCTGTGCGTCGTTGGCGCACAGTGCGATCAACGGAACTTCCTTGCCGTGAACCTGCCGCAGCGATGCGAGCAATGAGGTCGTGTCATCAGCCATGAATGCTGCATCAGCAATCATCAGGCTTGGCCTTGTTGCTGAGGCAATGCCAAGCGCCTCTTCGGGCGACTTCGCTATTCGAACGTCAAGTCCAGTGTGTTGCAGCCAGCGCGGTGCCCATTGCAGTGACAGGTTATCCCGGGTAATCAACAGTGCGATGCCCTTAAGCTCTGCCTTAAGATCTGAGTCGACCGCATCGGCCGGAAGCCGGTGGTCTGGCTCCCGTCCGAAGTCGAGTGCGATGACTTTTTTGATCGCTGCCCTCATGAATTTTCTCCCTCAAGTTGTCGAATCTAATCAGTCGTCATTGAGTCCGATAGATTCGCTTGAGGTGTCATAGAGTGCGTTGTAGTCAGTTACCGCGTCAGTCCACATATATCCGTCGGTCCACATATATCCGTCTGTCCACATGTAACCATCTGTCCACATGTAACCGTCGGTCCACATATAGCCGTCAGTCCACATGTAACCGTCTGTCCACATGTAACCATCTGTCCACATGTAACCGTCGGTCCACATATATCCATCCGTCCACATATAACCAGCGCCCCAGGCGCGACCGCCCCAGAGTTTCGCAGTGCTCTGTACGTGAATGACGGGCCCTTCGTCGGACCGTCCCATCAGCGGTGATAGTGCCTCACCTCTGAGGATTCCGGTTTCGTTCAAGGCCGCGTCGATATCCAGTACACCCGCGCCGCTCGAGGTCGGCTGAGCGTCGATCTTGCGCGCCGAACGCATCAGGCGGGCCTTGATCGTCGCCGGCGTTAGCGTCGGGTCTTCGGTCAGCATTAGCGTTGCGGTGCCCGAAACCATTGCGGCGGCCATACTGGTGCCCGAGAGCTCGAGATAGTGCTCGTCACAGCCAGCACCGCAACCGGGCGCTCTGCCAGGCAAGTCGTTTTGGAGTTTGCTATTCAACGGCACTGCAGCAACGAAGCGGTTGCCCGGTGCAACCAGGTCCGGTTTCAGAACGTGATCGACAAGCGTTGGGCCCTGCGAGGAGAACGTCGAGACAAAGTCGTCTTCGAAGCTATTGCCAGTACCTTTATCAGTGAGCGAACCTACAGTAATTATCTTGCGCGAGTTGCCGGGACTCGTGATCGTCATGTGCCCGTCGCGACCGTAATTGCCTGCGGACGCGACAACTACGATGCCCGCGTCCCACACGGCTTCGACAGCAAGTATGAGTGGGTCTGTTAGATTGGATTCTTCTACGGCTTTGCCGAGTGACATGTTAACTACGCGAATATTCTGACTCTCGGCGTTATCAAGCACCCAGTCGAGGCCGGCGATGACGTCCGAGGTCACGCCGCGACCGTGATTGTCCAGTACACGGACTGAGTAGAGTGACGCGCCTGGCGCTACGCCCGGATAGGAGTTAGAGGAAAGCTGTCCATTGCCACCGATGATTCCGGCCACATGGGTGCCGTGTCCGTAAGGGTCATCAGGGTCGCCAGCATCGGTCGCAATCTGTACGTTGTCGATATAAAGGTGGGCGCTGCCATCAGTGTCAGTCAATCTGAAGCGAATGCGGGTGTTAGCGGATATGAATGGGCTCAGATCGATAGTTTCACCGATGACGAGCGCCGGTGACGAATAGGTGGCGAGTGGTGCAGACTCCCAGTTCGACCCGCCGTTAGCCGATACCTCAAGTCGGTACTCGGCACCGTTGTCATCCAGATGATAGTCGAACGTCAGCGTAGCTGATGACGCGCCGGACAAATCAACCTCGCGCTCGAGGGTGTCATTCAGGGCACCGCTATCACTGTCGAACTCGACGCAGCGGCTGTCGGAATCTGGACAGTCGTCTTCTTCTACAGCGATATCGCCGCCGGAAGCGCTGCCGTTGTCTCCAGTTTCAATCCAGGGACTGCCAGACCAGTCCTCGCCGCCGTCACTGCCGGAAAAACTGGTGGAATTGAATTCGTCACGAACGCTCGTTGGTTCAGGGGCGAAATCGAGGCGCATCGCGACGTTTAAATCAGAATGCGCAGCCACACCAGAATCGATCAGTGCGACGCCGATAGAAGAATCAACCGGAAAGTAATTTGACGAGCCCGGCGAAGGCAGATAGGCCGTTTGCCGCGCCGCCGCGGAGGCGCCAGTGACCTTCGCATCCAGTGACATCGTTGTGACTTCCGTATCTATTGCGAAGTCGATCAGCGCTGCGGCTGGAATGCGGATCGCACGCATTTTCAGGTTGTTGTAGCTTTTTGTGACGGTCCCGCCCAAGCTCTTGACATGATCGTCATCAAACATGTCCGGATGCGTGTCATAGCGGACAATCACATCGACCAAATCTTCTCCGCCGGCGTTGGCGATCAATGCAAGTGGCGCACTCATCTTCGCACTGGCAAGAGCTTCCAAGTCGGATCGGTTGCCCTCAGGCCTGGACGATTCGCTCTTCACGTTCGCGACAATAGATGATTTTGCTGCGCTCGTTACGCCACGGTCTTTTTGTGGTGTCAGCAATGAAGCGGCTTCGTACGCAGGCACCGGTGTAACTGAATCTGATTCGCGGTGAGCCATTGCAGCAACGGACGCGGTCGAATCACCATCGTTGCTGGTCAAATCAGCCCGTTCAAATGTCGTCGCTGAATCTTCGTGCATATCGTTGGATGCGTAAAAGCCGATGCCACCAACGATGCTGAAGCTGGCGATGAGAGTCAGTATTGATTTGCGGTTCATGTGATTCGTCCGTGATTGATTCGATGGACACATTTCACCAGAGGACAGTCTTTATGGGAGGTGCGGGGAAGAATCTTGAGCGCTGCCTGTTTGTGACGTAGATCACATAATGTGGGTGTCAAATACTCCTCGCGCGGCCAGGCTTTAGCTCGCTGTCCGGATCGATATTTTTTGGCGAACCGTGTGCAGATCAATAACCACGGTATCTTCAGCCACTTCACGGCAAGCAACCAGGAAGTCTGGCACGTCCGCTGCCGGCAGCGGCTCGGTGTAGAGGAACCCCTGCACAGCATCGCAGCCCCTCTCTTTTAAAAACTGGACCTGCAACTCGTTCTCGACGCCTTCTGCGATTACAGAAATTCCCAGTTCACGCGACATCGCAATCATGGCCGAACATATCGCCTGCTTCTCGCCAGGTTCGCGTATGCCGTCGATAAAAGCGCGGTCAATCTTGATCGCTTTGACCGGCAAACTGGTCAGATGGGCAATCGAAGAATGACCCTGGCCGAAATCGTCAAGAACGATACCAATGCCGATGTCATTGAGTTCCTCGAGGATCGCCGCGGCCTGACGATTACGCATGAGCATGCCTTCGGTCAACTCGACTTCGAGCATTTCGGGAGGCAGGCTGGTCTCTTCGAGCGCCGAGCGAATCAATTCAGCGAGGTCGTCGCGCGTGAACTCCTGCTGAGACAGATTGATCGATACAGCTGGAAGCTCAGGACATTCTTTACGCCAGGATTCCGCTTGTTCGCAAGCGGTCTTTATCACCCATTCGCCGATCGGAAAAATCAGCCCACTCGCTTCAGCCAGCGGAATTACTTCGGATAGCGGCACGCTGCCGCGCAACGGGTGTATCCAACGCAACAGCGCTTCGAGGCCGGCCACATGACCAGTTTGCAAATCAATTCTTGGCAGATAGTAGAGCTGCAGCTGTTCCTTTTCGATGGCCCAGCTCAGTTCGTTCTTTACGTCAAGTCGTTTTGTCGCCCGAAACTTCATCGTATTCGAGAAAAATTCACGACCTTCAGTACTCAAAACCTTCGCCTCACCGAGCGCGACACGTGCGTTCCTCAGAAGAGTCTCGGCGTTATCGCCATCTACCGGGTATTGAGAGATACCGATGCTCGGCGTAACTTCTAACTCATGCCCTTCGATGCTCACAGGTTCCAAAAACGCATCTTGTACCCGACTCGCAACCGTTTTCACGTCATCGCGAGATTCAATGTCTGCGAGTACAAGCACGAACTCATCACCGCTGATTCTTGTAAGGCTGGAACTGTCGGTGTCCTGGATTCGGGCTAGTTGGTCAGAGCTTCGCAAGCATCGCTCGATGCGCTTCGCCGTAACTTGCAGAATCCTGTCGCCGGCTGCTCGACCCAATGTCTCATTGATGCGGGTAAATCGATCGATATCGATACAAAAGACTGCGACACCGCGTTCACGCAACTTTGCGTTGGCGATGTGTGCATCGAAGTCGGCGCTGAATTCTTCGCGCGCCGTTAGTCCGGTCAGTTCATCAGAACTATTTCGGCCACCCGGTGTCTCCACCGCATGTCCTTCACCCAGATTGCGAATGATCATTAGTACCCGGTCGCGGCCCTGTACTAGAAGTCTCATCTCGTAGCTGCGGCGTTGGTCGTATCTGCTGAGCTCGAATTGAAGATTACATCCATCACGGGACTTCAAGGCGCGCTTAATGCTTTGTAATACCCGCGCCGCTACTTCTTCTGGCCAGATATCGTCGATCATGTAGCCCTCGATCACCTCCGGCGTCAGTACCGCATCATTACTGCCACCGCCCATATACTGTCGCAGCAGCCCGTCGCTGCCGGCGATGAAAAACGCGTCCGGCATGCTCGTAACAAATTGTGATTGCGGCGTCCTGAGCGCTCTGATGCCGCTAATGGTTCGTCCGGTATCGCCAAGCGACCGTAAATTTTGAGCAAATGCTTTTTCGTCAAGGGGCTTTGTGAATACCGAAGTGACATCGGCATCGTAGGCTCGGCCGAGAGACTCTCTTCCATTATCGTCAGATAACAAGATCATCGGTATGTAGTCGCACCCAGGCAGTTTCCGAATGTTCAGGCAGAATGCCAACGGGTCGTCCGGCACGGCTGCCGAATCTATGAGAATGACGGCCGGGGGTGATTTCTCGTCGATAACGCAGGGCTTGTCTATTTCCCAGACTAATGTTTCATAGCCTTCGGCCTCGAAAACTTTCGCAGCTGACTTAACGGCCTTTTCTTCGCTACATATGAGAATGGCTCGGCCGGCCCCCTCGATGCTTTTCGTTTGCGGCATTGTGACGATCGGTTTTTGCAAAGATATCTATGGTTATCGCCCACATAGCGCGAATCTTTAGTTGCCGAACAGAAGCACGAGGAAGAGGGATGCGGACGTATCGGTAGACTTACGTGATGGGCTCTATTCTTAAATTATCGATTCGCCGTTCACAGGACGATGACAAACAACCTGTGTGTTTTTCATTGGCAAATTCTTGATCGCACGCTTGCCACATATGTTCGAAATTGATCGGCCACCCTAGAATTGGAGACGTAAGCGCATGATTTTAGATTAAAATCTCGTCAGCCGCGCCGTTTGCTGGCATGCTTCGATTTCGCATAGACTAGTTCTTAAGGACAATAAATGACGCCTGCGCCCGACTCTTCGGAGGTAATCGATCATGGAGATACAGACTGGCGCGCTGCACTTCTGAGCCGACTCGGCATCGTCGTGGTTGTGCTGCTTGCGCTGGGCGGCGCCGTGTCGTTGATTGGCAGCGACCGGTCGGATTTGGTTCGCGCTTTCGCTTTGGTAGTTCTAGGTTCATCTTTCATCCTCTTCGGCGTATTGTCATTTCGACAAATATCGCCGCGTATCAAATCGATTGTCATCATCGCCATTCTCGCCGCGGTAAGCGTGGTGTCATACTCGATCGGCGGATATCTTCCGGGCGGCCCTCTCATTGCGGCCTACGTCCTGGTTCTCGCCGCGCTCTTGGTCGGTCGCAATTCATTCGTGATCCTGTTGTTAGCATTCTCGGTGCTGGTCATAACATTGACTGTCTTGATCGCAACCGATACTTGGCAGGGCCCGCAATTTAACGACATTGATCCCGCAGATCCGTGGAATTGGATTCGGACGAGTCTGACTTCACTAATTATGTGGACCAGCTTTAGTTTCTCAGTCATGTTCGTCGTTAACACTATAGAAGAGAATCTCGACCGACGCCGAATAGCACTCAATAGACTGCGCGATGAAGTCAACGAACGACGCGCTGCCGAACTTGCGCAACGAGAGGCAGAAGAAAAAGCAAATCAGGCGCAAAAAATGGAAGTCGTCGGGCAGCTTGCGGCGGGTATTGCGCAGGACTTTAATAACGAACTGCTTGTAATCAAGGGGTGGAACGAGATACGCGGCTCTTCAGACGTGACTGATGAACAACGACAAGCAACAGCGGCTATTGAACAGGCGGTTGACCATACTACCCAGCTGTCCGGACAATTGCTGACATTCGCACGGAAGGATGTTCACACACCGAAGTACGTGGTTCTTGGCAAGCTTGTCGAAGCTGCTGTTAATTCGTTACAGCATATTGCTGGCGCAAACATCAAGCTGAATTCTGATGTGCAGACTGAGGCAATTGTTCATGTGGACGAACCTCAGCTTCAACAGATGATGTTCAACCTTGTCATTAACGCCCGTGACGCCATTTCCGGGGAGGGCAAGATTGAAGTACTGGTTCGAATGGCTACAGCAAGCGACGTCGTGTCATTTCCAGGCGAAGCTGACGACTGGGTTGTTCTCGAAGTTGCGGATGATGGCCCGGGAATCGATGAAGAGGACCAGGTGCGTGTATTTGAGCCGTTTTTTACGACCAAGCCGCCAGGCGAAGGAGCCGGACTCGGGTTGTCGACAGTGCATGGCATCGTTAAGCAAAGCGGCGGGCATGTCAGCCTACAAAGTCGTCCGGGTCAAACTGTGTTCTCGATCTTGTTGCCCTCTGTTAGCAATGAGCACTACGAAGAGTCAGTCGTGGCCGACGGCGATACAGTTGTTGACGTTGGTATGCGCATTTTGGTTATTGAGGACAATCCGCTGGTCAGAAAATTGATCGTATCGGCAATACAAAAAACTGGCTACGAAACCGAGGAATGCGACAATGGCGACGCGGCGCTATCACTTTTGCGTGATGACGAAACGACATTCGATCTGTTGTGCGTGGACGCGGTGTTTCCAGGCGCGCCGCTAATCGATGTCGTTACGGCGTTTGAACGTCATTCGCCGGATGCGAAGGTGCTGGTCTGCTCGGGATACGTTCAGGAGGAGATCGCTATCCGGAAACTGGAATCAGGCGAATATGCATTTCTCGCAAAACCATTTACGGTCAGTCAGCTGATGCAGAAGGTTCATGAGGTTGTTGGTTCGCGGCAACTTGCTGAATAGCGAGGACGGTCCGCCGCCGTCCCTTGGAAAACTCACTTTGCCGCCGCAAAAAGCGTGCCGGTCAGCTCGCCGCTTTGTAGATAAACCTGCACAGGGCAAAGTGAATCGAGCCTGAGCACGGAGTTGTCCCTAAGTCTCAGGTGCGCATACTTATCCTTGAGAGGTTGCTCGTCGACAATCGTGTACGAGGAAGGATTTCTCCAATATCTCGGGCAGTAAGAGACAAATCGCTTATACATTTCCTTATAGAGCATCGCATCAAAATGATTGATGTTGAGTGCCTCATCCCAGTACTCATTAACATGGTCAGCCCAGTCGAATTGCCGTTGCACAATCCAGCGATCCCCTTGCCAACGCAGGATGGCCGACTTGCCGGGAACGATATCGTTTTCGAACAGGCTGCGAAAGAAGCGATGGCCTTCGTAATTCGCAACGAGGTCGGCGTTGGAGTAATTACCGTTTGAGATTCGTCCGAAGACGGCCCACTCTGCGAACGCAGATTGTTCAGCGGCTTTTTCCTCAGATTCATAGCGAAGAAAGCGACGGTAGTACTTGCGACCTTGAGAGACAAAATGCCCGAGTTTGTCCGTACCAATTAGTTGATTGTTGACGCGAATGGTCTCCCCGACGCCGAATACTTTAGTGACACGAACCGTCCAGAACGGAAGGTCCGAATAGATGCTGTTATACCGGCCGGTCTTGAGCTTTTCGACTTCTGGTGAATCGATCGCCCATTTCTCGATTCGATCCACCAGCAATGGGCTTCCCAACTCTTTGAACATTGCATTAACAAACGCCATGCGATCATCGTCTCTGTGTTTGTTGTTGGCGACATCGGCGATCGCATTGTTGATTTCGCGATTAAGCACTTGCGTTGAATCGGCTATCGGATCTGTACGGTTCGTAAACTGATCTGTTTCGTGCGCGACTACAACCGATGGCCATGACACAAGTAGAGCCAGCGCGACGATGATGAACGATTTGATTGTGTTGTTCATGTTGCCTCTCCCGTTGATCCGTGCAATCAACTATCGGGAAGAGGAGGCTCAATTGCCTGATCTACGGTTGATGAATCCCTGACGACTACATGAGGTTCTTCTATGTCTCTGATTTTCGTATAAGATTCGGCATCTGATCTTACTACCCGATGCGGAAAAACTTAGTGAGCAAAATTACACGACGGGACTTCATAAATGGCACGCTCCTAGTGGCAGGGAGTTCTGTCTTGCCGTTGGCTGTTGGCAGTCAGGAGGCCATGGCGACCCTGGACTCGTCGTATTATCCACCGGCGCGCACCGGACTCAGGGGAAGCCACCCTGGATCCAACGATCACGCACATGAACGCGCATGGGCAGGGCGCTCAGATTGGGGCCACACTACAAAGCTGTCAGAAACCTACGATCTGGTCGTCGTTGGCGCTGGGCTTAGTGGGCTGGCGGCCGCCTATTTCTATCAGCAACAATATGGATCGGAAAAGAAAGTGTTGATTCTCGACAATCATGACGATTTTGGCGGCCATGCCAAGCGCAATGAACATACGATCGATGGCGTAATGCGCTTGGGCCACGGGGGCTCACAATCAATCGTAGAACCGAAGCATGCGAGCAAAATAGTACTCGATCTGCTGCAAGATATTGGCGTAGACCTGGATCGTTTCGAATCGGCCTATGACACTAGTTTCTTCAAGCGGCACGAGCTGGGGGGCGTGACCTATTTCAATGAAGAGGTGTTCGGCAAGAACAAGGTTGTTCAACATCCATATTGCAACTATCCAAACTACGTTGAAGGGCTACAAAGCACACAGCTTTCCAATGAGGACGCGGCACAACAAGCGCCACTGAGCGCTGCGGGTAGGAAGCAGTTGCTTCGCGTTCTTAATGGCGGACTGCATACATTGAAAGTTCCGAAACAAGAATTGAGGAACTACACTAATACACATTCCTATTTCGACTATCTAAAAAACACACTCGGGGTTGATGATCCCGGGGTGCTGAGGATGGCCAGAAACTCTGGCTTGGACTGGGCTAGCACCGGAGCTGATGTAATGAGCATCGCGGCTGCCAAGCGCAGCGGAGCAATGGGGTTTGCACCCGTGGCTGTCTACGATGAAGACAATCGTTACATCCATCATTTTCCGGATGGCAACGCAGGCGTCGCGCGTGCGTTGGTCAAAAAGCTGATACCGGGTGTAGCTAAGGGACGTAACGCCGAAGAATTGGTGATGGCCAGGTTCAAATATGCCGAGCTGGACAAATCGAGCAATGTCGTTCGCCTAAGGCTAAACAGCACCGTGGTTAATGTAGTACATGGCGGTGGCTCTAGGAACGCTGGTGACGTTTTCGTTAATTACATCAACGATAGTCGTTCGTATCAGGTCAAAGCCAGGAACGTCGTGATGGCCTGCTATAACATGATAATTCCGCATATCGTATCTGGCCTTCCAGAGGAGCAGGCAGAGGCGTTGAAGCTACAAAACAAGAGCCCATTGGTTTACACGACAGTAGGTTTGCGGAACTGGAGGGCAGTGAAAGAGCAGGGCATCGGCATGGCGATGTC
>JBPCYB010000073.1:0-6471 GCA_051007995.1 Woeseiaceae bacterium | reverse complement strand
TGAGCCATCAGTTCGCATACAATTATCAGCTATGCGGCTGCAAATTCTCGGGCTGAACCATACCACGGCACCTGTCGAAATTCGCGAACAAGTTGTTTTCGCGGGGGACGAGATAGGCCGGGCCCTCCAGCGCCTGAAAAAAATAGACGGCGTTGACGAGATCGTGTTGTTGTCGACCTGTAATCGCACCGAGTTTTATGTCATTACGACCGACGCGGGGCGCAGCGAATTGCAGTCCTGGCTGCATGATGAGGGCAATTTGGACCCCGCTTTTGGCGACACTTTGTTCGCACTTGAAGCAGATGAGGCTATTCGACATATTTTTCGCGTTGCCTGCGGTCTCGATTCGATGGTGCTTGGCGAGCCGCAGATTCTTGGTCAGCTCAAGGACTCCGTGCGCGATGCAGAACGCGCGGGAACCATCGGGCGACAACTGCACCAGCTCTTCCAACATACTTTTTCTGTGGCCAAGAAAGTGCGCACCGAAACTGAAATCGGCGCAAATCCCGTCTCTGTTGCATCAGCCGCCGTCAGTCTGGCGCAACAGTTCTTTGCAGGTTTTACACAACACACGGCGCTGCTGGTCGGTGCCGGCAGCACGATTGAGCTGGTTGCAAAACATCTGGCCGGGAAAAAAATCGGTCGATTGTTCGTAGCGAATAGAAACCTGGAGCGTGCCAAGGATCTCGCGAGCCAGTTTGGCGGATACGCGGTTCCATTGTCCGAGCTTGAGGGAACACTGCCCGAGGCAGATATTCTGATTACGTCTACGGCAAGTCCGAAAGCTGTTGTTTCGCACGCGCAAATGGCAACCGCGATCGACAATCGCAAACGCAGGCCGATCTTCGCCGTTGACATAGCTGTGCCGCGTGATATCGAAGAATCGGTCGGCGAACTCGACGATGTTTACCTCTACACGATCGACGATCTCGACAAAGTCATCCTGGAAGGCCAGGGCAACCGCAAAGCTGCAGCGGTAGACGCACACCGAATACTCGATGATGAAATCGTGCGTTATACCAATATGGAGCGCGCGAAAGAGGCGAATCCGATAATCACAGCGTTGCGCGACCACGGCCAGTCGATACGTGACGACGTTGTCGACCAGGCGCGGCGCCGGCTAGCGAAAGGAATGGACACCGACGAAGTCATTGAGTACGCGACTGCCGCGATGATGAAAAAATTACTGCACAACCCCAGTGTTCGTCTGCGCGAAGCTGGCGAATCGTCTGATGAAGAATTCATCAAGGCGGCCCGCTTATTGTTTGGCCTCGATGAAGACGAGCAGCAATGAAGGATTCAATTCGTCTGAAACTCGATTCAGTCCGTGAACGCTTCGAAGAACTCGAAGGCTTGCTTGCGGAACCGGATGTCATTGCCGATCAGAATCAATATCGGGAATTGTCGCAGGAATATGCTCGCATCGGACCGGTCGTCAAACTGTTCGCAGACTTTGACGCGATGACTGCGGACATTGTTGCGGCCGAGGAAATGGCCTCGGACAGCGATCCTGAAATCAAGGAAATGGGTCAGGACGAATTACAAAAACTTGTCACCCGCAGCGATGCCCTGGAGATAGAACTACAGAAATCGCTGATCCCACCCGATCCGCATGACGACAGCAACGTCTATCTGGAAGTGCGTGCGGGGACAGGCGGCGACGAGGCAGCTATTTTCGCTGGCGACCTATTTCGCATGTACTCAAAGTATGCGGAAGCGCGACGCTGGAATATTGAAATACTCAGCGCGCGCGAGGGCGAACACGGCGGCTACAAGGAAATCATCAGTCGCGTGACCGGCAATGGCATTTATGCCAGCCTGAAATTCGAATCAGGTGCGCATCGAGTACAGCGTGTTCCCGCGACTGAATCACAAGGCCGCATCCATACGTCGGCATGCACGGTTGCCGTTCTGCCGGAGCCCGATGAAGTCGAGGCCGTCGACATCAATCCAGCCGAATTGCGCGTCGATACCTATCGTGCGTCAGGTGCCGGCGGACAACACGTCAACAAGACCGACTCCGCTGTGCGATTGACGCATCTGCCATCCGGCATCGTGGTTGAGTGTCAGGATGAGCGCTCGCAACACAAGAATCGCGCGCGTGCGATGTCTTTGTTGCAGGCCCGATTACTCGACGCGGAAGTATCTGCACAAGAGAGTGAGCAGGCAGAGCAGAGAAAATTGCTGGTAGGTTCGGGCGATCGCTCAGAGCGAATCCGCACCTACAACTACCCGCAAGGTCGGGTGACAGACCATCGCATCAACCTGACGCTCTATAAGCTGGACGAAGTACTTGAAGGTGGCCTGGACCAGGTCGTTGATCCACTAACGAATGAATACCAGGCCGATCAGTTGGCATCTCTAACTGAATAATCTCGTCTATACCTGCCGCCGCAGGTAATTGAGCACGTCCGAGCGCGTTATCAGTCCGACAAATTCGTCGTCATCGAGAATGGCCGCATACGGCTGCACGCCCAGCATCGCAACAAGGTTGTTAATGCTGGCCGACCTGTCCAATTTGATAAATGCCGACTCCATTGCGTCGGCAACGGGTGCGTTCATAAGCTCCGGTTTGCCAAACACATGCTGAATGATCGTGTCCTCTGTGATGACGCCAACCAACTTACCTTCATCCATTACCGGCAATTGCGAAAAACCAGCGTTGCGCAATCGATTGTGTGCGGTCGTAATGACGTCAGTAGGTCCCACAGTAATAGTCGCTCGTTCGCCATGCGGACGACCCACCAGATCGCGTAAATCTCCAAATTGCTCGCGTTGGATGAAGCCTTGATCCTCCATCCAGAAATCGTTGTACAACTTCGAGAGGTACTTGTTGCCTGTGTCGCACGCAAACGTCACAACGCGTTTTGTTTCTGTTTGCTCGCGGCAGTACTTCAGAGCAGCCGCCAGCAATGTACCTGACGAAGATCCTGCCAATAAACCTTCTGTTCTTAACAACTCGCGCGCTGCGGCAAACGACTCGGCATCGCTGATCGCATATGCCTTAGTTACTCGCGAAAAATCAGCGATGTCCGGGATGAAGTCCTCACCAATGCCTTCGACGAGCCAGCTACTGCTCTTGTCGCTCAGATTGCCGGTATTGATGTACTCGGCAAGAATTGATCCGACCGGGTCTGCGAGAATCACGTCGACGTTCGGCGCGTGTTCGTTGAGGTATTTGCAGATTCCGCTGACTGTGCCGCTCGAACCGACGCCGAGCACGATCGCATCGACATTGCCGTCCATCTGTTCAAGGATTTCTGGCGTCGTCGTCTGTTCATGGGCAAGTGGATTATCCAAGTTGCCGAACTGATTAATAAAGTAGGCGCCCCGCTCGTCTGCAATCGAGCGACCAAGATCCTGGTAATATTCGGGATGACCCTTGGCCACGTCCGACCGCGTCAACACCACTTCTGCGCCCATTGCGCGCAGATTGAAGATCTTCTCCTGGCTCATCTTGTCCGGCAACACGAGCAAGAGGCGATAGCCTTTCTGTGCGGCAACGAGCGCCAGCCCGAGCCCCGTATTGCCCGCGGTCGCCTCAACGAGCAGGTCGCCTGACTTGATATCACCGCGTCGCTCGGCTTCTTCAATCATTGAGATGCCGATGCGATCCTTGACTGAGCCACCTGGATTCATCAATTCGAGCTTCAGGAATAACTGACACGGTCCGGTATCCAGACGCTTAACCTCAAGCATCGGCGTCCGACCGACCATTTCTAGAATATTGGAATAGATTCTCATGCGCGTATAGTTCCGACTGAATACGATGCCGTCAACAACCGATACAATATCCATAGACACCGCGCTCGCCGACGTTGCTCATCGGCTGCGGGAAATTAGCGATTCTGCGCGACTCGACGCCGAGATCTTGCTGGCGCGATCGATAGACATGCCACGCAGTTACTTATTTGCGCATCCCGAAGACACGCTTGACGAATTTGCGCTGCGGCGCCTTAACGAAACCGTTGAACGACGGCTTGCCGGCATGCCCATGGCCTACATCACGGGAATCAAGGAATTCTGGTCGCTCGAAATACTGGTGTCGCCGGCGACGCTGGTGCCACGACCCGAAACCGAACTGGTTGTCGAGCACGCGTTGCGCGAAATACCACGTAAGGCTGACTGGCCGGTGCTTGATCTCGGCACCGGAAGCGGTGCAATTGCTATCGCTATTGCACGCGAGCGACCTGGCTGTGATGTTGTAGCCGTCGACGCAAGTGCTGACGCCCTCGCTGTTGCACAGCAAAACGTTCGGCAACAAGACCTGCCCAACGTCTCATGCGTGCTGGGGGACTGGACCGCGCCGGTCGCCGACCGATCATTTCGCGTCATCGTTTCCAACCCGCCGTATGTTGCTGTCGGCGACGCCGCTCTGGCGGCCCTCAGTGCAGAACCTGACGTCGCCCTCGTATCTGGCAGTGACGGGCTGGATGCGATTCGCGAGCTGGCCCTTGATTGTCGGTCCATCATTACAGATGGCGGCATGCTGATTCTTGAACATGGCAATAAGCAACGCGATGCCGTCGCCGAAATACTTAATTCACACGGCTGGCGTGACATAGCGTGCCATGACGATTACGCTGGCAACCCACGAGTGACCACAGCCAGAACTAAAGCGAGTCAAAATGATCACGATTAAGACCAATCACGGCGACATTTCAGTCGAATTGTTTGAAGAAACTGCGCCGATTTCCTCCGAGAATTTTCGCCAGTACATTTCGGACGGACATTACAACGATACAATTTTCCATCGCGTCATCCCGAATTTCATGATTCAGGGCGGCGGCATGGACAAAGATATGGGAAGCAAGACCACTCGCGACCCGATCAAAAACGAAGCCGACAATGGCGAAGCAAATGTACGTGGCACGCTGGCGATGGCACGTACTGGTGTTGTTGACAGCGCAACCTCGCAATTCTTCATCAACCTAAACGACAACGACTTTCTTAACCACGGCGATCGGGATTTCGGCTACGCCGTATTCGGTCGCGTCACTGACGGCATGGACGTTGTGGATACTATTGCAGGCGTCGCGACCGGAAACGTCGCGGGTCACCAGGACGTTCCGCTGGATACAGTGACGATCGTGGAAGTCACTATTAGCGATTAGTCAGCGGTGAATCGGCACGCTCGCCATCTCGCGCTCACACAGGTTGGTAAAGACGGCCAGGAACGCATTGCGAATGCTAGCGTCTTGCTGGTCGGCGTCGGCGGCATCGGTTGTGCCGCCGCGAGCTACCTCGCGTCGAGTGGCGTCGGCCATATTTTGCTCAATGACTTCGACAGCGTTGATGAGACCAACCTGGGGCGACAGGTACTTTTCGGGCCGGCTGACGTCGGCCAATCGAAGGTCGAGACGGCGGCAACCAAGCTCGCTGCACTTAACCCCGACATCAAAATCTCGAAACTAACGGCACGACTTGATCCGACCTCACTGGCGCATACCATCGACGAGGTCGATCTTGTGCTCGACGGTAGCGATAACTTCGCAACGCGTTTTCTGGTTAGCGATGCGTGCGTCGCTGCCGGCGTTTGCCTCGTCTCCGGATCGGCGATTCGCCTCGAAGGTCAGGTCGCCATTTTCGGGCCCGACTTCAGCTCATCACCATGCTATCGCTGCTTGTACGAAGATGCCGATGAATCATTGGAAAATTGCGCTGGTAACGGCGTTCTAGCCGCTGTTCCCGGTGTAATTGGAACAATGATGGCGGTCGAGGCACTTAAACACCTTGCCGGAATCGAATCACCGCGCGGTGAGCTAACTTTGTACGACGCGGGCAGCGGGCGATTTCAAACAGTTTCCATCGCCAAAAGAGAAACATGCTCCGTTTGCTGAAGGCCGCCGCAATTGTCACGGCGATTTTCTCGACTCTGACATTCCTCAATCAATGGCATCCATTGATCGAGTTGTTTTCACACTTTCGACTTCAGTATCTAGCCGTGTCAGGGTTGCTCGCCATCGTGTTTCTAGCCGTGCGCAACATGACCTGGGCGGGCGCACTATTAGTGCTGACGCTGATCAATTCCTGGCCCGTTGCAAGTTGGTACCTGGGAGAAACGGCTTCCAAAGACGTCGATGCTCACAGCATCACAGTCTTGCAGGCCAATGTGTTTGGCGGCAACGACAACACTTCACTTCTGCTCGACATTATTGAACGTGAACAGCCGGATTTGATCTTCTTGCAGGAAGTGACCGATGTGTGGATCGAGGCCATGGCGCAGCTTGGGGCCGACTATCCACACAGCCACGCTATTCCACGCGACGATTACTTCGGCATCGCAGTTTATTCTCGCGAACCGCTGCTCGGCGTAGAGACCGTCGACAGTCCGCCCATGGATTTACCAACACTCGTAGCGCGGCAAACGATTAATGGTAAGACGAGAACCTTCGTAACTTCGCACCCGTTTCCACCGATGGGCAATGAATGGACGCAGGCCCGAAACGTTCAACTCGAGAGCCTCGGCGG
>JBPCYB010000072.1:0-5615 GCA_051007995.1 Woeseiaceae bacterium | reverse complement strand
GGTACGGCATTGCTATCGCACGCCAAGATTCTCGACCCGGACGACCAGTGGTTGTTCCTTCCGGCATTAAAGCGCGTAAAACGCATCAGTTCGTCGAACAAGTCCGGTCCATTTGTAGGCAGCGAGTTTGCGTTTGAGGACTTCACGGCCATCGAACTCAACAAATTCGACTACACCTATGTCGGTGAAGTGCCGTGTGGTGATTTGACCTGTGATGTGCTCGAGCGCACCCCACGCTACGAAAACTCCGGTTATACGAAGCAAGTGTCGTGGGTTGACCAGACGGATTTCCAGATTCGAAAGGTCGAATTCTATGATCGCCGCGGCGACCTTTTGAAGGTGCTCGAGCTCGATGACTATCGCAATTACGATGGTTTCTGGCGTGCGCACAAGCTCTCGATGAGCAACGTCCAGACCAACAAGCAGACCGACCTGATTTATGGCGATTACACCTTTAATACAGGTCTCGCCGAAAACGACTTCGTCAAGGGCCGGTTGAGCCGGCTGAGGTAAGCGTTATGCGTGTTCTATTCTTGTTCATCCTGCTCACTGTAGTCTCCCCCGCGCGCGCCGAAGACGTAGACGTATCGGGAAGCGTTGAGCTGCAGGCCCGGATGTTCTG
Source organism: Woeseiaceae bacterium (assembly GCA_051007995.1). Lineage (GTDB taxonomy): Bacteria > Pseudomonadota > Gammaproteobacteria > Steroidobacterales > Woeseiaceae > UBA1847. The sequence goes on along the minus strand of JBPCYB010000072.1, from coordinate 4,993 downwards.
GAACGACCCTCAGTGGGTCGGTCAGGACGACCGGGCCCTGCAGGGCTCGGTGGTATCGATTACGGAATTTCGGTGGCGGAACGAAGACGGCAATCAGCGCGCGTCGTTGATTCCGTACCTGCGCTGGGACGCCAGCGACGACGAGCGCTCACTGTCCGACCTCAAAGAGGCTTATTGGGCCTTCGAGGGCGATGACTATGAAGTTTTGGTCGGCGCCAATACCGTGTTCTGGGGGGTAACTGAGTCGGTGCACCTGGTTGACATTATCAACCAGACCGATTTCGCCGGCGATATCGACGGCGAAGACAAGCTCGGCCAGCCGATGGTGAGCCTGATGCTGCAGCGCGACTGGGGTGAGCTTAGTGCCTTCGTGATGCCGTATTTTCGTGAGCGTACTTTCGCGGGCGCGGATGGTCGGTTTCGCCCACCGTTACCCGTTGAAGCCGATAAGTCCTTGTACCAATCTTCAAGTGACAAAAGCCATGTTGATTTCGCGCTGCGCTACAGCCATTACATTGGCGATGTCGATATCGGTGTCAGTGCATTTTCAGGAACGAGTCGCGAGCCGCGATTTGTTCCATCAGCAGACTTCCAGTCACTGTTGCCCGTTTATGACCAGATCGATCAGATCGGCATCGACCTGCAGTACACACGCGATGCCTGGTTGTGGAAACTTGAAGCGATCGCCCGAGATGGTTACTCAGATAACTTTGCCGCCGCTGTCGCCGGATTCGAGTACACGCTGTACCAGATCGGTGACTCGTCAGCTGATGTTGGCTTGCTGCTTGAATATCAATTTGATGGGCGTGATGAGCTTGAGCCTGTAACGATCAACGACAACGATGTGTTTGTTGCGGCTCGCTTCGCGCGGAATGATATACAAGACACGGCAGTGCTGGCGGGGTTTTCATACGACACTGAGACGGGTGAGACATTTGTCAACATCGAGGCCGAACGAAGGTTCGGTGACGAGTGGTTTGCCGAGCTTCGAGTGCGTATATTTTCCGGCGCCGAGCAGAGCGACAATACGCACTTCTTGCAGAAGGACGACTACGCGCAGCTAAGTATTTCGCGGTATTTTTAAATTAAACACTAATTCCTAGATTAGCGGTTAGCCTGCAGGAGATTATTGCGCACTAAAATTCGATATCGGCATAGGTCTTGGACTGCTGCGGAACGTTATCAACTGCGCCGCCAGGAGATTAGACATCTGTGAAAGCGCCATTGGGCTGTCCGCGCAATTCATGCTGAGTCTGACGCAATTAACAAGGTCGTCTCGGCGCATATGGTAGGGGGCCCGCGCGACGGCCGTAAAAGCGACGTTACCGCGCACCGCGACACTGTGATTCTCGACGTAGCGATATTCGCCTTCTGTTGGGTGGATATACATGCCAAACCCCATGACCTTATTTCCGTTGGGAAAAGTCCCGACGTATCGGTGAATAGGATCGAGCCCGCAACGCTGATCTCCGCCGGACTCACAATGACGAATAATTTCCTCCTTGTAAGCATCAAAGTAGCCGGCGTCTTCCGGGTAATAGTGTTTCCCGTCGTTCGCGGTTGCCACAATTATGTATCCCTCAGAATCGGGGACTATCTCCTGATATTGGATATCACCGCCGCCACTCAACGGAGCGTCCGAGCGCAACTGATAGATGTCCGGACGCGACACCAGGGGACCGTCTATCAGGCCTTGCCCGTGCGGCACCGCAATAATCAGGCCACGCTCATCATCTTCAAAAATGTCGAAGCTAAGTCGATGACGCACATCATCACCTACTGCATTCCTGTAAGTGGAAAGAAGCCGGTTGATGCCGCCGCCAATTTTCGCGTCCGCGGACCGGATAATGCTGTCGAGCGTGCGGGTCTTGGTCAATACGAAATGGTAGCGACTCCCGACGCGAGGAGGTTCCCCGCCCGCGCTCAGATCACTCGGTGGCATTGGTCGGGCGGAATTTGGATTTGTTGCAAAATCGATCTCCGATTGCACCCCGGATGACACCACTAAGCCGGCACTGAAATGATTCTCGAGCAGCGTAAGATCGACGCGCGGTAATTCCCGGCTGCTCGAGTCTTTTAGATCATTCAATCGGGTTGCCGGTATCATCCAATTGTAGTCGGATCCGCCATTGTCCAGTCCGCCGTCCACAATGCCCAGCAGCTTTCCGGAGGCATTGACGACCGGTCCTCCAGAAAACCCGCCGCCGAGCCCGTCGCCGTCTACAAGATAGATGTCCAGACTCATTTCCGGCAGTCTTAGTGCTCGGAGGATGTCCTTGGTTTTCTCATTCGGAATCAGACCTTCCAGCGTTTCGTCGCCACCAACCTCTTCTTTCTTAAGTTCCCTCTTGATGGAGGATGAAGCGGCTCCTCGCCAACCGAATGTATAAAGAAGTGTGTCTGGATCAGGTTTCAGTGACGCGGAACTCATTCCCCGGAAACTGTCCGTGAATACTTTGCAACCCCGGACCGGACTTTCTGTCGTCAACAGCACCAGATCTGCTGCCTGGTATACCTTGCTGACTTGCGCAACCGTCGGGACACCACCGCAGAAAACCTTAATCGTTCTACCTGGCAATCGCTTGTGAAGGACTGCGTGTAGTGATGTGACAACCTGTCTGTCCGATTCCCAGAGGAATCCTGTCGCCGACTGACCAGTATTGGTCGAATCGGTGACCGTTACCCGAACGACATCGGCGGCTCCGATTTGGGCGAGTGCAGTGCTACCGAAGGATAGCGCGAATAGCGTTACGATGGCCCGTGATAGGTGTCGTGGTGGCGGAGCTATGATCCGAAGTTGACGCATAGTGATCTCCCTGGTGTTGCTCTTTTTGCGATGTCGTTATTGTTTAGGGGCTCTTACACACAGCCCCGGTGAGGAGGCGAAGTGCCACCGACTGCTCAGAATCAGTCTTCATCGTCTGCTTTACTCTATCACGAACGAGGACGAGTGATTCTGTGTCCCCAAACGCAGTGTAGAGCGCGTCGCCAGGTTGCACAGCTGCACTCTGCAGTCGTTCGCACTGGGTAGAGGTTGGCAGTGCACCTCCGGCGCAAACTGAATCACGCGCGATGAACATCAATTCACGTTTCTGTACCTCGTCTAAGTTGGCGGCCATAACGGTGCCGGCAAAATTCTTCCATCCGTTTCCCGCATTGTCGAAAGCAGGGCGGATTTCGTCGAAAGATAGTGTTGATTGGTAAGAAAGCATGCGCAGGTTTCCACATGCAGAAATTTCGACGGCATCTGCCATCAGGCCCGAACCGGCTAGCATGGAATTCATTGCCGATGTTCGTTGTGCAACCGCGTCATCAGTTGTCGGTGTATCGGCCGCGGCAACCGTGGCTGGTTTTGCGGCGAGGAGGCTAAGTGCCTGACACTCTGTAAAACCTGCAGAAAGGTATGCATCTTTTTGTTCTGCCAGGTTTACGTCGGCATCGGGAGGCGTTAATCGCAGCGACAATCCTGCCAACTGATCAAGGGCCTGACATTCAGAATAGCCAGCTTCCATGATTGCCTCTTTCTGGTCCGAAAGACTCGGCGCAAATACATTGTGAGTCTTCATGTGGATTCCGGCGCCGGCGCCGAGAATAGCGAAGACGCCAAATGTGCCAATTCGAATGCCTTTATTTAAACTGAAGTGCCGATCGTTGAGGCCCAGCAGCGCAGCGAGCGCGGCACCCACAGCACCGATAAAGGCTGCAACTGTCGGAGACATCGCGAGCCCCAACATCACACCCACCATGAGGCCAATTCCGGCGCCGCTGAACATTGATGCCGCCGGCGAATTTCCAACCGATGGCGCGCCAGCTTCATTAGTACGTTTGCTCATTGATGGTGTACTCCCATAATCAATTCTTGCGGTTCCTGGCAGCGACCGTGGCCGTATCGCGCCGTTCTGCCCGTGCACCAACAGGCCGGTTTTGCCCACGTCGACTTCCAGCGTCGCGTATCAGTGAGGCAATAAGACGGCTCGCGCGCCGATATTGCGACATCGCGATAGAGAAATCCAACCGTGATTCGGAAGCGCTCTATTTCAAGGTGCTGGAACGACTGGTGGTGAACGACAGAGAGCCGGCGATTGCCGCGCTTCAAGAGTCATTGGAGATGGATCCACGTTACTCTCGATTCGTGGAAACCGATCCCGACTTGCAACAACTGCGTGATGACGAACGATTTCAAGAGTTGCTGGGAAGGTCTCAGTAAGTCCGTCTTCGCTTAAGCCTATGTTTCGATCGATCTACGGTAGAATGTCGGCAATGTCATTACCCGCGATTCACATGGTTACGCTGCTAGTCATAGGCTTCTCTGTCTTTGCCGCGGCCATTTTGTTGATTGCCTACTTGTTCTTCCTGGAGAACATGCAAAAAACGATTGTGGGCAAGTCGGCATGCGCCGTATTACTTCTGGCGCTGGTCGGATTGCAGCTGTATCACTTTAGCTTTCTGCTCTCCCCATTCGGTGATCTTTTTGATCATCGACCTTATGTTGTGCTGCTGCTGGCGACACCGCCTGCGTTCTATTTTTTCAGCCGCGAAATTCTGTTACCCGATTCGACCTGGTCGCTGTGGCAGCTAGCCCACGTTATTCCAGTGATGTTGGGCCTTTTTGTGCCAATCAATATCGTCGTACCTGTCGCGCTCACGATTGGCGCCGGTTACTCAATCTGGTTTGCGCGCATCGTCTACGGCATGCGCCGTCACGTTGGTCGGTTTCGCTTCGAGATGTTTTTCTTTAGTTTTTTCGCGATTCTCGCCGTGCTCGTGTTGGCGCTATTTGTTCTTGTGCCGTACGTCGATGCGTCAGTGTTCTATATCGCGTATGCAAATTTTACTGGCATAGCCTTTCTTTTTATTATCGGCGGGTTGATCGTATTCCCCGAGATGCTTGAGGACATTGCCGATGTCGCACGAATAACCTATGCGAAAACGACACTCAATGATGTCGATATTGATGCGAAAGTTCGTGACCTCGAACAAGCGATGTCAGCGG
>JBPCYB010000071.1:0-5403 GCA_051007995.1 Woeseiaceae bacterium | reverse complement strand
CCCAGTGCCAGGCACAGTAGAAGACCGACCACAGCCTGTACCGCTATCACGCTGCTTTCGCGCTTGGTCCGTTTCTCGGCCATATCGTCATCAAAAGCCTGCAGGACCTCTCGCACGCGTGGCGACAATTGCGCGCCGTAGCCAAAAGACTTTGTTATCTCGAGCATCATGCAGGTGATCAGGCCGACCACAAGAACCGGCATGGATATGTGTGCCATCTTCAAAAAGAATTCGACGAATTCCCAATCCATGATTTCTGCGATTAGCAGGTTTTGCGGTTCACCGACCAAGGTGGTGACACCGCCAAGCGCAGTTCCCACGGCACCGTGCATCATCAGACTGCGCAAGAACGCCCGAAACTGCTCGAGATCCGCGCGATGCAATTCGGCCACCTCATCATCGGTCGAATGATCATGATCAAGGTTGAATGCCTTGCCCGATGCGACTTTGTGATAAACGCCGAAGAAACCAACTGCTACCGTGATAATGACGGCAGTCACCGTCAACGCATCCAGAAATGCCGACAGGAATGCAGCGGTAAACGAAAACATCATTGACAGCAAAACTTTTGAGCGCACGCCGAGCAATATCTTCGTGAATGTGTACAACAGCATTTCGCGCAGGAAGTAGATGCCAGCGACCATGAACATCAACAACATGATCACAGGGAAATTGACTTCAGCCTCGTGAAATACCATTTCCGGCGATGCGAGACCGAGGACTATGGCCTCAACAGCGAGCAGGCCGCCCGGCTGCAGCGGATAACACTTCAACGCCATCGCGAGCGTAAATATGAACTCAATAACCAGAGCCCAACCAGCAATAAACGGACTGTATATCACCAGAATGGGATTCAGGATGAGGAAAGCAATGATGATCTGCTTGTACCAAACCGGTGAATTGCCTAGAAAGTTTCGTTGCAGAGCCTGGGCTGTCGTGTGGGCCATGTATGGTCCTTATCGTAAGTTATTCAGATGTTTAGTCTTGCCGGCCACTAATACTAGCAATTTTTTCCAGCAGCGCGTCATGGGCGGCGGCTTCCTCTTTGCTTGCTTTGATGACAACCAGCTTTAGGTCGGCGACAGGGCTGCCGTTTTCATGGCCCGCGCCGGAGATTGTGTCGCCAGCACGGCTGGCCGAACTTGGCGCATCGTCTATTTCGGCGTCCAGCGACAATGCAGTCTGGCCGCCCGTCATCGCCAGGTAGACGCGCGCCAGCAGGTCCGAGTCGATAAGAGCGCCATGCACGTCACGATTGGATGCGTCGACTTCGTAGCGCTTACACAATGCATCCAGGCTATTGCGCTGACCCGGATGCATCTTGCGCGCGAGCGCTAACGTGTCAAGCACGGTCGCGTGCTCAGTCACTTGCGGCTGTGCATGACCCATCAACTTCATTTCGTGTTCAATGAATCCGACGTCAAATTCCGCGTTGTGGATGACAAGCTCGGCGCTGGCAATGAATTCTAGGAATTCCTCCACGACCTCTGGAAACCTGGGCGCCGTCGCAAGATCATCGAGGCTGATTCCGTGCACACGTTGTGCGGCTTCATCAATTTCACGATCAGGATGCAGGAAACAATGAAATTCACGACCCGTCAGGCGTCGGTCAACCAGCTCGAGGCAACCGATCTCAATAATGCGGTGTCCCTGCGAAGGTGACAGCCCGGTGGTTTCAGTGTCGAGTACGATTTGTCTCATAGCTCATCTATACCACGATTGGCCAACGCGTCGGCTTCTTCATTGCCCGGATCGCCATCGTGTCCTTTGACCCATTTCCAGCTGATGTCGTGCCGCTGCGTTGCTTCATCCAATGCTTGCCAAAGGTCCTGATTTTTTACAGGTTTTTTGGCCGACGTTTTCCAGCCGCGCCGCTTCCAGTTAGGCAACCATTCAAGCATGCCATTCATGACGTACTTGGAATCGGTATGCAAAGTAACCTGACGCGCTCCGCGTAGCGCATTAAGCGCTTCAATCGCAGCCGTTAGCTCCATACGGTTATTGGTCGTCTCCGGCTCGCCGCCATGCATCGTTCGGCGGCGCGCGCCGCTGATCAGCAAGGCGCCCCAACCACCGGGACCCGGATTGCCGCGACAAGCTCCGTCGGTATAAATCTCAACTGTTTTGGTCAAAGCGGATTCGCGACACTCTATTCGTTGATCCTGCCAGCCCGGCGACAACTTTCGGCTTACGCAGCCACCGCGGCCGCACCGGTGTCATCGTGCTAACCCGTTTCTGCGCCGTGAGCATATAGCAAGCTGCCAATTCGGGCCACAACCGTTGACCGCGTCGTTCCCAATTGACCGAACTGGCGCCACCGTTGCCGGGCAGCGGCCAGCGAAAGAAAAATCGCGTCAATCCATGAATCCGCAGATCGAGCAATTGCAGCCAGTCTCGCAGTCGCCGTTCGGAGATCAAGTGCTCGGCACCCGGTGGCAACGCAGCCCCTGGAATAAGTCGTCGCATGCCCCACAATCCGCCCGTCTTGAATCCGAGCACGACAAGATGGCCATCCGATCGCAGGACACGATGAGCCTCGCGCAGGATCGCGTGCGAGCGGTGGCTGAAATCCAGTGTATGCGGCAATAACAGACAATCAATGGAGTCATCGGCTACTGGCAGCCGATGCAGGTCTCCGATCGCTGTGGGGCCGCCCGCGACGGGCGCCGAATCAATCAGGGCCGTGCGCTGCGTCCGTGCGTGTCGGAGGAATGTCTTGTCATCTCCCCAAAGCCCGAGCTGCAGGCATTGCTCGCCGAAAATGCCGTCCAGCGCCTCCTCCACTACGCGGCTTTCCTCGGCGAGGAGTGCCTCGCCCAGTGGCGTCATGAGCCAATTTCGAGCCGACTCCGGGTAGTGCGCCAATATTTCCATTAAATCTGACCTCAGCGAAAAAACTGCGGGCGTGGTACTTGCACCGCAGCGTATGCCCGGTAGGATAGCGCGATGCTTATGTTCAAGACCCGATTATTACAGAGATTTCACCGTGTTGGCGCAACTGCCTTCACCTTTTTGTTAATACTGGCCGGCTGTGCCGTTAGCCCCCCTGTGGCCGACGAGCCAGTGACAGTAAGCCCGCCGGCGCCCATCGAGGCACAGCTGATTGAGCCGTTAGCTCCGGCGTGGGAACGCAGAATCGCGCCGACCTTTGCTCCGCCCGATGTACTCGAGAGACTTCGCGTCGGCTTCGAACTGGACCGAGTCGATAACAGACGCATTCGCGCTGAACGCGACTGGTTCGTCAAACATCCGGACTACCTGAACCGTGTCTTCACACGCGCGCAACGCTACCTGCCGCATATCACGGCCGAACTCGATCGACGTGGCTTGCCGCTGGAACTGGCTTTGTTGCCTATCGTCGAGAGCGCTTACGACCCGTTTGCGTATTCGCACGGCCGCGCGGCCGGTTTGTGGCAAATGATTCCGGGCACCGCTACACGTTTTGGCATTAAACAAAACTGGTGGTACGACGGCCGTCGCGACATCGTCGACTCAACTCGTGCGGCACTCGATTATCTTGATCATTTGCATGGCTTCAACAACGGTGACTGGCTGAACGCGATCGCGTCATACAATTCAGGCGAAGGCAACGTTCGCAAAGCGGTACGACGCAATCGTGCCGCCGGCAAGCCGGAAGACTTCTTCAGTCTGAAACTGTCAAAGGAAACCAGTGCCTATGTACCGCGACTACTCGCACTGGTCGACATCGTCCGCGATCCGGCGAAGTACAACGTCAGCTTGCCGTACGTTGTCGACGAACCGCAGTTCGTTGTCGCTGACATTGGCTCGCAACTGGATCTGGCGTTAGCCGCCGAACTCGCCGGTGTCGATGTAGATACCGTTTATGCATACAACCCGGGTTATAACCGTTGGTCTACAGACCCACAGGGACCACACAGTCTGGTTATGCCGTACGACGTTGCCGATGCGTTCGCGATAGCCCTCGAGCAGGTGCCAACGCAAGACCGGGTGCGCTGGAAGCGGCACAAAGTGGGCAATGGTGAAACGATTTCCGAGATCGCGCTCGATTACCACACGACGATTCCCGCAATACGTTCTGCGAATAACTTACGCGGCAATACAATTCGTGCCGGCCACTACTTGATGATTCCCGTGGCAAGCAAACCACTCACGGCTTACAGCCAAAGCGCCGACGCGCGATTGGTCAAGACACAAAGTCGGAAACGCGCCGACAATAAACATGATCACATCGTGGCCAGCGGTGAGAGTTTCTGGACGATAAGCCAAGTATATGGCGTTACTACTCGCCAACTCTCTGCCTGGAATGGCATGGCGCCAGGCGACACATTGCCTGTAGGGCGCAAGCTCGTTGTCTGGACTGACGCTGACGTTGCCCCGCGCACATCGCCAACAAGCACACTCGGGAACACGACGCGCAAACTCAATTACACGGTTCGCAATGGCGACTCTCTGTACCTGATCGCGAATCGCTTTCGTGTCACGATCAACCAGCTGACTCGCTGGAATAACATTGATAAAAACAAGATACTGCGGCCGGGGCAACGATTGACGATGTACGTCGACGTAACCCGCCAATCCAGTTAAGGGGAACACTATGGGCTTTATGGCCGGCAAACGCGCGCTGATCGTCGGCGTCGCAAGCGATCGCTCGATCGCGACGGGAATTGCGGAGGCCTTTGCACGCGAAGGCGCCGAAATTGCTTTCACGTACCAAAACGACAAGTTAAAGGGGCGTGTCGAGAAACTGGCGACCCGTCTTGAGCAAAATACTGAGCTTTGTTTCCCCTGCGACGTTACGAGCGACGAAGAAATTGACGCTGTGTTTGCTGCTCTTGGAAAAAAATGGGACGGTCTGGACGTCTTGGTGCACTCCGTTGGCTTCGCTCCTCGCGAGCAACTTGAAGGCGGCTTTACGGAATCTATTACCCGAGAAGGCTATCGGATCTCGCATGACATATCGGCATACAGCCTGGCCGCGTTGGCCAAGTCTGCTACGCCAATGTTGAGCGATCATTCTGCGATTCTTGCATTGACCTATAACGCTGCCGTGCAGGTTGTGCCCAATTACAACGTCATGGGCCTCGCCAAAGCCAGTCTCGAGTCCTGTGTTCGCTTCCTTGCATCAGATCTTGGCCCGAAAGGAGTACGCGTCAATGCGATATCCGCGGGCGCCATTAAGACATTGGCAGCTGCCGGCATTGGCGGCTTCCGCAAGATGCTGAATTACGCCGAGAAGGCCTCGCCCCTGCGCCGCACGGTTTCAATCGAAGAGGTCGGCAATACCGCCGCGTTCCTTTGTTCGGATCTTGCCAGCGGCATTACCGGTGAAACGACGTTTGTTGACGCGGGCGTCAATATCATGGGTATGGTCTTCGACGAAAATTAACCGGGGTGGGGGGGGGGGGGGGGGGGGAGGGGGGG